>JAPKZA010000256.1 GCA_026394015.1 Acidobacteriota bacterium
CCTGCGGAACGACGGGAAAGTGTTGGCGATCGTGCGTGCGTTTTCAGAATCGGGCAAGTGGGTGTTCGCGATTTGCCACGGGATTCAGGTGCTGATTGCGGCGGGTCTTGTGAAGGGTCGGCGGGTGACCTGCTATGAGCATGTGAAGTTTGAAGTGACGCAGGCGGGTGGGAAGTGGGAGCATTGGCAGGCGGTACGGGACGGGCGTCTGGTGACGGCGCAGACGTGGGAATCCCATCCGGAGTTTTACCGGGAGGTGATGGAGTGCCTAGCGATTTAGATCGCTATATAGCACTTTGCGCGGGAGCGAAGCCCAGGGCGGAGATGACGATCGCCGAGACGCGGGCCGCAATGCGGGGGGCGCGGCGGTTGCAGCGGGTGGTGGCGCAGGAGTTGATGGTGGAAAATGGTGCGGCGAACGGGGTGCCGGTGCGGCTCTACGGCGCGTGGTCGGCGGGTGCTCTGTTGTACTTCCATGGGGGGCGCTTTCTGAGCGGCGACCTGGAGACGCACGATTTGTTTTGCCGGGAACTGGCGTTGCTTTCTGGATGCGGCGTTTGCGCGGTGGACTATCGGCTGGCGCCGGAACATCCGTTTCCGGCGGCGTTGGACGACGGGTTGGCGGTGGCCGGTTGGCTGGCGGAGCGGGTTCCTTGGTTGGCGGTGGGAGGCGACAGCGCGGGCGGGGCGTTGGCGGCGAGCGTGGCGGCCGCGGTGCCGGGGTGGCGATGGCAGATGCTGTTCTACCCGATGTTGGACGCGAGGAGTCATCAGGCGGTGCCGCCGGGGCCGTGGCCGAACGCGGACGACATGCAGCGGGGTTGGGCGGCGTACGCGGAGGGGCAGCGAAGTGACCCGCGGGTGTCGCCGCTGCTGACTGAGGACTTTGGCTTGTTTCCGCCGACGTATTTAGTGACGGCGGAGGTGGATCCGTTGCGGGAGGAGGACCTGGCTTTTGCGGCGAAACTACGGGGGGCCGGCGTGGCCGTGGAGCATCATGACTACAAAGACATGGTGCATGGATTTGCGTTAATGACGGCCGAGTTCGCCCAGGCCCGGGAGGCGGTGGCGACCGCCGCGGCGGCTTTACGCGTCGCCTTCGCCGGGCGCTAGGAACAGGTTCTTCTCGAGGCCGTGCTGCTTTTCATAAAGCTCGCGATAGCGGCCTTCGATCGCTAATAGCTCGGGGTGGGTGCCGCGTTCGACGATCTCGCCGGCTTCGACGACCAGGATTTGATCGGCCTTGCGAATCGTGGATAGGCGATGGGCGATGACGAAGGTGGTCCGGCCCTTCATGAGAAAGTTGAGCCCTTCCTGAATCAGGGCCTCGCTTTCGCTATCGAGCGAACTGGTGGCTTCGTCGAGGATGAGAATACGCGGGTCGGCCAGGATGGCGCGGGCGATGGAGACGCGCTGGCGTTGGCCGCCGGAGAGTTTCACACCGCGTTCGCCGACGATGGTTTCGTACTTTTCAGGGAATTTTTCGCAGAACTCGTCGACGCGGGCCATCTTGACGGCGCGCATGACGTCTTCGTCGGAGGCATCGGGTTTCGAGAAGGCGATGTTCTCGCGGACGGTACCGTCGAACAGGAAGGTCTCCTGGAGCACGACGCCGATTTGGGTTCGGAAGCTGGCGAGGATGGCGGTGGAGAGGTCGACGTTGTCGATGGTGACGCGCCCGGAGTTAGGCACATAGAAGGCGGCAATCAGGCCGATGGTGGTTGACTTACCGGAACCGGAGGAGCCGACCAGGGCGGTCATGGTGCCGGGGGAAGAGACGAAGCTGACGTGCTGGAGGACGGGCTTATTCTCTTCGTATTGGAAGCTGACGTCCTCGAAGCGGACTTCACCTTCGATGGGCCCGAGGGCGACAGTGCGGCGGGGGTCATCCTCTTCGCGGGGTTCGTTCAGAATCTCACGGGTTCGTTCGAGGCCGGCCATGGCTTCCGTTAGTTGCGTGCCGATGTTCACGATTTGGAAGACGGGGGCGACTAGAAACGCGAGGAACGCGGTGAAGGTGACGAAGCCACCGAGGGTGATGGTGCCGGCGATGATTTGACCGGCGCCCATCCACATCACGAGGGCACCGACAATGCCCAGGAGCAAAGTGGCCGAAAGCGAGAGGACCGAGACGCCGCTGAGCGACTGCAGAATGTTGTTGAGCAGGCGGTTGGCATTCTTGCGGAAGACCTGTTCTTCGCGGGCTTCGGCGTGGTAGCCCTTAATGACGCGGGCGCCGCCGAGGGATTCGGTGAGGCGGCCGGTGACCTCGCTCTGGATGACGCCGCGTTCCTTGAAGCCGGGGCGGAGCTTCTTGAACGCCTGTTGCAGGACGCCGGTGAAGACGAGGACGACGGCGAGCGCGACGCCGGTCATTTTCGGGCTGATCGACAAGAGGACGAAGAGCGACAGGCAGGCGGTGAGGAGCCCGCCGACGAGTTCGACGAGTCCGGTGCCGACAAGATTGCGCACGCCTTCGACGTCGTTCATGATGCGGGAGACGAGGGCTCCGGATTTATGGGCGTCGAAGTAGCTGATGGGGAGTCGGCCGACGTGGGCTTGGACTTTACTCCGCATCTCGGCGATGAGCCGTTGGGCGGCTTTCGACAGGAGCTGGGTGAGTGAATAGGAGGTAGCGGCTTGAATGGCGGTGGCGAGGAAGACGGCCGCGATGAGCGGTTCGAGTAGTTCGTATCGCTTCTTGCCGAGGATGTCGTCGATCAGAAAGCGAGTGGACGCGGGCAGAACAAGCCCGGCGGTACGGCTGATCACGATGAGCACCAAGCCGAGGGCCAGCGCGGCGCGACGGGGCTTGATGAGGGCCCAGACGTCGGGCCAGAGAACGCGGAGGCGGGCCGGGGTTGGCTTCTTCGGAGCGGGTTGCATTAGCGATTTGATCCTCTACCCGAGAGTCTAACGGACGGGTGCAAGTATTTTCGTCCTTTTCGGGATATTCTAAATGAAGGTACCTAGATGAAAGCTTTTCAGTTTGTTGGACTTAGCACTGCCGCACTTTTTTCTGCATTGCTTGTGAACGGCCAAACGCCGACCCCGAAAAAGGCAGCTCCCGCGCCGGCCAAGCCGGCCGTGACTGCCGAGAAGCCTGCCGCTGCCGCCGCGCCGAAACCGGCCGCCGCCGCAGTGAAGCCGGCCGCTGCTGCTGCGAAGCCGGCCGCTGCTGCCAAGCCCGCCGTCGCGGCAACCGCCAGCGACCCGGTCGTGATCCAGATTGGTTCGGCCAAAGTGACCAAGAGCGAGTATGAAGGATTTCTCGCGGGATTGCCGGAGCAGATCAAATCCCAGGCTTCCGGCCCGAACAAGCGACGGGTGGCCGAGCAGTACGCCGAACTCAAAATGATGGCGATGGAAGCGCGGAAGCGGAAGATGGACCAGGATCCGAAGACCAAGTCCCAGATCGCGTTCCAGATCGACCAGATGCTCGCCTCGAACTTGTTCAAAGAGATTTCGGATAAGATCACGATCGACGAAGCGGCGGTTAAAGCTGCGTACGAACAGACCAAGGGCGAGGCCGAGGAAGTGAAGGCCAAGCATATTCTGATTCGGTTCGAAGGTTCGCGCGTTCCGCTGAAGGAAGGCCAGAAGGACCTGAAGAAAGAAGAGTCGCTGGCGAAGGCGAAAGCGTTGAAGGCGAAGATTGACGGCGGCGGCGACTTTGCGGCGCTGGCCAAGGCCGAGAGCGACGATGCTGGTTCCGGCGCGGCCGGGGGCGATTTGGGTTTCTTTGCCAAGGGCCAGATGGTTCCGCAGTTTGAACAGGCGGCGTTTTCGCAGCCGATCGGGAAGGTGGGTGAGCCGGTGGAGAGCCCCTTCGGCTACCACCTGATTCTGGTGGAAGAGCGGCGATCGAAGGGGCTCGAAGATGTTCGCAAGAGCATTGAAGAGAAGCTGCGACCGGAGATGGCGAAGAAGCAGGTGGATGCGATCAAGCTGCTTACTCCGATCGTGATTGACGACACTTATTTCGGCAAATAGTCCGTGTAACCCTGGGCTCCCGGCGTGTAGAAAGTTGACGCGTCGGGGGCGGCCAAGGGGGCGTCGGAGGCGAAGCGGGCGGGGAGGTCCGGGTTCGCGATGAAGGCGACGCCGAATACGGCCGCGTCGGCTTGGCCAGAGGCGAGCAGGGTGGTGGCGGATTCTTTGGTGAGCCCGGCGCCGGCGAGATAGGGGCCGGTGAAGAGGGGCCGGAGAATGGCGTGGAAGTCCGGCGTCGGGACCGTCTGGGCGACGTGGAGATAGGCCAGCCCGAGGCCGCTAATGGCGCTTACGAGCGTCGAATACGTTTCTGCGGGGTTCTCGTCGGTCAGGTCGTTAAACGGCATGGCGGGGCTGATTTTGATGCCTACCTTGTCGGCACCCGCGACTGAGACCATGGCGGTGAGCGCTTCGAGGACGAAGCGGCAGCGGTTGAGGGCGGAGCCGCCGTACTGGTCGGTGCGGTGGTTGGTGCTGGACGATAGGAACTGCATGGGGAGGTAGCCCGAGGCGGCGTGGAGTTCGACGCCGTCGAAGCCGGCGGCAAGGGCGTTGACGGTGGCTTGGCGGAACTCTTCGATGATGCCGGGGATCTCGCTGGTTTCGAGGGCCCGAGGGGTTTCGAGGGGGACCATGCCGACGCCGTCGATCCAGGTTTTGACGTTCGGGAGAATGGCGGAAGGGGCGACGGCTTGGGCCCCGCCGGGGAGGAGTTGGGGGTGGGCGATGCGGCCGCAGTGCATGATCTGCAGGAAGATGCGTCCGCCGGCGGAGTGGACGGCTTCGGTGACCACCTTCCAGCCGGCGATCTGTTCCGGCGAATAGATGCCGGGGATGCGGACGTAGCCTTTGCCCATGGCCGAGGGGATGGTGCCTTCAGAGATTAGAAGCCCGGCGGAGGCGCGCTGGGCGTAATAGGTGGCGGTGAGTTCGCCGATCACGCCATCGGTGTTGGCCCGGCTACGGGTCATCGGTGCCATGACGATGCGATTGGGGAGTGTGAGCGTCCCGAGAGCGAGCGGATCAAAAAGAGTCGGCATAAGGTTTCAGGCCTTAGGATGCGGCGGAAGTGCCAGAGGGTGCAGCTACCGTTCTTTCAGAGCGGGCGGGAGGCTGGCGGTGAACTCGAAGAGTTGGTTGCCGCACAGGACCCGAAGCAGGCCGGACGGGAGATGCTTGCCCGCCGTGTTGAAGAAGAGGGCCCCGTCGGTGGTCTCGCCGGCGACGAGTTTAATTTGGACGAAGGCGATGGCGGAAGCGGCGGCGGCGGCCTTTAGCTTGGCGGACTCGACTTCGGCGAGGGCGGCGCGGCGGCGGGATTCATAGCCGGTGGAGGAGCGGAGTTGGGAGAGGCCGTAGAGGCTAGTCTCGTAGGCCCCGACGAGGCCGACGACGTCGTCGCGGCGGGCCTTCGTGAGGAGTTCCTTCACGACGAAGCGGGGAGCGACAGGAGTGATGGCGGGCCCGGTTTCGGGGGTCCAGGTGAAGTCTTCGGGGCGGATGATGATGGGCTGTTTGGTGCCGTTGGAGACCGCGACCTGGATGGTCGCATACTCTCGAACGATAGCGGGCAGATGGGCGTACATGATGGTGACGCCGTTCTTCGTTAAAGTTTGGTAACGGAGGCCGCCGGATTCGAACTCGATCACCTGCGCGGATAGGCACCGGGTGGCGAGAAAAAAAACCGAGATAACGGCGAGGCGCATTCCTACCATTATGCGCCCGTCGGGATAAGGGCGAGGAGGATTAGGCTTCGAGCGGCGGAAGCTCGAAATAAAGCTCCGGTTGGGCGAGGACTTCGCCTTGCTCGATGTCGGATTCGATCAGTCGCAGGACGGCTTTGGTGCCATCGAGAAAAACGTAGGGCTCACCCGGCAGGGCGGAGGTGAATTGGAGAGGGTCTCCCGGCATCCAGATCTCGCCGTCGAAATCGACGAAGGGACGTCGGCATTTCAGCAAACCGCGTTGGGCGTAATCACTCAGGCCGGGCATCGAAGGGGAGCTCAAAATAACGTTCGGGGTAGAGGAGGACGGCGGCGTGAGCCGGGTTCTGTTCGTCGAGGTGGAGGACCGGGCCGGAGTGGCCCTGAAACAGATGGATCATCTGGGTCTGGTCGCGTTCGTGCACCGCCCAGAGAATCTGATCGCCGGCGCGATAGGTGCGGCCATCGAGATCGGCGAATTCCGCCGTCACCGGTAGCGCCGGGCCGTTGGTGTACCAGGCGAGGCGGGGGAGGGGAAGGGCGAAATAGCGTTCCGGATAGGAGACGACGTCTCGATCGGTGGGGACGTCCCCGGAGAGACGAAGTACCGTCTGCCCATTGGAAGAAAAAGTATAACCGGCCTCGTACGGCACGTAGTTATAGAAGTCGAACTCAATGCATTGGCCAGGGCTCAGGCATTGCCCGTCGTAGTCGTGAAACTCACGAACCACTCGTAAAGGGCCGCAGCCTTCGTAGTCAGTTAGCTGGCTCAACGGAGCTTCTCCAATTCATGTCGCAAAAGAGGGTTCTCCGGATAGTCTCGCACGAGTCCGGCCAGCCAGTCTTTGGCCAGTGGTTTCTGCTTGTCGCGCAAAGCGGCGACCGCGAGTAGAATTCTGGCAAACGGACCAAGATATCGGCCATTTTTGGCCGCGAACTGGAGTTGTTCGACCGCGATTTGCTTCGAGCCCTTCGTGTCTTCAAACTTGACGAACCACTTGACGAAGAAGGGGAGGCTGTCGAGCAGGTACTCGCTGAGGCCGGTCGTGAGGTAGGCATCGCCGTAGTTTTTGTCGGCGGCGATGAGGCGCTTGGCGAAGCTGTGGGACGTCTTGGCGTAGGTGAGCGATCCGAGTTGGCGTTTTTCGACGAAGGCGGCGTAGTCGGTGGTGAGGCCCCAGGAGAGCGAGAGCGAGAACAGAGCGGCGGTGTCGTTCGGATTCTTCAAGAGGGCGGCGTCAGCGCGTTCGCGGGCCTGCTGGGCGGCCCAGTAGAAGGCGGCGCGGGTTTGCGGATCGGCCTTGAGCTTCTTCTTTGCGGCGATGCGGTCGTCGTCGAGAAAGAAATCTGTTTGCAGGATGCTGAGGCGGTCAAGCTCCTGAAAGACTAAGGCGGCGGCCCGGGTGGTGTAGCCCAGGGGGTCTTGCGGCTGTTGCCCAATGTGCTGATCGATGAGGCCTTGGGCGCTCTTGAAGTCGAAGTTGTACATGCGCTGATAAGCGCGGTCGAGCAGCGGCGGGTCAGCAGCAGGGAGCAGGACGGGCAGGGAAACGAGGAAAAAAATAAAGCGCATTAGACAGCAAAGAGGCGGTCGAAGATTTCGCGGGTGCGGCTGCGGATCTGTTCCACTTTATCGGGAAGCGGCTGGTCGTGCAAATGGACCGGCGTCCAGCGGCTGATGATGTCGGTGAGCATGTCGAGATGGAGTTGCGATTTGGGGAGGGTGGGTTCCGCGTGGCCGAAGATCACGCGGAGACCATGGTCGAGCGCGCGATAGAACGTGGCGGCATCGCGTAGGAAGTTGGCGTCTCCGGGGTCAAGATGGCCCATCTCCTCGATGACTTGGATCCGGCGCGGGGTGGACAATTGTTTGAAGAAAAACCCCGCGCTCTTCAGTCGGAGGTACATCAGGATAAAGTCGATATCGTAGTACCCGCCCGAGCCGGCCTTCAGGGGCTGGGCGGTGCCGAGTTCCCGTTCCAGGCGCAGGCGCATGCGGCGGAGTTCCGCGCGCGAGCGCCCGGATTGGCCGTAGCGGCGCCAGTCGATCCGCTGGAGTTCGTGCAGGAAGGCCGTCGAAGCTTCAATGTCGCCCGCCACGGCATGGGACTTCATGTACGCCATGCCTTCCCACGCTTCGGCGCGGTGTTCGAAATACTCGAGGAAGGCGGACTCGGTTTGCACCAGGGCACCGGCGCGGCCGTTGGGGCGAAGGCGGGAATCGACGGCGAACATCACGCCCTCGCCGGTGTAGGCGCTGAGGATCTCGATGAGCCGTTCGGCGACTCGGGACCACTGCGGAAGCTCTTCTGCGGCGGCGTTGGGAAGGGCGAAGACGAGGTCGGCGTCCGAACCGAGATCGAACTCACGCATGCCGAGCCGACCGAGCGCGATGACGGTGAGATGCGGCGGCAGGTCCGGCCCGGCGGCGATGCGATAGGCCGAGGCGATGATCCATTCCCCGAGTTGGGAAGCCCGATCGAGGGTCGTAAAAACGGGCAGGCGAAGGCAGATGGATTCGGCCTGAATCCGGAACATTTCGCGGCGGAAGTAGCGCCGGAGTTCGGCGGCGTCGGCGTCGGGGGGCGGAGGGTTGAGCGGCGCGTTGAACAGCGCGAACTCGGCGAGCAGATCGGGGGTGCGGACGAGTTGCTCAGTGAGAAACGGACTGGTTTCGAAGATATCCAGGACGTGGGCGGCCAGGACGGGGTCGCGGTCGAGCAGCGCGAGCCAGTCGGGCGCGTCCAACATTTTTTCGAGGAAATGCTCGAAGGCAAGGGCGGATCGATGAAGGGGCCGGGCGGCGAGAACGGCGGCCAGACGCGGCGCTTTCTGGTCAAGAAAGCGGACGAGGTTCGAAGGCGGAAGGCTCGGCTCGGGGTTGATGGTGCTGGGGCGCTGGGCGTGGATGACGCGCTCGTAGATTTCGTGAACCTCGGCCAGGTGGAGGTGGAGATGCTGCAGCAAACGCTCCGCCGAAACGTCCCCGCCGACTTCGGCGGGCGGCATGCGGCGGGCGGTGTCGACGGGCTCGGGAGGAAGCGAGTGCGTTTGGCGATCGTCTTCGAATTGCAGGCGATGCTCCAAATGGCGGAGGAACTGGTAGGCGCTCGTCAGGCGGCTGTACTCAATGGCCGACAGAAGCTCCTTATCGCGGAGCCGGGAGAGGGCCAGCATCGTGCCACCGTGGCGGACCCACGGTTCGCGTCCACCATGCAAACGCTGGAGACACTGGACGAGAAACTCAATATCGCGGATGCCGCCGGGCGAGAGTTTGACGTCGATGTCGGCGGAGTTAAATTTGCGCGACGCGAGTTGTTCGTGGATGCGCAGGCGCGTTTGAGAGACCGCCTCAATGGCCGTGAAGTCGAGGGAGGTGGAGTAGATGAGTGGTTCGACGAATTCCAGCAGGGCCCGGCCGGGGAAGGGCTCTCCGGCGGCGACGCGGGCTTTGATCAGCATCTGAAGCTCCCAGTCGCGGCCGCGGGTTTGGTAGTAGGCCTTGGCGGCGTCCAGCGACATGACGACCTCGCCGTGCTTGCCTTCCGGGCGCAGACGGAGATCGACGCGGTAGCAGATGCCTTCGGGCGTGTAGCGGCACAGCAGGTCCGTGATCTGGTTGGCGACCTTCTTGAAGAATTCCTTGTAGGTGATCGGCTCGGGGCCACGGGTCTCGCCGTTGGCGCCATAGAGGAAAATGAGATCGATATCCGAGCTGTAGTTCAGTTCCTGGCCGCCGAGCTTGCCGACGGCGAGGATGGAGAACCCCGTAGCGGGCAGCCCGTGCCGGAGGGCGTAATGGGCGGCGACGCGGCGATAAGTAAGATCGACAATCGCGTCGGCGAGGCTGGAGAGTTCGGCAGTGGTCTCCGACAGATCGGCGAAGCAGCGGACGTCCCGGAGGAGGATCCGCAGCATCTCCCGACGGCGGAAGTATGCCAGGTCGACGGCGGCGGGGACGCCGGGGGGCAGGAAGGCTTCGAGCCGATCGGCGAACTGGTCGGTGGAGTACGACTGATGCAGCGCGTTGCGGGCGCAAAGGTCTTCGAGCCAGTCGGGGTGTTGGATGACTTCTTCTGAAAGGAATCGGGAGTGGGCGAAAAGAGCGAGCGCCGACTGATAGGCCGAGGGGCTCCGTTGGATGCGCGCAAAGGCGTCCGCGTCGCGGTGCTCTAACCGCTGCAGGTAATCGTTGGCGATCAACATGGATCCGAAAGCAGGGTGATGGGGTCACCGGGCCGGATCACGCCGGTCCGAATAATTTTGACGTAGAAGCCAGCGAGGCCCCAACGGGGGGATAGAGGTCGGCCGGCCTTAACGTCGGCGTCGTAGACGGCTTTGCCGATGGCGAGGCCGTATGGATGAAGAGCGCGGCAGGGCTCCCTCATTTTGGTCAATTCGATTTCGACTTCTCCAAGGCGGTACCGTTGGCCCAACCGGAGGGCGCCGCGGTCGAGGCCGACCGTGGTCACGTTCTCCCCCAGCGCGCCAGGGTAGACAGGGAACCCGAGGGCCTTGAGTTCCTCGAGGCCTTCGGCCGTGAGCAGCAGCAACGCCTGGTTCGGACCGCCGTGGTACTTGCGGTTTTTCTGGACGTCACCGGCGATACCGAGCGGCGTCACGTGGGCTTCCAGAATCGGAAGCTTCGGGACGCCGCCCCGGGAAATAGCGAGTTGGAGAACGGTAGGCACCAAATCCTAGTTTAGATGTCGTAGTAGAGCGCGAATTCGTAGGGGTGGGGCCGAAGGCGAACCGCGTCGGCTTCGTGGTGCCGTTTATACGAAATATACGTCTCGATCAACTCTTCGGTAAACACGTCGCCTTTCAGCAAAAAGTTGTGATCGTCCTCCAGACAATTCAGCGCTTCTTCGAGCGAAGCGGGCATGGAGGCGACCGACTTCATCTCTTCCGGTGACAGGTCGTAGATGTCCTTGTCGAGCGGTTCGCCGGGGGAGATTTTGTGCAGAATTCCATCGAGGCCGGCCATCATCATGGCGGCGAAAGCCAGGTACGGATTGCAGGCGGGATCCGGGGGGCGGAATTCGACGCGCTTCGATTTCGGGCTGGCCGAATACATCGGGATGCGGCAGGCGGCCGAGCGGTTGCGGCGGCTGTAAGCGAGGTTAACGGGGGCTTCGTAGCCGGGGACGAGACGCTTATAGGAGTTCGTCGTCGGGGCGATGATGGCGGACAGGGCACGGGCGTGTTTGAGCAAACCACCGGTATACCAAAGCGCCATCTGGCTCAGGCCCGCGTAGCCGTCGCCGGCAAACAGGGGCTTGCCATCCTTCCACAACGACTGGTGGCAGTGCATGCCGGAGCCGGCATCGCCATAGATCGGCTTCGGCATGAACGTGACGGTTTTGCCGTACTGATGCGCCACGTTCCGGACGACGTACTTGTACGTCATCATGTTATCGGCGGACTTGATGAGGGTGTCGTAGCGCTGATCGATTTCGCACTGGCCGCCCGAGGCGACTTCGTGATGATGGCATTCGATGACGAGGCCGCAGGACTCCATCACCTCGACCATCTCGGCCCGGAGATCCTGATAATGGTCGGTCGGCGGGACGGGGAAGTAGCCCTCTTTGTAGCGCGGGCGGTAGCCGTGATTGTTCGACTCCCGACCGGTGTTCCAGCGGCCCTCTTCGGCGTCGATGTAGTAGTAGCCGGAGTTCGGGGTGCAGTCGAAGCGAATGTTATCGAAAACGAAGAACTCGGCTTCGGCGCCGACGAAGCAGGTGTCGGCGATGCCGGTGGAGCGGAGATAGGCCTCGGCCTTCTGGGCGATGTGGCGGGGGTCGCGTTCGTAGGACTGGCGGGTGATGGGGTCCTTGACCATGCCGGTCATGACGAGGGTGGGGGTCTCGTAGAAGGGGTCCATCATGACGGTGGAGGGATCCGGAATGAGGATCATATCCGATTCGTTGATGGCGGCCCAGCCGCGGATGGAGGAGCCGTCGATGCCGAAGCCGTCTTCGAAAGCGTCCTCGGTGAGCATGGCGATGGGGTAGGAAATGTGATGCTGAAGGCCTGGAATATCGGTGAAGCGCATGTCGAGCTGCTTGGCACCGCTTTCCTGGGCGAACGCGAGAACGTCTTTGGGACTCATGGAAGCTCCGGAGTGAGAGAATCGGGGGATGGAATTAGCGCCGCGGCGACAGTACACGGTGAGCGAACTGACGGGTGAGATTGCGGGGATCCTGTCCACCGAGTTTACAAACATTTGGGTGAGCGGGGAAGTTTCCGGATTGAAGGTGGCCACGAGCGGTCACGCTTACTTCACCTTGAAAGACGGCGGGGCGCAAATTAAGTGCGCTTGCTGGAAGGGAAGTTATCGGCTTTTGCGGTTCAAACCGAACGATGGCCTCGCCGTTTTGGCGCGGGGTCGGGTGGAAGTCTATGAGCCGCGCGGCGAGTATCAACTGATCGTCGAAACCATTGAGCCGGTGGGGCAGGGGGCGCTGCAACTGGCCTTTGAGCAGTTGAAGAAGCGTCTGGAAGCCGAGGGCTTGTTTGCGACGGCGCGGAAGCGGGCGCTGCCGAAACTGCCGCAACGGATTGGAATTGTGACGTCGGCGACGGGGGCGGTGATCCGCGACTTCCTGACGGTGATCGAGCGGCGATGCCCAGGGCTGCACGTGCGGCTTTGGCCGGCGCAGGTGCAGGGGGCGGGGTCGGCGGAGCAGGTGGTGGAAGGGGTGCGCTACTTTTCGGCCGGCGGTTGGGCCGACGTGGTCGTCGTGGCGCGGGGCGGGGGATCGCTGGAGGACTTGTGGACGTTCAACGAAGAATCCGTCGCCCGGGCGATTTTCGAATGTTCGGTGCCGGTGATCTCCGCCATCGGGCACGAGACCGATTTTACGATTGCGGACTTCGTCGCGGACTTGCGGGCACCAACTCCGTCGGCCGCGGCCGAGATTCTGACGGCGACCCGGGAAGCGATGATGGACCAGATCGACAACGCGCAGTGGAAGATGACGCAGGCGCTGCGCTATCTTATTTCGGTGGCGGCGCGGCGGTGGAGCGCGGTGGGGGTGGAAGGCGTTCAGGCGTCGATCGCGCGGAAGATCAACCGGGCGCAGCAGCGGGTGGACGATGCCGATTTTGAACTGCGGGGGCTGGGTCGAGGGTTGGTGGGGCAGGCGCGGGAGGATTGGACGGAGTTGGACGTTCGTCTGCGGAGGTTGGATTTACGGCTGCGCATGGCGGCGGTCCGAGGGCGACTCGAGCGAGCGGAGCGGCGCGGAGCCGAGTTGATGGAACGGCGTTTTGCCGGGGCGGAGCGGCGGTTGGAGGTGGGCCGGGCTACGCTGGAGCAATTGAGCCCGTTGAAGATTCTCGAGCGTGGGTATGCCGTCGTGATGCGCTACAACGGGCAGGTGGTGCGGGAAGCGGCCGACGCGATGCCGGGCGAAGGGTTGATCGTACGCTTGGGCAAAGGGGAACTGGAGATTAAGGTGATGGGCTAGCAACGGCGTCAGGCCCGATGGGGCTACTTTTTGGCGAAGTAGCGAGAGGCCCCGTAGACGGCCAAAGCGCTGGCAACCATCAGGAATGTGCTCGGTTCCGGGATGGACGAATCTGGCGGTGGTGGTGGATCCAGCGCCGGAGGGGGACTGAAGGTGGGCGGCGTCTCGAAACTCGGCGGAACGGTAGGGGGCGTGCCAGGAGGTTGGTTGGGCGGCGTGATCGGCGGAATGGAGCCAGAGGGCGGCAGGATGCTGATGGGGGGGCGGCTCGGCGGGGGCCCGGATGTAGGCGGAACCGTCACGTTGGGAGTTGGCGGCACGTAAGGTTGGGGTGGTCCATAGGGGCCGGGCGGTGGCAGACCGGGAGTCAGCGCCGGGGGGACGTAAGTAATCAGCGCTGGATTCAACAGTGCCGGAGGGAACGGTCCTGCCGGATTCAGAGGGCCCAGGCCTGCCGAAGGCGGAAGGGAGCCGTTGCCACCTCCACCTCCTGCGAAACCACCGCCGCCGCCGCCTCCAAAACCACCGCCGCCGCCAAAGGGGATATACCGGGGGCTGGATCCGCCGACCCCGGCAGGTTCTAAAGACAGCCCATACAATGAACCCGGCGAAATGAGTAGCGAGTCGGCACCCGAAACCTCTGGATAGCGTGTTAAGACCAAAGCGCCGCCGATTGGGCTCGCTTCGGGTACCGGCGGAATCCCAGCAAGGAGCCGCTCGTCTTGAAACGAATCGAAGACGACCTCCTCCGGTTCGTCTCCTTTTGCCGCCACCGGTTCCATCGGGATCGACGAAACGCGGTTGCCACAGCGGCCGCGCAGCATCGTTGCTCCGTCAGTCAGCGCTCCGTCAGTCAGCGCTCCGTCGGTCAGTACGACTTCCCCTTTCTTCAGCGTCATCATGCGCTTCGTCCAGAAGACCTTGTCTCGAATGCGGTAGGAAACGTAGCCCTGGCGGTCTTCCTGGAGCTTTTCGACCTTAAAACTCGCCGGAACCAACCCCGCGTAGTGCTCGCGAACCACGGTATCGTTCTCGACGGCGGTAGCCATCTCCTGAGGCGTAGAGAGGCCGCCCGAAACGACGGAGTAGGGGTGAACGGGCCGACGGCCAGAGGCCGGGCGGGCTCTGTCCGCCAGCGCGGACTGAACCGGAGGATTCTCCACCGTCCCGCTCTGGACCGCCTTCCGCTGACACGAAGAGCCCAGCAAGACTACAAGCAGAGTGAGAATAAGAAGTCGCGCACGCATTGTGAAAAACAGAGCTCGAATGTTCTTGTCGGCTGAGAGGAGCGAAGTGTGAATCAGATATGGAATCATCGATGGGCCAAAAGGGCGTTGTTCGTGCTCTGCCTTTTGCCGCTGTTGGGGTTGGCCTGGCGTTGGGAGCACAATCAACTGGGAATCAACCGAATCGAAACGGTGGCCCGCTTCACTGGCGATTGGACTCTGCGGTTTCTGGTTGGCGTCCTGTGCATTACTCCGTTGCGGCGTCTGCCCGGCCAAAGCGGACTGATTCGTTTTCGAAGGATAGTCGGACTCTTTGCGTTTTTCTACGGTTGCCTGCACGCTTTGCATTACTACTCGATCGATGCGCAGTGGAACCAGGAGATCATCTGGGAGGATGTTACAACGCGCCGTTTTTTTATAGCAGGGCTAATCGGTTTAGGACTTATGGTACCCCTCGCCGCGACGTCTTCCCAGGCGGCGATCAAGAAGCTCGGCGGCCGGCGATGGCAACAACTGCATCGGTTGGTCTATCTTGCAGCAATTGCGGGAGTAGTCCATTTCTTTTGGCAGGGGAAGGCGGCGTTATGGGAGCCGATCTACTGGGGAATCGGGGTGGGCGTACTCCTTACGTACCGCCTGGGGTACTGGGGGTTCGACACCTGGCGCCGACGAAAAAAACTTTCTTCGGCTTCCCTCGCGCGGCCTCGCTAAGCTAGTAGGTTGCCGCCTACTGTATCGATCAATCGCCGCGCCGCCGAACGCTTAGCCGCCGGACACGTCTGGGTCTATTCGAGCGACGTCTCGAATCGGGGCCACGCCGCCCCGGGGGACGTGGTGAATGTGCTGGATCCGCGCGGACGCTCCTGCGGCCAGGCCCACTATTCGAGTACATCCCAGATCACGCTGCGCCTGCTGGGCAAAGAGTTTTCAATTCCCGATCGCATTGCAGCGGCGCAGCGGTTCCGGGATCGCGTGGTCGACGGGAGTAACGCCTACCGCCTCATCTCGAGCGAAGCCGACCAGATGCCCGCGCTAATCGTCGACCGCTACGCCGACGTGTTCGTGATCCAAAGCCTGAATCAGGGCATGGATCGGATCCAATCCGAGGTGGTCGCGGCCCTGGTCGATCGGTATGCGCCACGGGCGATCGTCGAGCGCAACGATGCTTCGGTTCGACAGAAGGAAGAGTTGCCGCTGCGGAGCGGGGTCATCTACGGAGAGTTGGCAGGACCGGTCGAAGTGACCATGAACGGGCTGATATTTGAAGCGAATTTGCTGGGCGGGCAGAAGACCGGGGTGTATCTGGACCAACGAGAGAACTATCTGGCCGCGGCGCGGTGGGGCCATGGCAATGCTCTCGATTGTTTTACCTCTTCGGGCGGGTTTGCGCTGCACCTGGCGCGGAGTTGTGCGCAGGTGGAAGGGGTGGACAGCGGGGCCGGGGTGTTGGCCACGGCGGAAGCGAACCGGCAGCGGAATGGTTGTGACAACGTTCGATTCCGGGAGGCTGACGTTTTCGACCTGCTCGCCGGCTATCGCACCGGAGGCCGACAATTCGACACGATCATCCTCGATCCGCCGGCGTTCGCTAAATCAAAAGCACAGATCGATGGCGCGGTTCGCGGTTACAAAGAGCTGAACCTGCGGGGGCTTCAGCTTCTGGCTCCGGGGGGCACTTTGGTGACGTGTTCCTGCTCCCATCATGTCAGTGAGGCGATGCTGTTTGAGGCCGTGGCCGAGGCGGCCCGGGACGCCCGCCGATCGCTGCGGGTGCTGGAGCGGCGGGTGCAGGCCCAGGACCATCCGGTGCTGTTGACGGTGCCCGAGACACTCTATTTGAAGTGTCTGTTCTTCGAGATGTTGTAGCCGCTCTGTAACGGGACCTTTGCGCTCGGTCGCGCAAGTTGGTATCGTGTCGGGCGGCCCATCTGACGGGCCATGTCTTCGACCGGAGGGAATATCTGAATGCTCTTGCGTTCCAAGTTACGACTATTCGTATCGTTTGCCTTCTCTACATTGCTCGCAAGCGCCCAGCAACCCGCGCATCGCGGCGGCGGAGAGGCCAATCTCGTCCTACCTGATTTCAACCAGGCGACATTTCTGGGTGGCATCACAGGATTCAACCTTTTGCTCGGCGGCATGTTCGTCGCGGCGCTCGGGCTTGTGTTCGGGCTCCTGATTTACCGCGAGTTGCAGAACATGCCCGTGCACCAATCGATGCGCGACATCTCCGAGCTGATCTACCAGACCTGCCAGACCTATCTGGTCACGCAGGGCCGCTTCCTCATGATCCTCGAACTTTTCATCGGCGCGATCATCGTCTTCTACTTCGGTTATCTTCAGCATTTTGAGTTTCTAAAGGTCGCAGTAATTCTTCTTTTCAGTGTGATTGGCATTGCCGGTAGTTATGGTGTCGCCTGGTTCGGGATTCGCGTCAACACGTTCGCGAACTCGCGGTGTGCTTTCGCGGCGTTACGCGGGAAGCCGTTCCCCTGTTACGCGATTCCGCTCAAGGCCGGCATGAGCATCGGCATGCTGCTGATCTCGGTGGAACTGCTGTTGATGCTGTTCATTCTGCTCTTCGTGCCCCGGGACTACGCCGGGGCCTGCTTCATCGGCTTCGCCATCGGGGAATCGCTGGGTGCGGCGGCGCTCCGCGTGGCGGGCGGCATCTTTACGAAGATTGCCGACATCGGTGCCGACTTGATGAAGATCGTCTTCAAAATCAAAGAGGACGACGCGCGGAACCCGGGAGTGATTGCCGATTGCGTGGGTGACAACGCCGGCGATTCGGTGGGTCCTTCGGCCGACGGCTTTGAAACCTACGGCGTCACCGGCGTCGCGCTGATCAGCTTCATTCTGCTGGCGGTGACGAAGGAAGAAGTTCGGCTGCAGTTGCTCGTTTGGATCTTCGTCATGCGCGTCGTGATGGTTGTCGCCAGCGCGCTCAGCTACTTCATCAACGAAGCGTGGGCGAAATCGAAGTATGCAAACGTGGACAAGATGAACTTCGAAACGCCTTTGACGACGCTCGTTTGGCTGACTTCGTTTATTTCGGTGGGCCTGACGTACCTTGTCTCCAGCATGCTGATACCAACCCTCGGCGGCGATATGTCGCTCTGGTGGAAGCTTTCGAGCGTCATCACCTGCGGAACGCTGGCCGGAGCGATTATTCCGGAGCTCGTGAAGGTGTTTACCTCCACCGATTCCGCCCACGTTCGGGAGGTGGTAACCAGTTCCCGTGAAGGCGGCGCTTCGCTGAATATCCTATCCGGCTTAGTCGCGGGTAACTTCAGTGCCTTCTGGCTGGGCATGGCGATGCTGCTGCTGATGGGGGCCTCTTACTACATCAGCATGATGGGCCTGGCGTCGTTGATGATGGCTCCGGCCGTGTTCGCGTTTGGTCTCGTGGCGTTCGGGTTCCTGGGGATGGGCCCGGTGACGATCGCCGTCGATAGCTATGGCCCGGTGACTGACAATGCGCAGAGCGTCTACGAACTCTCGCAGATCGAAGAGATCAAGGGCATCGAGAAGGAAATGGAAGCCACCTTCGGCTTCCGGCCGCAGTTTGAAAAGGCGAAACACTTCCTCGAAGAGAACGACGGCGCGGGCAACACGTTCAAGGCAACCGCTAAGCCGGTGCTGATCGGAACGGCCGTCGTGGGTGCGACGACGATGATTTTTTCGATCATCGTTTCGTTAACCAATGGACTCCAGCCGGATAAGCTGATCTTTCTGTCGATTCTCCATCCGCCGTTTCTGCTGGGCTTGATGACGGGCGGGGCGGTGATCTACTGGTTCACCGGGGCATCCATGCAAGCGGTGACGACGGGCGCCTATCGGGCGGTTGAATTCATCAAAGCCAATATGAAGCTCGACGGCACGAACAAGGCGTCGACGGAAGACTCGAAGAAGGTGGTTGAAATCTGCACGAAATATGCGCAAAAGGGCATGTTCAACATCTTCCTGGTGGTGTTCTTCCTGACGCTTGCCTTCGCCTTCTATGAGTCGTACTTCTTCATTGGCTACCTGGTTTCCATCGCGCTGTTCGGGTTGTACCAGGCGATCTTTATGGCCAACGCCGGCGGCGCGTGGGATAACGCCAAGAAAATCGTCGAAGTGGAACTGAAGGCGAAAGGAACCCCTCTGCATGATGCGACCGTGGTCGGCGATACCGTCGGCGATCCGTTCAAAGATACGAGTTCGGTCGCGATGAATCCCATCATCAAGTTCACGACCCTGTTCGGACTTCTGGCGGTGGAACTGGCCGAAAGCTTCAAGGCGCAGGGCTCCGAAGCGACTTGGATGTTGACGCTAGGGTTCTTTTTGGCCGGCCTGTATTTTGTGTGGCGCAGCTTCTACGGCATGCGGATTCAAAGCGGGAATTAGAATCCGGCCATCCGGCCGTACAGCCCGGTGACCAACAACGGGAAGTAGTGCCGGTAGAGCGTGTAGCGGAGGTAGAAAACGTTGGGGAAGCCGGTGCCGGTAGCGAGCGATTCGCTCCAGGCACCGTCTTCTTCCTGCGTGTCTACCAGATAGCGCAAGCCTCGTTCGGCGGAGGCGGAATCGTGGCGACCGGCCGAGAGCAGACTCAACAGCGCCCAAGCTGTTTGGGAGGGCGTCGAGGGGGCGGCGACGAAGCGATTGGCTTCGTAACTGATGCAGCTTTCGCCCCAGCCACCGTCGGAGTTTTGCGTCGACTGGACGAAGTCAGCCGCTTTGCGAAAGACGTTCAGATCGGGCGAGTCGGCCGCGCGAAGGCCCCGCAGAGCCAAGAACGTGCCGTAGAGATAGTTCACGCCCCAGCGGCCGTACCAACTGCCGTTTTGCTCCTGCGTCTTGAGCAGAAAGTTAACGGCGTTGTGGACGACGGGATCAGAAGGCGGCAAACCGCGGCGGCACAGCGCTTCCAGCACCCGGCCCGTGATGTCGGGGCAGGTGGGGTCGAGCATCGCATTGTGATCAGAGAAAGGAATGCTGTTTAACACGCCCCAATCGTTGTCCGCATCGAAGGCCGCGAAGCCACCGTCCTGGGACTGCATCCCCTTGAGCCAAGCCATCGCGCGGGCTTCCACGGCGGCTTGCTGCTCAGGCTGCGAAGCCCGGCAGTGTTCCAAGGCGAGCAGCACCATGGCCGTGTCGTCGATATCGGGATAATGCTCGTTGGAATACTCAAACGCCCAACCGCCAGGGTGCAGATGCGGCCGCTTCACGGACCAGTCGCCTCGTCGCCGCACCTCGCGCGCCATCAGCCAATCGGCGGCTTGCTGCTGCGCGGATGGATCGAGATGGTTCGTCTCACCCAAGGCGAACGCCGCATAGGCGGTGTCCCACACCGGCGAGAAGCACGGCTGGAAATAGAGAGAATCGCTCGTCTCCGTGAATAGCCGGTCGAACTTCGCGATCGCTTCGACGAGGTCCGGATGATCGCGCGGATAGTCCAGCGCTTCCAGCGCCATGATCGAATACATCATGGACGGATAAATCGCCCCGAGGCCATCAGCGTCGCGGCAGCGTTCGAGCATCCAACGCTCCGCCAAGCGGATCGCGGCGATGCGGGAATCCCGGTGGCCGCGCCGCTCCCATAGTTTCAGCAACCGGTCGACCTGATGAAAAATCGGCGAGATGATGCGGTCCCGCTTGGGCATGCTGAGATTGTTGCCCGAGTGCAGTAGTTCGTTCAGGTCGATTCCGGCCGGCGCAGGCCGAATGCCGCCGACCGCCTGCACAATGGACAGAGGAACGACGATGGCGCGCGTCCAGGATGCCATTTCATACAGGACGCCGCCCGGGTAAAGAGTGCCCCCCGGCAGCAACATCAACTCCGGCGGAATCGTCGGAACATACTTGCGCGGATACAAGCCGAAGAACGAAAGATTGATCTTGGTATAGCTGTTGCAGGCTTGCAGACCACCCAGGTCGAGCACCCGGTTCCGGGCGCGGCGTAACGGTTCAAAATCGGGGCTATAGCCGCACAGACGAAGGGCCGTATAGGCCTTCACGGTCGCATTGATATCGGCGGGACCGTCCGGGAAAATGTGCCACCCTCCGTCGGGCATCTGCTGCGATAGGATACGCCGACACACTTTTTCCAAACGGGGCAGGGAAGGTGGGTTCCACACCCCGTCCGCCGGCGGATACAGCCACAACTGCAGCAGAACATAGTCCGCTTCCAGAGAGACATCGGCGAGCAGTTCCCCGCACCAATGTCCGTCCGGCTTCTGCAGCGAGATCAGCGAACTGGCGCTGCGACGGCTCGCATCGCGGGCGGCCGCGAACAACGCGCGCCGCTCACCAACAACTTGGCCGGGTTGGGGAAAGCGTCGACTAAACGCGGAATTGGTCCAATTCGTGCCCATGGAGAAGGTTGTTCAGGAAAAGATCGACTATTGTATTATACGAGCCAGCGGCAATACAGGATTCATTTAATGGACTACGGAATGATCTTGGATACTGGGATTCCGCCCCAGCGCCGATGTACCAATTGATGCGCAAGTTTGTCTTTCTTCTCCTTTTCGTCAGCTTGTGCTCTGGCCAGCAGAGCCCTGGGAAACGCACGGTTCCGATGGAACCATTGCCAGAGGAACCCGTCAGCAGGGCTCCGTTGCCTACCCCAAAGCCGGTCGAACGAGCCACTGCTCCCAAAGTAGTGGAGAAGCCAATGGCAACGTTTGAAGATTCCTTGCGTCGCCAGGCGGAAAGTGTGGCTCGTCAGGTGCAGGCGCTGCAGGAACAAAATCCGAATTTCTGGAGGAGTGCCCCCTTGGCTCCCGCTCCGGACAATTTGCCGGCGGAGCCATTCGAAGCGGCCAACTGCCCACCCGTGCCGACCGGAGACCTCCGCGCTCTCGTGGATCGAGAGGCAAAGAAACAGGAAATCAGTTCCACCCTGCTTCATGCGGTGATTGAACAGGAGTCCGGCAATCTCCCCTGCGCGGTGTCGAGTAAGGGTGCGATGGGGCTGATGCAACTCATGCCGGCCACGGCGCAAACCTTACAAGTTAAAGATCCTTTTGACCCCGGTCAGAATATCGCCGCCGGAAGCCGGTTCCTGAAATCCCTCCTCGATCGATACAAAGGCGATCTCCCGAAGGCCCTCGCCGCCTACAATGCGGGTCCTGGTCGCGTCGATCAGGCCGGAGAAGTGCCGAACATCCCAGAAACCCAAAACTATGTCGAGCGTATCCTTGCTCGCATCGCCGCCAAGGAGCAAGCGATTCAATAACCCTATTTCGGCTGTAGTTGAATGCGCTCGATCGTGTTGGCCTCAATGGCGGGCCGGGTGAAAAGCAGCGAATGGTATTTGCCGATGGACCAATCCGAAAGCAAGTCGCTGTAGTGAGGAGAGTCGGGGTCGCCGGACTCGCCGGGAGCGTTCGTCATGCGGCTACGGTCCCAGTTGGCGGTATCGAGCAGCATGCGAAAGCTGGCTCCGGAAGCGGCTCGAAAGTTCGCTCCGCCGGCGGCGTTGATTGTATTGGCATCACCGGGTAGGGCGACGGGTCCGCGGTCAAACAGGCGAATCTTGCTTGGGTGGGCGAGATACAGCATGTGGATATGGCCCCATTTCCAGTTGGCCTGATTCGGGCCAAACGAGCGAGTCAACTCTCCCAGCGTCGCGGCGAGCGTGCGCTCCAGGGCCGATGGGTCGGACTTCGCTTCGAGGGCCTTCAGCACGGTCCCGATGTTGGCGCGCGCGCCCAGGTTCGCTGGTTGAAAAATCGCCGGACCCAGCTTCCCCATCCAAACGGCCATCACGGCCGCGGGCATTGAATCGGTCGCCATCTTGGCGTCCCATGCCAGCAACGCCGGCAAGATCTCCCGTCCGGAACTGGCCGGACCGGGGTTCCACTTGCGGAGGATCGCCTGGAATCGCTTCGCTGGTTCCGAGACCACATCGAACTGCAGTCGTTCGAAATCGTCGAGTGACCATTTCGGCCGGGTTGCCAACTGCGCTCGAATCCGGTCGGCCCGGAAGGACTGCGCCCACTCGTAGTTCAAAATGTGGGGGAACCCGGCGGGCAAGATATTGTTGTTCGCCGTCGCCAGCATTCCGTCCGGCGGATTCAAGGAACGCGGAAGTTGGTTCGGATCGAGGAACCCCGCCCACTCGTAGGTCCCCGTCTGCCCAGGTACCGGCAAGAGTCCGTTCCACGCTTTTCGAATCGGAGCCAGTCCGGCCACCGCGAATCCGATGTTCCCTTTGGTGTCTGCGTAGAGCAGGTTCTCGGCCGGAGCTTTGAATCGTCCCACCGCCTCAAGGAACTGGGGCCACGTCTGCGCCTGGGCCAGCGACAGTCCCGCCAGATAGCCGGCCGTGCCTGGTTCGGAACCAACCCAGCGCATCACATAAGCCCGACGACGGGTACGGTCCAGCCCAATCACCGGCCCATGCAGCGTATGCCGACACTCCACCACTTCTGGCTTCTTGCCCTTCACCGCCACCGAATAGCGCTCCACCGTCATCTTCTTCCAAACCCCGGCATACAAATACTCGTCCAGGTTGTTCGGGTTCAACTGCTCCACGTAAAGGTCCTGTTGGTCGGTCCCCGTGATCGTAAAGCCGAAGCCAATCGACTCATTGTGCCCCAACGCGATACCCGGCAGCGCGGGTTCTCCCGCCCCGATTTGGTTGATCCCGGGGGCCACTAAATGCACTGTTCTCCGCAGACTCGGAATCAGCAACGCGCGATGCGGGTCGCTCGCCAACAGCGGCTTGCCGGTTACGGACCGCTTGCCGGAGACAACCCAGTTGTTCGACCCCTGCATCTCCAGCGTCACCGGATCGGTCGCGTCATCGAAATCGGCAATCGCTCCGGTCGTAATGTCCTTCAAACTCAGTTCGGCCGGGGCGCGCATCGTCGTCGGCGGGTCCGTCGGTCGAACTTGTTCCAGCAGCGTAGCTCCAAACGTATCGAGCTCTCGGGCGCGTGCCACCTCGCGCAGCACGTTCGACATCATCGAAAAAACGGCCACCCGCGATACGACGTCCTCCGGCTGCCACAGGCCGGGCGCATAGCCCAACTGCTGAAACTCCCGCGTCAGCTTGCCGCCCTGCTGGATATAGGCATTGATGCCATTCGTAAAGGCGCGCGCAATGTTGTAAGTGTCCGGGGCATAGGAAGCCCACTCCGCGTTCCAGTCCCCGCGAAACCGCAGCAGCAACGCCGTCCGGTCCCGTTCGACATACGCGGGACCTAGTACCTCGGCCAGCTTGCCAGAGCCAGTCCGCCGCCAAAGGTCAATCTGCCAAAGCCGATCTCGGGCCGCCATGTAGCCTTGGGCAAAGTACACGTCCGTCTGGTTTTGCGCGTAAATATGAGGGATTCCCCACTTATCGCGCAAAACTTCGACCGGCGCTTTCAGCCCAGTCAGCCGCAACTCCTCCGCCGCCAACGGCAGGGCAAGCAGGGCGAACGCTAACTTAACGAAGGCCATACCGGTCTCCTCTTTTCCTTCAGCGCGGCCACGCCTTCGGCGTAGTCCGGCGACTCCAGCAACTCGGCCCGCAACTGCATCGCCACTTGGCCCGCCGCCGAGTCGTCCAATGTTCTCTGTTGATGCGCGAAAATCATCCCGGAGCGAATCGCCTGCGGCGGGAAACCAGCGATCTGTTCGGCGATCGCGCTCGCCCGATCGTCGAGTTCCATCTCCGGTGCCACGGCGTGGATCAAGCCCAATCGCAGCGCCTCGTCGGTCTGAAAAATCCGTCCGGTGAGTGCGATCTCGAGCGCCCGCCGCTCGCCGATCGCCTGCGCCACGGCGCGGAACAGGATCAGCGGGAACATGCCGATGCGCATCTCCGTCAGTCCAAAGCTCGACCCCATCGCCGCCACGACGCAGTGGCAGTTCGCGATCAGTCCGATCCCGCCCGCCAGCACCGGTCCCTTTACCGCCGCCACAATCGGCTTTGACATCCGCGCTCCGACGGAAAACAAGCGCTCGTGCGCCGGGTCCATCCCAGCGCCCTCCTCAAGATCCAGCCCCGAACAAAAAATCTTCCCTTCGGCATCGAGCAAAAGGCACGACGTCCCCGCGTCCTCATCGGCTTCGTGGAACACGCGGAGGAGCGTATGGCAGAGTTCCCGGTTCAAGGCATTCGCCCGTTCCGGTCGAGCGAGCGTCACCCGGCGAACCCGGCCTTCTTGCGAAACTTTGAGGAATGGACTCATAAAGGTTAGGATAACGATTCATGCTGGGATTCGATACTCGGGTAGCGCGCGCGACCTGGACGGTGCTCTTGATCCTGCTGGCCGTGGCAATCACATGGTTGGCGCGCGGGGCCGTGCTCGTCTTCGTCCTGGCCTTACTGCTGGCCTATCTCATCGCTCCCGCCGTCGGCCTAGCCCACCGCTGGTTGCCGATCCGCTGGTCCTACGGCGTCAAACTCGGCGTCGTTTACCTTCTGCTCTTCGGCGGCGCCGGCACCGTGTTGTTCCTCGTCGTCTCCCACATTGGGCGTGAAGCGGCGGACTTGGCCGCCAAGCTACCCGGCCTCGTCAAGTCCGGCGGTGCGCTTCTTGACCAACCTCTCCCCGCGCCCCTGGAACCCTACCGCGAGCAGATCCGCACTTTCATCGAAGAGCATATCCAGGAGATCATCCCCTTCCTCGGTTCGTTCGGACGCGACGTTCTCTCCGGAGCCACCAACCTCCTCTACTTCGTTCTCATTCCCATCCTTAGCTTTCTCTACCTCCTCGAAGCCCCCACCGTGCGCGAAAAAGTCGGCGAGTTCTTCGGCAACGAGATGCGCCGCGCCAAAGTCGATGCCGTTCTTGCCGACGTCAACCTGTGCCTGGGTGCCTACATGCGCGCCGTGCTCTCGCTCGTCACCGCCACCTTCGTTGCCTACGGCCTCTACTTCGAAGCCACCTTCGTCCCGTACGCCCTCCTTCTTGCCGCCGTCTCCGCAGTTTTCGAATTCGTGCCCGTCGTCGGCCCCCTCACCGGCATGGTGCTCAGCGTCGCCGTCGCCACCTTCAGCGGCTACTCCTACTGGGGCTGGATGATCGTCTTCCTCATCGTCTATCGTCTCTTCCAGGACTACGTTCTTTCTCCCTGGCTCCTCAGCTCCGGCGTCGAACTGCATCCTATCCTCGTCCTCTTCGGCGTTCTCGTCGGCGAGACCGTCGCCGGCATCCCCGGCCTCTTCCTCTCGGTCCCCGTCATGGCGACCATTCGCATCATCTACCGGCACCTGCGATGAGGCCATGGCTATGGCTCCTGGCGGTGCCCCTATTCGCTCACATGGTCAGCCTCAGCAGCGGGCAGATGGACATCAACGGCACCGAGGCGCAGTTGGTCCTCCGCGTCCCCGCCTACGAACTGACCGCCGGCGAACAGTCCCTCGACAACGCGTACCAAATCCAGGGCGCTACCCTCGCTAGCCGAGCCTGCGTCCCCGACGGCCAGGAACTCGTCTGCACCTACAAGTTCACCGCCGTCCCCGCCTCTCCGCGGATCATCTGCCGTCTCGCGCAGGCCCTCGTCGCCAACCACGTCCACGTGCTCACCGCTCGCCGCAACGGTGAAATTGCCCGTCAGGTCTTCTCCGGTGCCGTCTTCGACGCCGACCTCCGCTTCGGTGGTGGCCAGGACCCCATCCCCGCGGCCCTCGATGGCGTTGGGCAAGCCTTCTCCGGCTGGGCCCGGCTGCTCTTGCTGTTCACGATCGGCTTCGCCGCCCGCCGCCGACGCGAAGCTTTGGCCTTTGCCCTGGCCCTCGCCGTCAGCCAGGCGGCGTCCTTATTCTTGGCCCTCCCCGCCTCCCCGCGCTTCGTCGAGGCTGCGGCCGCCATCGGTGTCGGGTACCTCGCCTTCGAAGTCCTGATGCTTCCGCAGGCCGGCCACCGTTGGCTCGCTGTCGCCGGCGTGGGCGTGCTCCTCGGCCTAGGGGTCCCCTCCGGCGGATCATTCATCTTTTACTCCGCCTTCGTGCTCTCCGCCGTCGCGACGGTCACCGCCATCGGACTTTGGTCTCTAGCCCGCCGCCCCGCCGCTCGAACCGTCTCCGCCGCTCTCCTTCTCCTCGCCGTCCTTTGGTTTTCGCTGCAAGTCCTTGGCAAAGTCCCTTCATCGTTCTGAAACATCTCTCCGGTGGCCCGATTGCACGACATCTTCTTGGCCCTGTCCCAATGCCATCGTCAAGATCAAGAACTCGCAACAGCCTGGATGAACACCACGCTCCCCGTCTCGATTCCCGCACCAATCCACTGGAAGACGACAGAGCCTTCGCAGTTGGTACAGGCTTGGTCTGCCCTGTACGACTAGGTGGGACTGTCGTTAATTTCGGGAAGCGCGGCGAATCTTCTCGCCGAAATGTTGATATCGCCGCATTCGTTCAGGGGGATCGGGCACCGCGGCTCGAGGGCATCAATAACCGCCCACCCCGCGGGTCTGAACTCAAGCGCGATCGGATGGATGGTTCTCGGGGAGGCTGACTTCGCATGGATGCGCGTGATCGCCGAATCTCGGATCGCGGCAGCCAGCGCCGACACCCGCAAATCTGGTGGATCCCCAAGTTCAGCCGAGAACCGAAATCGCCGTTGAGCTTGCCGAATTCGAAGACGGACGATTCCGGGCATCGATTCCACAAGCTTGTCGCAGGCCAGGCGACCCGCTGATTCGATCCCCAGCGCGGCCAGCAGCGATTTCGGCAGAGCCAAAATCACGCCGAGCGCCTCGGCCTCGTCCTCGGCTAGGCCGATCAGCCGTGACTGGTAGTTGAATCCGAGTTCGACGCCACCCGCGTTCCCCCGGTGCACGACGATGGGCAGACCCGCCTCGGTTAAGGCATCAATATCCCGCATCACCGTGCGCCTGGCCACTTCGAGCTCCGTGGCAAGTTGGAGCGTCGTAACCCGTCCGCGGTTCTGTAGCACCAGTAGGATTCGAAGGAGTCTCGATGCGCGCATAAATATTTTCCAAATATGACAGTAGGTGTCGTATTACCCGATCCTATAATAGACACAACATGAGCACCGTAACCTACGGATCGGGCACCCCCGACGACCCTTGGAAGCTAAAGACGCCTCCGATGACCTCGGAATTTCTCGCTTGGCGTGAGGAGACCGAAAAGCCTCCCAAGTTGGTGGTGCAGGTCGGGAGTACGAAACTCTCCTACCAACTGCGCTGCATCGAAGATCTATCCGCCATGCTCGGGAAGTGCAACGATTGGATGCCGCTGGGCAATGCGGATGAAGGCAAGCCAGTCACGCCCGGAACCGTGGAAGCCTGGGCGCGTGACGAATCGAACCCGGTGGGCGGCTATTACGGACTCCGAAAAGGCTATCGTGGCCGCTTCGCCAACTACGTTCCTCCTGTTCTGGAGTTACTCGGCATGGTGGAACTAGAGCACGGGGCCCGCAACAATCGCGTGCGCGCGATCAGGAAGTAGCATCGGATGAAATCGTTCGCTACTCGAATCGAGATTCAGTCGCCCGCGGAAACGGTATGGAGTGTGCTTACGGAGTTGCCGAAATGGACGGAATGGAATTCCACAATCGAGCGCACCATTGGCAAGGTTGCGCTGGGCGCAAAGGTGACGGTCTTCGCGAAACAGAGCCCAGGACGAGCATTTCCGCTCCGGGTCACAGCGCTCGATGTGCCACGCAGGATGGTCTGGGTCGGTGGTATGCCCTTTGGGTTGTTCCGTGGCACTCGAGTCTATGAACTCCACGCACCCTCTCTCGCGGAAACCGTATTCACGATGCGTGAGGATTACACCGGCCCGCTGGCTTCCCTAATTAGCCGGTCGATTCCGGATCTGCAACCGGCATTCGACGAGTTTGCTCAGTGCCTAAAGCGGGAGGCGGAGCGACGGTGAAGCCTGAATCGCAAAGAACGCGTATCTTTGTGCACCATCCACCCATCCTTGTCGAAATGGACCATGAAGGGCCTCTGTTCGCCGCTTTGAAACGGACAAGCGGCGCACCGTAGCGTAGGCTAGGCGCCATCCTAGCGAAGCGCGAGCCCACGAGTTCCCGTCCTCCGGTCTTCTCTCGAAATCCTTGGCAAAATCCCTTCATCGTTCTGAAACATCTCTTCGGTAGCCTGAAGGAAGTTCAACTTTCGGGAGAATACCGCTCATGGCTCGCTTCCTTCGCGCAACATTGTCCCTTCTGTTCGTTCTAGCCCCCCTGGTCGCCCAAACCGACGCTAATAAGGCGCAGGTTAACGGTACCGTCACCGATCCTAACGGTGCCGTAGTCCCCAACGCCATCGTCAAGATCAAGAATTCGAACACCGGCCTGCTTCGCGAACTCAAGTCCAACAGCGAGGGCGAATACCGCGCCCCCCTCCTCGATCCCGGCGTCTATGAAATCGCCGTCTCCAGCCCCGCCTTCGCGGAAACCAAACTGACCGACGTCACCCTGACGGTCGGCTCCAGCGCCCGAATCAACGTTCGTCTCGCCCTCCAGGCGGTCTCTACTGTTGTTGAAGTCGGGGCCACCATGATCGACGTGCAGACCTCCGCCCAAAGCGCCACGGTCAACAGCAACGCGATTACGAACCTCCCGATTAACGGCCGCCGCTTCCAGGATTTCGCGGTCCTCACCCCCACCGTTCAAGTGGACAACAACACCCGCGGCCAAATCTCCTTCGCCGGCCAGCGCGCCATCTATTCGAAAATCATGCTCGACGGCGCCGACTACAACCAACCCTTCTTCGGCGGCATCCGCGGCGGAGAGCGCTCCGGTTCCATCATCACCGTCCCCCAAGCCGCCATCCAGGAGCTTCAAGTCGTCCCCACTGGTTACACCGCCGAGTACGGCCGCTCCACGGGCGGCGTGATGAACACCATCACCAAGTCCGGCGGCAACGATGTCCATGGTGAGGCGTTCTACCAGATCCGCGACCGCGAACTCAGCTCCAACAGCCCCATCTTCCTCGTCAAGCCCTCGGAAACCCTGCAGCAGTTCGGCGGCGGCGTCGGCGGACCCATCGTCAAAAACAAGCTCTTCTACTTCGGTGCCATCGAAACCCAGCGCTCGGAAATCCCCCGCCAAACCCTCTTCCCGCAGCTCACCACCTTCACCCCCACCCCGGAAACCCGCGCCGCCTTCGACTATTACAAGAGCCTCGAAAAGCCCTTTAACCAAACCAGTCGCGCCACCGCCCTCACCTCAAAAGCCGACTACCAAATGGCCAACGGCGACCGCCTCACCTTCCGTTATAACTTCTCCCGCTCCAGTGAAGACAACGCCGTCACCACCGGTGCCGCCGTCAATCCGTTTGCGAATGCGGCCGTCTCCAACGAAGGCACCGAAAAAGATCAAATCAACAACGGCAACGCGTAGTATACGAAGCTCTTTTCCGCCAACGTCGTCAACGATTTCCGCTTCACCGGCTCAGCCGAATTGCGCCCCCGCCTTGCCAACTCCTCCCTACCGCTCGTTACCAACACCATCGGCAATTACGGCACCCGCAACTTCCTTCCCACCACTCAAAGCGATAAACGCTGGCAGATCACCGACGCGCTCTCGCTCACCCGCGGTCGCCACACCATCAAGCTCGGAGTCGACCTCAACTTCCTCAGCGCCAGCCAAACCTTCGCCTTCAATCAGTTCGGCACCTTTGGCTTCGCCACCACCGACCTCAATGCCATTCTCCGCACCATGAGCGCCAACGGCACCGGCGGCGTCAATCGTTTCGATATCCCCGCCGCCACCTACGCCCGCGCCATCGGCAACGGGGCCGCGTCATTCGATACCAAACAGATTGCCTTCTTCGCCCAGGACAGTTGGAACGTAACTCGCCAACTCAAAATCGACCTCGGCCTCCGTTGGGAAGGCCAGTACAACCCCAAGGTTGAGGCGAACAATACCCAGTTGATCAGCCTTCTGAACAACGTCCGCGCCCCCCTCGGCTCGGTCACCAACGTCACCTCCATCCCGAACTCCACCGCTCAGGTGATGCCCCGGTTCGGCTTCGCTTACAGCCCGCTCAGCCAACCCACCAAGCTCGTCCTCCGCGGCTTCACCTGCCTCTTCTACGGCGCTACGCCGATGCTCAGCTTCGCCGGCGCGGTGAATAACTTCCGCATTCCTCCCGGTGACGTCTCGCTTCAATTCGGTAACCTCCCCGGCCAACTTACGATCTACCAAGCCTTCCTCCGTGCCGGGGTCGACCTCAACCGCACCGCCGTCGATGCCCTCCCCGTTCTCAGCATTCAGCAACTGCAGTCCGCCGCCACCTTCGCCGCCGGTGGCACCACCCGCGACCCGTTCGCCAACGCCAACGTGCTCGCCATGGGCGCTGACTTCAAAAATCCGCGCGCCTTCCAGATGGGCCTCGGCGCTGAATCCGAGATTATGAAAGGCTTCACCGTCGGCGCCCAGTTGCACTACGTCAACACCGCCAACCTCCTCCGGAATCGCAACTACAACCTCCCGATCCCGACCCTCCGCCCCACGGACCAATCTCAGCGTCCCTTCTTTGGCGTCCGCCCCTTTCCCACCGTCAACCAGTTCACGGTTCGCGAAAGCTCCTCCCGCGGCATGTACCGCGCTGCTACGATTTCGGCTCAATACCGGAACAAGCGGGTTCAGTTCCAATCGTTTTATACCGTCTCGGAGAACTTCTCCGACGACGACAACGAGCGCGACGCCGGTGGCTTCGTCTACGAAAACTCCCTCAATCTGAAGCCCGAATACAATTACGCCAACATGGATACCCGCCACCAGTTCACCTCGAACGGCACTTACAGCCTGCCCCTCGGCATCGACATCGGCGGCATCTTCCGCGTCCGTTCCGGCCTGCCCTTCAACGCCGTGGCCGGCAGCGATCTCAATGGCGATGGCAACAACAACGACCGCCCCTACCTTGCCGCTGGCCGGCCGCTGCCCCGCAACAACTTCCGCAATCGCGGCACCAGCACTTTTGATCTCCGTTTGATGAAGACCTTCAAGCTGATGGCTGAACGCGCCAAGCTCCAGTTCTCGGTTGAGTTCTTCAACCTGTTCAATGTGGACAACGTCGTCTTTTCCGGCGGCGCGAACATCTACGGCGCGGGCATTCTGGCCGCCACCGGTCAACCCGCCGCCATCGATGCCCGCTTCATGCGTCTGCGGTTAGCCGACGGCAACTACGACCGCAACAACCAACAGGTGGGCAACCCCCGTCAGATCCAGTTCGCCCTGCGTTTCTTCTTCTAGCTAAGCGACTTGAGCCAGAGCTTTGACGGCCGCAGCCTTGCGCCAATTTGGCGCAAAGCCGGCCGAATCTCTGAGAATTCGTATCGCTGCGGTGTAGCCAGGAAACGCCGCCTAGTGAAGCGACGTCTGCCCGGTGGAATCGCGCGAATTCACCTTCCATCCCGCTTGCACGAGGTATTGCAGCGCTGAAACAAGGTGTTCGAAGTGCCACTCGCAACTGGCGTGCAGAATGGACGTTCCGGCATTGGGGTCAGCGCCCGCCTTCAACAGCTCATCCCCAAAGCGAAAGTGAGCCGCGTGTCCAACCGCAATCATGAACGGCGTGGCCTTGCGCGTTTGGCGGCCTCGGAAAGGCGCGCGGCCGACAGGAGCCAAAGGTTGGTCATGCCCGTCGGATGAGGCGTAGCGGGCTTAAAACAGTGAAGCAGATCTGCCGCTAATTTGTTGGGGCAACTTGGTTCGGGTTCGCCCCGCGATCCAGTAGTCGCGTCACTTCTTCGCCGTCGCCCGCCCAGCAAGCGTTGTGCAGAAGCTGCCACTTCATCGAAGTCAGAGTATCTCTTGAAGTCCGACCCACGCAAGCACCCTCGCTAACGCCGACATTTACGCGAAGCACGTACCTGTGGAGGCGGCCGCTGCTTAGTAGTGATAACGACAGGCTAAGATCCGAATCTTGTCTGGAAGGACCTGATAAACCAAGCGGTGTTCCTGGTCAATGCGCCGCGACCAACAGCCCACCAACTCGTGTTTGAGGGGTTCGGGCTTTCCAATGCCGGAAAACGGATCACGCTGAGTATCTCCCACCAGCCGAATGATCCGGATTGCCTGGCTTCGATCGTGTTGAGCCCACCAAGTGAGGTCGTCGAATGCGGAGGGGTCGAACTCGATGCCTCTCACAGGCCCAGTTTCGTCACTACGTCCTCTAGCGACACGCCGTTTCGTCGCTCAAGAGCGTCCTGCAGTCGCTGGCGCATCGCGTCAGATTTCAAGAGATAAGCAGTTTCACGCTCTGAGGCAATCTCCCTCCAAAGAGTGATCGGCACAATCACGGCAGTGGCTTCGCCAGCTTCGTTCGACACAATTTGGATGTCAATCTCAGGCACAGACCCAGTTTAACTCGCTGGGGACGGCAAAGTGTCGTTCCAATCCGCCCTCCTGCGAGAACGGACGATTTTTGAATCGGAAGCCAGAACCTACCGCGGCGTCACCTTCGGCCAAGCCAACTCAATCCCCTGCGCCGTCATCTTCGCCTGCATCGCCGCCAGCAGCTTCTTTTCCTTCCGAATCTTACGCGGCGGCTGACCTGTAATCACCGCCTCCGCCGCAATCTGCCCCGCCGCCTCGCCAATCCCCCATTCCACCGGATGCAACCGATAGCACCCGTTCGTAATATGCGTCACCCCGAGGTTCTTACACCCCGCCAGCAGGTTCTCCACCCGCCGCGGGATCAACGCCCCCATCGGAATCTGAAACGGCAACGAACTCACGTCGACGTAGTTGTCGCCCCCCGATGAAGGGTGCAAATCGATCCGGTAGCTCCCAATCCCCACCGTATCCGCAAACTCCTCCGCCTCGGCATTCGGCCCCGCCACCTGCCGCCGGGCGTCCGTCCCCACGTGCTGCTCCACCACCGTAAACTCCGCCAATATCCGCCGCGACTCCCGTATGTACGGGTACTTCGCCAACCCATCCTCCGTCCCCGCCAAGTCATGCCGCAGCCGCAGTCCCTTCCATCCCTGCTTGCCATCCTCCCGCGGGCACTCCGTCTGCATCCAATACAGCAAACTCAGCGAAAGTTGCTTCCCCCCGGCCAAACTCTTTGCCGCCTCCGCCTCCGGAACATCGTGCAAATTCCCCAGCCAGTAGTCGTTCTGCGGCCAGTTGATCAGCGAGATATCGTTGTACGCCCCCGCGAAATTCGCCTTATTCGCAATCCGCCGATACAGCCACAAGTTCAACGGGCCCGGGCTTCCCATCCGCGCCCGCGGATCAAACGTCACCGCTCGCGGCGTCAGCTTAATCGGGTCCGACATCGCCCAACTCAACAACTTCCCCGACCACGCCGGCTTCATCGCCGGCACATAATCCCGCCAAAACGCATACTCCTTTGGCCGGTCAATTGTATGGTCTTCCCCGTCGCGATAGTCGATCGCGTAGCAGACCGTGAACGACTGATGATTCTGCGGCTGGGCCACCTCCGGCGCGTGAGGCTCCCCTGTCTGCTTCCGCGACTCAAACCCTGTCACGTACTCGGCCTTCGCCAACGGCAACACGTCGCCGAGCTCGGTCGCGTCAATGAAGTACGGTGCCGTAACGGTCAACTCTTTCCCCGTCACTAAACTCTTCACCGTCACCGCCCGCACCTGGTCGCCGTTCATATCGGCCTTTACTGGCCGATGCTGCAGCAGAACCGTCAACTGCCCGGCGCTCGCCCACGGCGCGAGCATCGCCTCCAGCACATGCAGCGACACCGGCGGCTCATGCGTAATCTTCGAAACGGACCCGTCCCCCGGGTTCAAGTACGCCTTCGCCCGCGCCTCCGCCGTCAACGGATAATGGTCGCGATAGTACTGCCGGACTTTGCTCCGGTAGCTCCGGTAGAGCTGGGTGCCGCCAAAGTTCTCCACCCACGGGTGCTCATCCGGCGGCACCAACTGCGAAGTCAACTGCCCGCCCACCCAGTCGGTCTCCTCGGTCAAGATCACCCGCATCCCATTCCGCAGCGCGGCCAGCGCCGCTGCCACCCCGCCGGTGCTCGCGCCAATGATGGCGACATCCGCGCGCAGGTCACGGCCAGCCGCGGCCAACGGAGCCGCAATGATTGTTTGCAATAGGGTTCGCCGAGTGAGCATCTCTTACATCGTAGAATGGAGAAACTACCCATGGTTGGTTACGACGCAATTTCCGGATATGTATCCGCTCACCAAGCGCGGCTTCTGAACGAGCTGCTGGACTTCCTTCGCATCCCCAGCGTCAGCACGCTGCCGGAGCACAAAGCCGACGTCGAACGCGCCGCCGAGTTCACCGCCGCCGCCCTCCGCGCCGCCGGCCTGCCCCACGTGGAGATCATCCAAACCGCTGGGCACCCCCTCGTCTACGCTGAAAGCCTCGCCGCCCCCGGCAAGCCCACTGTCCTCTGCTACGGCCACTACGACGTTCAACCTCCCGACCCCCTCGAACTCTGGAACTCGCCGCCCTTTGAGCCGGTCATCGCCAACGGCAACATCTACGCCCGCGGCTCGGCCGACGACAAAGGCCAGTTCTACACCCACATCAAGGCCATCGAAGCCCTCCGCGAACTCGGCGGCGCCCTCCCCCTCAACGTCAAATTCCTGATCGAAGGCGAAGAAGAGATCGGCGGCAAATCGGTCGCCAAGTTCGTCGCCGAAAATCCGGAGAAGCTCAAGGCCGACGTCGCCCTCGTCTCTGACACCGCCCTCTACGCCCCCGGCCTGCCGACCCTCACCGTCGGTCTCCGCGGCCTCGTCTACATGGAAGTCGAAGCCACCGGCCCCAGCCGCGACCTCCACTCCGGCCTCTACGGCGGAGCCGCGCCCAACGCCGTCTATGGCCTCGTCGAACTCCTCGCCAAAGCCAAGGACGACCACGGCACCATCCAAATCCCCGGCATCTACGACAGCGTTGCAGCCCCCTCCCCCGCCGAACTCGAAAGCTGGGCCAGCCTGCCTTACGACGAAGCCGAGTATCTCCAGGAAGTCGGCTCCTCCGCCCTCACCGGCGAACCCGGCCGTTCCACCTTCGAGAAAACCTGGGCCCGTCCCACCTTCGAAGTCCACGGCATCGCCGGCGGCTTCACCGGCGCCGGAGCCAAAACCGTCATCCCCGCCAAGGCCGTCGCCAAAGTTTCCATGCGCTTGGTGCCTGACCAGGACCCCGACTCGATCGTGGCTTCGTTCCGCAAATGGGCCGTCGCCCATGCGCCCGAAGGCGTCTCGATCGAGGTCCGCGTCCTCAGCGGCGGCCCCGGCCTCCTCGTCAATCCGGACCATCCCGCGATGGCCGTCGCCGCCCGGTGCTTCGCCGATTCCCTCGGCCGCAAGACCGTTTTCGTCCGTGGTGGCGGCTCCATCCCCATCGTCGGCGACTTCGCCCAATACCTCGGCATCCCTACTATCCTCATGGGCTTCGGCCTGCCCGATGATGGTCTCCATTCCCCCAACGAGAAATTTGCCGTCGACAATTACTACAAAGCCATCGTCACGGTCGCCCATTTCCTCGAACAGTACGGAGCGTAAGTGAGCAGTCATGCCACCGAGATTCCCGGCCCAATATCGTCTAGCCAGTCGGTAGCGCGTTCGGCCGGGGTCACCAGTATCGCCGTCCTCGCCAGCCGCATCACCGGGCTGGTCCGAGAAATCGCGCTCGCTCATTACTTCGGGGCCACCGCCGCCTACGACGCCTACATCCTCGGCTTCCGCATCCCCAACCTCACCCGGGACCTCTTCGCTGAAGGGGCGCTCAGCTCCGCCTTCGTCCCCACCTTCGTCGACGCGCTGCACAAAAAGTCGAAGGAAGAAGCCGCCCATCTGGCCAACCTCGTCGCCACGGCCATCATCATCGTCGTCGGCCTACTCTGCCTCGTCGGCATGATCTTCGCCCCGCAAATGGTGGACCTCCTCGCCCCCGGCTTCCGTCAGCTCGAAGGCAAGCACGAACTCGCCGTCCGCCTCACGCGAATCATGTGCCCGTTCCTGCTTCTGGTCGCCCTGGCCGCGCAGTCCATGGGCATCCTCAACGCCTGCAACCAATTTGCCCTCCCCGCTCTCTCTTCCTCGCTGTTTAACGTCGGCTCCCTCGCCGTCGGCCTCTCGCTCGGCCTCCTCGCCGGCCCTTACCTCGGCATTCCGCCCATCGAAGGCATGGCCTGGGGCGTCCTCACCGGCGGCTTCATCCAACTCGGCTCCCAAATCCCCTCGCTGGTCCGCAGCGGCTTCGTCTATCGCCCGGCCATCGATTGGTCCCACCCCGGCCTCCGCCAGATCCTTCGCTTAATGGGCCCCGCCATCCTCGGCAGCGCTGCCGTGCAGATCAACGTCATGGTGAACACAAGCTTCGCTTCGGAAATCAACGGCGGCATGAGCTGGCTCGGCTACGCCTTCCGCCTCATGCAACTGCCCCTCGGCCTGTTCGGCGTCGCCATCGGCGGAGCCACGTTACCGGCCATCTCCCGTAGCGCCGCCCGCGGCGACATGGACGATTTCCGCCGCACCCTCTCCCGCTCGCTCGGCCTGGTTTTCCTGCTCACCATCCCTTCCTCCGTTGGCCTCTTCGTCCTCGGCCCGTCCATCATCGGGGCCCTTTTTGAGCGCGGCGAATTCAACGCAAACGACACCCATCAAACCGCCCTCGCTCTCGGCTGGTTCGCCATCGGCCTCGCTGGCTACAGCGCCCTCAAAGTCCTCGTCCCGGCCTTCTATGCCCTCAAGGACGCGCGTACGCCGATGTTCGTTAGCCTCGGCTCCATCGGCATCAACTACGCCGTGGTCTCGACGATGACCACCCAAACCGGCTTCGGCCTCGCCGGCCTGGCGCTCTCCACTTCGGCCGTAGCCATCACCGGCAGCCTCATCCTGCTGACCCTCCTGAAGACTCGCATCACCGGCATCTACGGCCGCGCGCTCCTCTCGAGCGTAGGCAAAATCGTCGCCGCCGCCGCCGTCCTGTTCGCCGCCGTTTCCGCCACCACCTGGGCTGTCGGCCAGCAACTCCCGGCCGGTCAACCGCGCTATCTCGTCGACCTCGCCGTCTCCATTCCCGTTGGCCTCGCGGTCTATTACTTTGCCTGCCGCCTCCTCAACGTGGAGGAGATGGAACTCGCTGCTGAAGCCCTCGAACGTCCCTTGGCTCGCCTGCGTGCTAGACTCCGCTAAAGAATATGCAACCTGAAGTCCAAGCGCTAATCCGGCTGCAGGATTTCGACCAGTCTCTCGCCCGCCTCACGGCGGAACTGCTCGAACTCCCTAAGCGCCTCGACGCCCTCACAAAGGACGGTGCCGCCCACGGCAAACATCTCGAATCGCTCCAGGCCAGCCTGAAGGCCGACGAGACCGAGCGTCGCAAGCTCGAAGGCAGCGTCGAACTGCACAAGTCCAAAATCATCAAGCTCAAGAAGCAGTTGAACGAGGCGCAGACCCAGACTCAGTCGCAAGCCTTCGAACATGAAATCACCTGGGCCGAGTCCGAAATCGTCAAGGCCGAAGAGCGCGAACTCGAGCTGCTGATGGAAGAAGAGCAACTCCGCGGCGATGTCCAAGCGGCCAAGGTCCGGCTCCTCGAAATGCAAAAGACGTTCGAACTCGAACGCACCCAAGCGCTCACGCGCCACAAGGCCGGCAAGGCCGAAATGGCTGCTCTCGAAGAGCAACGCCAAGCGACACTGAAGACCCTGGAGCCGACCGTCGCCTCCCTCTACGAACGGCTCCGCCGCAAGCACAAGAACGGCATCGTCGCCGCCGAAGCCGTCAACTCCCAGTGCCAGTCCTGCTACATGGAAATCCGTCTCCAGCTGTGGCAGGAATTGCGAGCTTCGCAACCGTTCATGACCTGCGAGAACTGCGGCCGAGTGCTCTATATCACTACAGTCACTGGCTTCGATCCGCAATTCGGCCCCGCTCTCACCCGGTAAGCTGAAGTGCATGATCCTTCACAGCAACGAAGTCGCCGAAATTGCTACCCCTACCGGGCCCATGCGAACCTACCTCTTCCGTCCTGTGGCGGAAGGGCGGTATCCCGGTATCGTCCTTTACTCTGAGATTTTCCAGCTTACCGGCCCCATCCGCCGCACTGCTTCGTTCCTCGCTGGCCACGGATACATCGTGGCGGTGCCAGAAATCTACCACGAGTTGGAGCCGGCCGGCACCGTGCTCGCCTATGACCAGGCCGGTGCCGACCAAGGCAATCACGACAAGTACGCGAAGGAGCTGAGCTCGTACGACGCCGACGCCCGTGCGGTGCTCGATCACTTGAAGTCGCTGCCCGCCTGCTCGGGCAAACTCGGCGTCCTCGGCATCTGCCTCGGCGGCCATCTGGCCTTCCGGGCGGCGATGCAACCGGATGTTGCGGCCACCGTCTGTTTCTATGCCACCGACATCCACACCGGCACCCTTGGCAAGGGCAAGAACGATGACACCCTGGCCCGCGCTGCCGAGATAACGGGCGAACTCCTGCTCTTCTGGGGCCGACAGGATCCCCATGTTCCCTTGGAGGGCCGCACCAGAATTCGGGCTCGCCTCGACGAGGCTGGCCTGAACTTCACTTGGCACGAAGTGAATGGGGCCCACGCTTTCCTGCGCGATGAAGGCCCGCGTTACGATCCGGCATTGGCCGCGCAGTGCTTGACCCAGGCGCTCGAACTGTTCCATCGCCGACTCTGCTCGTGATGGATAATGAGTTTCCGACCCCATGGCCCGCATCTTATTCGCCTTCCTTTGCCTACTGCCGCTCTTTAGCGCGGATACCGACTGGCCGATCAACGGTGGACCCTACAACATCCGGTACTCGGAGTTGACCCAGATCACCCCGGCCAACGTCGGCCAATTGCGGGTGGCCTGGACCTGGGACGCCCAGGAGGCCTTCAAGGATTCCGAGATGCAGAGCAACCCGATCATCGTCGATGGGATGCTCTTTGCGACGACGCCGAAGATGCATGTGGTGGCGCTCGATGCGCGCACCGGAAAGGAGATCTGGAACTTCGACGCCAGCGGCGGTGAGCCGATCCAACGGCGATTCCGGCACCGCGGAGTGACGGTGCACGAGGACCGCGTGTTTGCCACGTATCGAAATCTGCTCTGGGCCATTGATCGCAAAACCGGCCAGCCGATTCGATCGTTCGGCGAAGATGGCCATATCGACCTGCGCAAGGGGTTGGGTCGGCCGTACGAGAAGCTGAGCGTGAGCGCCTCAACACCCGGGGTGATTTATGGGGACCTCATCATTTTCGGTTCTTCCGTTCCTGAGACGCTGCCCGGTGCGCCAGGCGATCTGCGTGCTTACGACGTCCGCACCGGCGCCTTGCGCTGGACGTTTCATACCATCCCGCACCCGGGCGAGTTTGGTTACAACACGTGGCCCAAGGATGCCTGGAAAGTGAGTGGTGGCGCGAACGCTTGGGCCGGACTCAGTGTCGACCCCAAGCTGGGAATGGTGTTTGCGGCCACGGGGTCGGCGTCGTTTGACTTCTACGGTGCCAATCGTCACGGCGACAACCTGTTCGCCAACTGCGTCATTGCTCTTGACGCCAAGACCGGCAAGCGCATCTGGCATTTTCAGGGGGTGAAACACGATCTCTGGGACCTCGACTTTCCCGCCGCGCCCAGCCTGGTCACCGTAACCCGCAAGGGCAAGAAGGTCGACGCCGTGGCGCAAGTCACGAAGCAGGGCTTTGTCTTCTTGCTGGACCGGCGCACCGGGTCGCCGCTCTTTCCGATCGAGTACCGCAAGGTACCCGCGTCGAAGTTGGATGGTGAGAAGGCCGCTTCCACACAGCCTTTCCCGGTCAAGCCCCCGCCGTTCGCCCGGCAGGTTTTCACGGAGGATATGGTGACCACGCGGACGCCGGAAGCGCACCAGGCGGTGTTGGAGCAATTGCGCAAGCTGGATCCAGCGGCGATGTACACGCCTCCAAGCACGCGGGGAACCGTGCTGATGCCGGGCACCGACGGCGGCGCCGAGTGGGGCGGCGCGGCGTACGACCCGGAGACCGGGCTGCTCTATGTGAACAGCAATGAGCAGCCATGGATCATCCGCATGGTCACGCAAGATACAACCTCGCTCTATAACAACAACTGCGCCGGCTGCCACAAAGCCGACCGCACCGGCACTCCGCCGACCTTCCCGTCGCTCGTCGGCATCGGCGAGCGGCGCACCCGCGCCGAACTCGTCAAGTACATCAACGAAGGCACGGGCCGGATGCCCGGTTTCAGCCACCTGCGCAACGGCGTCGATGAGATTGTGACGTTTCTGCTGACCGGCAAGGATATGGCGGCGGTCGACTTGACGGCGGCGGCCAAGGAGCCTGGGTACCAGAAGTATCGCAATGAAGGCTATATTCTCATGCGCGATCCGGATGGCTATCCGCCGCTGAAGCCGCCGTGGGGCACGCTGAACGCGATCGACCTGAACAAAGGCGAGATCCGTTGGCGCATCCCGTTCGGCGAATATCCGGAACTCGCCGCCAAGGGCATGAAGGATACGGGCAGCGACAACTACGGCGGACCGGTCGTCACCAAGAGCGGCCTCCTCTTCATTGGCGCGACGAGTTTTGACAAAAAGTTCAGGGCTTACGATAAGCTCACCGGCAAGCTGCTTTGGGAGACGGTACTCCCGGCGGCCGGGAATGCGACCCCCTCGATGTATGAGATTGGTGGTCGACAATACATTGTGATCGTCTGCGGGGGCGGCAAGAACGACGCTCCCTCGGGCAGCAGCATCGTGGCGTTTGCCCTGGCGGAAACCAGATAGGTTGAGCGATGTAGTGATGCCTTCGAACCCCAAGACCCCCTGCGTTCGAGCGTAACAACTGATATAGTTGCGCCCGTTGTCTGGTCGTCGCAGGACCAGGCAAAGCTGTATACACAATTCAGGGACTTCAGGAGGTTTCATGTCAAAGCTCACTTTGTTCGCAACAATCCTAGCCTCGGCGACCGTCTTTCCAGCGTTCGCCCAGACTTCAAAAGCGCTTATCTCGGGAATCGTCACCGACGCGAGCGGCGCCGCCGTGGTCAACGCTAAGGTAACTATCACCGACGTATCGCGAAATCAGGACTTTCGCGCCGACACAAATTCCGCAGGTGTATACCGGGTCATCGAGTTAACACCCAGTACCTACCGCGTCACCGCCGAAGCCGCCGGCTTTCGCACCTACGTGCTCGATTCGCTTCGCCTCTCCACCCAGCAGAACGCCACCCTCAATATCAAACTCGAGATCGGAGCCGTTTCCGAACGCGTGCAAGTCACCGCCACCGGCCCCCTCCTCGAAGCCTCGAGCGCCACGCTCAGCTCCGTCGTCGAAAACAAAAAAATCATCGACCTACCCCTCAATAACCGCAACATCTATTCGCTGTTGAAGCTCGTACCCGGCATCACGCCCTCCACCCCCAACAACGCCGAAAGCGACTTCTTCACCTCCACTATCCGCTTCTCCATCAACGGCGGAAAAGAATCGCTCAACGACATCCAGTTGGACGGCGTCACCGCGCTCGTCCAAAGCGATATCCAAGGCATCTACGGAGCCTCCGCCATCCCGTCCGTCGAAGGCATCCAGGAGTTCCGCGTGCAAACCAACTCCTACACCGCCGAATACGGCCGTTCCGGCGGCGGTCAAGTCACCATGCTCACCAAGTCCGGTACCAACCAGTTTCACGGCTCGGCATTTGAATTCCTTCGCAACTCCGCCCTCGATGCCAAGAGCTTCTTTCTCAACCGCAACAACGGCCGCAAAGCGTCCCTTCAGCAGCACCAGTACGGCGTCAGCGTCGGCGGTCCCGTGATCAAAGACAAAACGTTTTTCTTCGCCCTCTACGAAAAGCGCCTCGTAAAGTCCGGTAGCTTCTCGACCTTTACGGTCCCCACCTCCGCCCAACTCGCCGGCGACTTCTCCAACACGCGCAACGCTAACGGTGCGGTCCGTTCCATCTTCGATCCCTTCAGCACCCGCGCCAATCCCGACGATCCCGGCAAGTTCATTCGAACCCCTTTCGCCGGCAACGTCATCCCGGCCAACCGAATGGACCCCATCGCGCTCAACGCCGTCAAGCTCTGGCCCGCCCAGAATCAGCCGGGCTCCTTGAACGCCAATCAAAACAACCTCGCTATCCAGAAAGTACCGCAGTCGCCCACTGACCGCGCCGACTTCAAAGTCGACCACAACTTCAGCCAAAACCGCCGCACCTTTGTCCGCTACAACCGGTTCAAACAAGCCACCGCCGCCGCCGATTTCTGGGACAACGGAGCGGCTCCCAGCGACGGCATCATGTACTGGGGCTCCCACAATGCCGCCGTCGACTACACCGAAACGATCGGCTCCGGAACCGTGCTCACGGTCCGTGGCGGTCTCAGCCTGTTTGATGCCTGGCGCCCCGCCTTCACCTACGGCTACGACGTCACCAAACTCGGCTTCCCCGCCTCCCTGCAGGAAGTCACCCTCAAAACCGGTGCCCCCCGCATCCCCCGCTTCGACGTGCAGGATTTCACCTCCATCGGGCCGAACAACGGGTCCACGTACAAAAGCAACAACGTCTCCTACACCCTGGTCGGAAACTTGACCCGCATCTCCGGCAAGCACAGCATGAAGTTCGGTGCCGAGTGGCGCACCTTCGGCCTCGGCTTCGCCCAGTTCGGCAGCTCTCCGGCGAACTTCTCCTTCACCCGCGCGATGACCCAGGGGCCCGATCCCCGCGTCGCCGGTAACGGCGACGGCCTCGCTTCGTTCCTGCTCGGAACCGGCACCAGCGGCGCCGCTACCCATCGCATCAAGCCTGCCAACCTGAGTCGCTACTACGCCATCTACGCCCAGGACGATTACAAAATCAATTCCAAACTAACCATCAACGTCGGTCTCCGCCTGGAACTCGAAGGCTCCACCACTGAACGTTACAACCAACAAACCGTCATGGATCCGTTCGCCAAAAATCCGCTCTCCGCTAAGACCGGTCTCGATCTCCGTGGCGTCTACCTCTTCGCTGGCGAAGACCAAACTCTCGGCCGCCGCGGGATTCGTTCCATCGAACACAAATTCAACCCCCGCATCGGCATCGCCTACCAGCTCAATCCGAAAACGGTCATTCGTACCGGCTTTGGCATCTTCTACGGCGTACCCAAATTCGCCGCCACCGACCGCTGGACCGGCGCGCCCTACTCCAGCACCACCCCCTGGCTCTCCACCCTCGACGGCATCAACCCCACCAACCTCCTCCGGAATCCGTTCCCCCAAGGTTTCGTGCTGCCCGTCGGTCGGTCCTTGGGCGAAATGTCCGGCGTCGGCTTTGCCCTCAGCTCCGCCTGGGCCACCGAAATGAAGACGCCCTATAACCAGCAGTGGAACCTCACGGTCCAACGCCATCTCACGAACCAAATGATGGTCGAAGTCTCCTACGCCGGCAACAAAGGCACCCACAACGAACTCGCCCAGGGCGACCTCGGCCAGCTTCGTCCCGAACAGCTCACCCCAGCCAACCGCCTGCTCGATCTGGTTCCCAACCCGTTCTTTGGGTTGATCGACCCGGCCAGCGTCATGGGTGCGGCCAACGTCCAGCGCGGTCGCCTTCTCCGTGGCCCGTACGCGCAGTTCACAAGCGTCGGCCCGGGCTCTCCCGCCTGGGGCAACTCCATCTACCACTCCATGCAGACGCGCTTTGAACAGCGCTTCGGCAACGGCACCAGCCTCGGCGTCGGTTACACCTGGTCGAAGAACATCGCCGACTCTTCTGACGGCATCTGGAACGACGGCCAGGGCACCATGCGCAACTGGTTCTGCCGCCAGTGCGAACGTTCGCTCAGCTCCTACGACGTGCCCCACCGCATGGTCGTCAACTTTAACTATGAACTGCCCTTCGGCAAAGGCAAAATGTTCGGCTCGAAAATGAACGGCCTGGCCAACAGCATCCTCGGCGGCTGGCAGACCAACGGCGTCTTCACCATCAACTCTGGTCAGCCGCTCATCTTCAGCCAAACCACCAACAACAGCTTCTCCTTCGGCGGCTATCAACGGCCCGATGCCGTCGGCGGCGACGCTCGCATTCCCGTTCGCTCCATTGACCGCTGGTTCGATACGTCGCAGTTCAAGGTCGCCAAGGACTACACCTTCGGCACCCTGAGCCGCACCCACTCGAACCTCCGGAACGACTTCACGCGCGGTCTGGATTTCTCGCTGTTTAAGAACACCCAGATCACCGAACGCCTCAACCTGCAGTTCCGCGCGGAAGCCTTCAACCTGTCCAATACGCCGGTGTTTTCCTCGCCCAACAACAACGTCGAGTCCGGCGCTTTCGGCACCGTTACCGGTCAGAGTAACGGCCCGCGGACCATCCAGTTAGGCCTTAAACTGCTGTTCTAAAGTTGTGGTTGCCACGGATCCCGGCGAATCCACCGAAACGCCGGGATCGAGTTTTTCCAGAAGTACTTCTCCGCCGCCGCCGGACTCTTCGCCTGAAAGTAGCTCCGTAGGATCTCGATCACCGCCTTGTTCCGCCCCGCGAAGATCAGGTAATCTTCGCCAAAAATGTCCCACAGAAAATCAGCGACCGGCTTATAGTCGTTCGGGTCCGGAGCGCTCCCCGCCACGGCCGTCTTCGACCGATACAGCCCGGACATTTTCACGTAAACCTTCCGCTTCCGCAGCTCTTCCAGATCAGCCGTATATTGCTTCCGCACCGCCGCTTCGGCCGGGATCCCCAACGCTTGCTGGTGCCCCATCACAACCCGCAGGTCCGGAACCTTATCGAGCAACCGAAGCGTGGCCCGGGTCAGGTCGACGCGCGGGTTAGCCACCTCCAGCGTCAGCCCCGTCGCCGCGAAAGCCTTCATGTTTTCGATCAGTTCCGGGCGATCAATTGCGGCCACCATGTCATGCACCGGCCAGACATTTCCATATCGAATCCCCAGAAACAGCTTGTTCTTCCGGTACCGGTCAAGATACTCGCGGAACTCCGGCTTCAGCGGGTCGAGGTTCCCGATCATGCCCGTAATCATCGGTTCGCTTTCGATCATCATCAGGACCCAAAGGTTGTCTTCGACCCAGGGGCTGGCTTCCACTTTGATCCCTCCGACGACGCCGACCGGGATCGCCGATTCGCGAAAGTGCTTCGGCAGAAACGGCGGCGCGTTGGGCGTGAACGGGAACGGCGACCCCTGCGGCCGGGTCGGATCGTACAGATGAAAGTGGGAGTCGATAATCGGAATCGGCCCCGGCGCGGCAGCGGCGACGGCACCGACGGCTGACGCGGCGAGCAAAGTACGGCGGGTGGTTGGAGTATCAATCATGCAGGCCTGCATTGTATATCGTCTGGTACCCAATCGGATAAACTGTACTGACTCCCTGCAATGCCACTCTCACCCGGCGAAAAACTCGGTCCCTACGAAGTCCTCTCGCCCCTCGGAGCCGGCGGCATGGGCGAAGTCTACAAAGCCCGCGACACCCGTCTCGACCGCACGGTCGCCATCAAAGTCCTTCCCGAACACATCGCCCAACGCGACGATTCCCTCGCCCGCTTCGAACGCGAAGCTCGCGCCGTCGCCGCCG
>JAPKZA010000517.1 GCA_026394015.1 Acidobacteriota bacterium
CCTTCGACGAACTCGGCCTCGGCGAACCCGCTCTCTGGACCTCCCACGGCCGCTGGTGGATGCTCTACACCGGCCGGGACCGCCAGGAACGACGCAAAATTGGCTTGGCCGCCTCCACAGACGGCGTCCACTGGCGGCGGACCACGGAACGAGCCCTCATCGCTGGAGCCGCCCCCTGGAACGCCGCCGTCGTCTGCGATCCTGAACTCCTCCTCCAGCCCGATGGCTCCCTGCGGATCTGGTACGGCGGCGGTGACGCCCCCCAACCCGCCGAGAACCTCCATGGCCAAATCGGCACCGGCCGCCTCATTCCCCGCTAGGCCGCCAACCGCACGGGAAAAATCTCCAGCCGCTTCCCGTTCGAACTCACCTCGAACCGAATCGTCGAATCCGGCGCCACCGCTCCCTCCGCCACCAATGCCGCCAACGGTTGCATCACAAACCGATGGATCGTCCGCTTCAGCTCCCGAGCTCCATACTCCACACTCGTCCCGTGCTTGAGCAGAAACTGGCGACTTCGCTTCGGCACCTCAATCGTAAAGCTTCGTTCCCCCAATCGCCGGTCCAGGTGATCCTGTAAGCTGTTCACCTGCATCTCTAAAATCCGCTCCAGCGCCCCCGCGTTCAGGGCCTGGTAGGTCAACATCAAATCAATCCGGTTCACAAACTCCGGCGCAAACTTTCGCTTCACTGCCGCCACCGCCACCGCCTCCAAACGTTTCACTTCGCCCTTCCCCTCATCGATAGCCCGGACCTTCCCCGCTTCAAATCCAAACTCCGGCCGCAACTCTCGCGCCATCTCACGGGCTCCCAAATTGCTCGTCAAGAAGATCAACGACCGCTCAAAGCTTACGGTCGAGTTGTCTCCCAACTTCAGGCTTCCCTTGTCGAGTACCCCCAGCAGCAACCGCTGCAACGACCCAGCCGCCTTCTCAATCTCGTCAAATAGAACAATCGAAATGTTGTTCCGCTCACTCATCACCGCGTTCAACTTCACTTGTGTAAACGCGGGTTGGGTCTCCCGATGTCCCAGGTATCCCGGCGGCGCACCGATCAGCTTCGCCACCTCGTGCTCCATCTGGTACTCCCCGCAGTCCACCCGCAACACATTCTTGGCGCTGCCGTGCAACACTTCGGCCAAAGCCTCTACCGTTCGCGTCTTCCCCGTACCGGTCGGCCCCAGCAGCAGAAAGATGCCAATCGGGCGCCCCTCCGGCGAAAGCCCCGCCTGGTACATCTGCACGTAAGGAATGATCGCGTCCAAACTTTCCGGCTGACCGACAACGCGTTCAGCTAGCTGTGCCGCCATCTGGGCACCACGAGGATTCAAAGTGGTCTTTTTGTTTCGGGCTGGCAGTATGATCTTCACGCCTGAAGTCTATACCCCTCCCACCAAATAATCGGCTCCGGATACCCCCCGAAAGCGGTACTTTGCGAAACAAAGTGAAAACTTTATTTCCTGAAGAATGAAAGAGTTGCCGCCGAAATACGCTCACTTGCGTGCCCATCGCCATATGGGTTGTGAACGACTGCCATGGACTCCCTCATTTTTGCCGAATTCAGTACCAAATTCGCCTCGGCCACAATCTTTTGCCGGTCCGTCCCCACCAACTTCACCGTGCCCGCCGCCACGGCCTCCGGCCGCTCGGTCTTCTCGCGCAGCACCAAAATCGGCTTCCCCAACGACGGCCCCTCTTCCTGTACGCCCCCCGAATCCGTAATCAGCAAGTACGCGCGCCGCATCAGGTCGATGAAGGGAACGTACTCCAGGGGCGCGATCAGGTGAACATTCGACCTTCCGGTCAAAGTTCGATTCACCGTCTCGACGACGTTCGGATTCGGATGAACCGGATAGACAATCTCCACGTCCGGTCGCTCCGATAACTCCGCCAGCGCCTCGCAGATCCTTTCAAAGCCCGCCCCGAAGCTCTCCCGCCGGTGCGCCGTTACCAAAACCAGTTTCTTGGTGGAGTTTAAATGGCTCCAGTCCATTCCGGATTGCAGCCGCCCCTCCTCCAACCCCCGCTTGACGTGCAAAACCGCGTCGATTCCCGTATTCCCAGTCACCCAAATCCGGTCGTCCGCCACACCTTCTTTCCGTAAGTTCTCCGCCGCCCACGATGTCGCCGCGAAATGCAAATTGGCCATTCGACCCGTCAAAACCCGGTTCAACTCCTCGGGAAATGGCTGCGTTAGATCTCCGGTTCGCAATCCCGCCTCAATGTGGCCCACCGGCACCCGAGCATAAAAAGCCGCCAACGCCCCGCAAAACGTCGTCGTCGTGTCACCCTGCACCATGGCCACTTCCGGCTTCCAGCCGTCCACGCCAAGGAAAACCGGTTCCAGCGCCGCCATCATGCGAGACGTCGACTGGAACAGCGTCTGCCCGGGTAGCATCAGGTTCAGGTCGTACTCCGGCTTCACACCGAACACCCCCAGCACCTGATCGAGCATCGCCCGATGCTGCGCCGTCACGCAAACGCGAACATCAAATAGTTCAGGCTGACTACGGAAATGCAACACCACCGGGCAAAGCTTGATCGCCTCCGGACGGGTTCCGAACAGAAAAAGCACGCGAACCGGCATCGTTGGAGCGGTCTACTTGTGTCGGTACGTAATCCGACCCTTGGTTAAATCGTACGGGGACATCTCGAGCGTTACCCGGTCTCCGGCTAGAACGCGGATTCGGTTTCTCCGCAGTTTGCCCGCTAAATGGGCCAAAATCGTCTTTTCTTGGTCCAATTGGACACTGAACAATCCGCTCGGGAATTTCTCAACTACCGTACCCGTTACTTCAATACTGTCTTCTTTGCTCATTCGCCTCTCAACTCTTCAGTATAGACTCAAATTCTCGCCGTCGTGGACGATAAGTCTTTCGCCCGCCATGATTTCCATTAAGGACGCCGTCGACCAACTCGCTGTTCGAGAACAACTTCAGCAGCGAATGATGCACGATGCTCTCGCCGCCTACCGCCAAGCGGTCGAGCAAACCCAGTTGCATGTGTTTGGATTGTTCCCCCGCGCTGGTCAGGCGCAACAGACCGCCGTCCGTCAAACCCTCCAGCAGCTCGATGCCTCTCCGCCCGCTTTCGCGGCCACCGTGGAACCCTGGTCGGCCGCCCTGCGGAACTTTGCTCAGGACGCCGAAACTTCTCGCGCCCACGACCTCGCCATGGTCCGCGAACTCCTCACCATTCTTTCTCGGGCCGCCGAAGATTCAAAAGGCCAAGCCCACGCTTCCACTGCCGGCTTTGAAAAACTGAGCCACAACCTCGAACAACTCTCCACCGCTCCCGACTTCGAAACCCTCCGCGAGGGGCTCTCGCATCACATCGGCGATCTGCGGGCCTACGTCGTCCAAATCGTCGCCGACCACGAACGTTCCACCTCCCGGCTTACCTCCGAAACGGCCAGTTTCGAGAGCCGCGTCGCCGAACTCGAAGCGCTCGCCGCCACCGATCCGCTCACCGGCATCGGCAACCGCCGCGCCTTTGAAACCGCGCTCGCCTCCGCGCTCGCCTCTGGAATGAATTTTTCACTCCTCATGTTCGACCTCGATGGCTTCAAAGGCATCAACGATCGCCTCGGTCACGACGCCGGAGACCAAGTCCTTTGCCATTTCGCCCGCGCCCTCCGAGAGGCGATTCGTTCCCAGGATCTCGCCGCTCGCCTCGGAGGAGACGAATTCATCGTGCTTTTGCACTGCCCTTTGGACGGAGCCCTCCGTCGGGGAACCCAAATCCTCCAACGTCTCGAACGCCGCCACGAAATCACCCTCAACGGTCGCTCCCTCCCCGTCCCTATCCGGGCCTCCATCGGCGTCGTCGAACATCGCAACGGCGAAGACTCAACCGTTCTCCTCCGTCGCGCTGACGAAGCCATGTACGCCGTCAAACGCCGCCGAAAAGCCGCCCTCGAATAGCGCCTCCCCCGCCATCGGCATTATGATACCCTCCGAATGAGCTTTTACTTGCAGGGAAAACGCATTCTTATCACGGGAGCCGGTCGCGGCATCGGAAAACGCCTCGCCATCGGTTTGGCTGCCAAAGGAGCCATCGTCGGTCTTGTTGCTCGCACCAAAGCCGAAATCGATCTCACCCATCTCGAAATTCAGCATGCCGGAGGCGTCTCCCTCCGTTTACCCGGAGATGTTCGGGAGCTCGACCGCATGATCATGGCTGCCGAACGGATGCGCGCCAGCTTCGGGGGAACCGACGTGTTAATCGCCGCCGCCGGCGTCCAAGGACCCATCGGCCTGATGCACGATGCCGATACCCGCGCCTGGCGCGAAACTTTCGAAACCAATGTCTTCGGCGTCATGCACGCCTGCCGCGCCGTCCTCCCGGAAATGGTGCAGCGCCGCGCCGGCAAAATCATCGTCGTCAGCGGCGGCGGTTCCCTCGCTCCCCGGCCCCACTTCTCCGCCTACGCCGCCTCCAAATCCGCCATCGTCCGCTTCGTCGAAACCATCGCCACCGAGTACGCCGAACACAACGTCCAAGCCAACTGCCTCGCCCCCGGTGGCACCTATACCAACATGACCGACGAAATCCTCTCCGCCGGAGAAGAACGCGCCGGATGGAAGGAGATCGAAGACGCTCGACAAGTTCGGATGACCGGTGGCGTCCCGCTCGAAAAACAGCTCAAACTCGCTACCTTTCTCGCCAGCGAAAACTCGAACCATATCTCCGGCAAACTCCTCCGCTACGATGATGACTGGAAGAAGCTCGCGCAAGGCTCGGTAAGTCCCGAACTGTTTACGCTACGGCGAGTCACTAAGTCCTAGTTCGCGTTATAGTGGAAGGGTCCTACCGCTTCGCTTAACTAGGCTGCGATGTCAAGTCGGCTCCGTCTCTCGCTGGTTGCGCTAGTCACTCACGCCAATCTGCTTTGGCCCCAAAGCAGCCCGGTCCGCATCGGCTCCGCCTTCGCCGCCCCCGATGCCTACCGCCTCCCAGATGGCACGATCTCGGGCTTTTACGTCGATGCCTTTCGAGAAGCGGCGCGCCGAGAGGGCGTCCAAATCACCTGGACGTTTTTCAACTCCTCCTCCGATAACGCCATCGCCTCCGGACAGTTCGACCTGATCGCCGGAGTCTTTCCCGCGCCGGAGCGTCGACTCCGCATGTATCTCACGGAACCCTGGTGGAACGTTCCCACCTACTTCGTCGTCCGCGCCGATAGTGCCGTCCATTCGGTCGCCGACCTCCGCAACCGTGCCGTTGTGTATTCTTCCTCGCCGCCGCTTCCCGGTCCAGTCTCCAACCTTCTCCCCGAAATCAAATTCCGAGAACTCCGCTCGCCTGCCGAACGGCTCTCCGCCGTCTGCGATGGAACTGCTTCCGCCGCCCTGCTTACCCAGCCCTCCCTCCATCCTTTCCTGACCGCCCGACCTCCCCTCTGTGACCAGGTCTCGCTTCAGATCCTCCCCCAAAACGACATCGAGATGAACCTCTCCATCGCCAGCCCTTTCCCGCAATCCGCCCTCGCCGACCGCTTCCGCACCCGCCTCCGGCAGATGGCCGCCGATGGCGCTCTCGGTGCCATCGCCCGAAAACACCAGGAAGGCCCTCTCCCGCTGGATGCCTTCGCCATCCCCGCCTTCTGGACCCCGCCCCTCCTCGCTATTACCGCCGTAGCGGCCACTCTCCTCAGTCTCCTCGCTTGGACCCTCTTCCGCCTTCGCGCCGCCCACCGCCGTGCCCTCTACGCCGCCCGCGCCAAAGAAGAGTTCTTTAGCATGATGAGCCACGAAATCCGCACCCCCATGAACGCCGCCCTCGGCTATATGGATCTTCTCCTCGAATCCCCCCTCCAAGCCGAACAACGGCGTTTCGTGGAAGATATCGGACGCGCCACCACGTCCCTCCTTACCGTCCTGTCCGGCATCATGGACTATTCAAAACTCCGCAGCGAATCCCCCGTTGCCCGAGCCAATCCCTTCCTTTTCGTCCCTCTCATCGACGAAGTCGTCGCCACCCTCTCCCTGCAAGCCGACGCCAAGGGGATCGACTTCCTCATCGATGTCGGCCCAACCGTCCCCACCCAACTCGTCGGCGACCCCACCCGCCTCCGCCAAGTCCTCATCAACCTCCTCGCCAACGCCATCAAGTTCACCGACGTCGGCTTCGTTCGCCTCATCATTCGATTCTCCGACCAGCTCGAGATCAGCGTCACCGACTCCGGCATCGGCATCCCGCCCGCCCAACAGGCCGCCGTGTTCGAACCCTTTGTGCAAGCCGACTCCTCCGACGCCCGACGCCACGGCGGCGTAGGCCTTGGCCTCGCCATCGTCCGCTCTCTCGTGGTCGACAATATGAAGGGCACCATTCGCCTCGAAAGCACTCCCGGGCTCGGCTCCCAGTTTCTGGTCGAACTGCCCTTCCGCCGCGCTCTGAACAGCCGCGACTGGCTCGCCGAACTCGCTCCTCCCGCTCGCCGCCAACTGGTCCTCGTCGCACCAAAGTCTGCCAACGCCACCGTCTTCTCGAGCTACTTCCAGTACCTTGGCTGGGAACTCTTCCCGTTTCTCGACTCCGTCGCCGCCCAACAAGCCCCGCCCCTCCGCCCCGGCTGGTGGCTCGCCGTTGACCCTGCCGCCACCTCTGACCTCGCCGCTCTCGCCACTTGGGCCCACTCCAGCGGCGCTCGCACCACCCTGCTGCTCGGAACCCTCAGCTCTCTCCGTCTCGTTCCCGACGCCGTTCGCGCTCTCTACCCCGCCACCGTCTCCTGGCCCGTCACCCCTTCCGCCCTGCAAAGGCTCCTCACTGCCGATGCCAAGCAGCCTCCCCTCGATCTCACCCCCGTTCCCTCGAATGCCCTCCCCGTTCTCGTCGTCGACGACAACCCCATCAATCGCAAAGTCGCCGGTGCCATGCTCGCCCGCCTCGGCTGCATCGTCGAGTTCGCTGAAAATGGCCGCATCGCTCTCGAAAAATGCAGCCTCTCCCGCTATAGCCTCATCCTGATGGATTGCCAAATGCCGGTCATGGAGCCTTTCCGATTTATTCCACCTATTGCATGGATCCCATTAGCAATTATTTTGTTTGCTGGCGATACACGCTTTGCATTTTTAATTTTTCTAGGAGCATTTTTCCCAGTTTATACATCAACATTAGTTGGTGTGCAGCGAGTGGAACCTTTGCATAAGAAGGTAGTAGCCGTATATGGCGCATCTAAGTTTTATACTTTAATGCATGTTGTAGTGCCAACCG
>JAPKZA010000065.1 GCA_026394015.1 Acidobacteriota bacterium
CTTAGTGGCGGGTCCGCTGCGGACAAGCGCGGATAAACATATTTACAAGCTGCGCGTGAACGCGAGTATTATGATTCGGATTTTGCTGTGTCGGGGTCCGCTTGGAGGGGAAGACGGGGTAACGTTGCTGGCGGGGGCGACGGAGCGGGACGGTAATTTAGTTCCGAGTTCGGTAGTGGAGGCGGCATCGGCACGGCGGGGATTGGTGGTGAGTCAGGCAGAGAAATATCGGAGGCGACATGAGCGATTTAGCGGCGGAGTGTGAAGCGAGACGGCGGGAGTTGATTGAGGGGTTCCAGGATCGGGAGGCGCGGGAGGGGTATGCCGAGGGGTACCTGCATACGTGGATCGCGTCGCAGTTGGCGACCGTTCGCCAGCAGCGGGGATTGACGCAGAAGGCGCTGGCGGGGATATTGGGGACGAAGCAACCGGGCGTAGCGCGGATGGAGCGGGATGATTACGGCAAGTGGAATTTGGCAACGCTGACGCGGGTGGCGGCGGCGCTGGATTGCCGATTGAAGGTATCGCTGGAGACTTACGGCACGCTTGTACGGGAGATCGAGGAGTTTACCTCGCCGGAGTATATGCAGAGGCCTGATTTTGCGCATGATCCGTTGCTGCATCCGGAGATGGGGCGATGGAAGGGGCTAGATGGGGCGGGACCGGTGGGTTATATGCGGCGGCAGGTGCGGAGTTGGGTTGACGCGGGGGCCCCGGTGGAGCAGATGCGTCGATGGTTGAGCGGCCGAGACTTGCCGCCGGTGGGGGATGAGTATGCGCCTTCGCACTGGGTGTTGGCGGGCCTGGCGGAGTGTCCGGCGGAAGAGGAGCGGGGCGTGCGAACGTGTTTCAAGATCCTGCTGGGGGATTTGCGAAGGCTTCCAGAGGCGAAATGGGGGGAGGAAGATCGGGAGTTATTGGAGGTGATGCGGCAGCGACCGGTGCCGGAGGAGTACGAGACGTTATTGCTGGGGGTGTATGAGGCGGGACGGGAACGGAACGAGTTTACGCAGCCTAGGCGTGTGGGCTTTCAGCTTCTGATGCGAGCGTTGATGGAGAACCAGACAGCGGGCGCTTGCCGTTCGGTTTGGGCGGAATGTATTGAGTCCGATGATGGGACTTACGCGGGGGTGGACACGGGATTCTTGGGCAGTGTGCTGAGCCCGAGTCGACCGAATTCCTTGGAGGTAGTCGAAAAGAGTTTGGCGGTGTTGGAGAATCGATTCGGATCCGAGTTCAAGCGAGCTTATCCTGAGTTTGCCGGGGCAGTACTGAATAGGCTTCATGAACGCCTCCAAAAGGATACTAAGTTTGTCGCGAGCATTTATCGAGCAGCAAGTGAATCACCCGTTAGTGCTGCGACTTTCGACGCGGTGGAGCGATTTGTTTCGAGAATCGGTTACTGGGGTAGCCCAAGCGCACTAAGTGATTCCACATACTATGGGACCAAATTCATGGAGGGGAAGGCGAGCACGAGTCGTTAAGGCAGATCTTCACTTGATCCATGAGCTGAACAAGTTTGGGGTCGGCACGTTTTCTAACGTAGGCCACCCCTGGGGGCACCGTTTTCTGTTCCAAGTTTGTGAAGAATATGACCGGGATGGCCTTGGATTCACGAAGTGAGCGGAGGAGCTCGATGCAACGATAGCCGGCCCGTAGGGGCCCCTCGTTCGGGGCATCGGTGTACGGATCAGCATCTTCCTCATCCGTCCAAGGAAGCATTTGGTCGACGATAACCAGGGATGGATTCAGGCCGATGAATTCGTTAAGCCGTTGGACAAATACTTTCTCGGTAGCGGCTCGCAGAATCAAAGCGCCAGCATGAGCTTTTAGAAGGGCGCGTTCGACGACTTGAAAGTGAAAGTCGTCATCTTCGATAATTAGAAAGGTCATAAGTTAGGTGGTGCCTTTGGGTTTCCTGCGAGGGAAGCTGAGCAAAAAGACGTTGCGGTTACGGCTATCAGTGGGAAGGATCATGAGTTCTCCTCGCATGGCGAGCATGAACTTTTCGACGATCCACAGTCCGATGCCGCGGCCTCCGGCGGTGGTTACGAGGGCACGGTCGCCCCTGACACCCCGCTCTTTGAGGCGCTTTCTATCTTTGGGTTCGATGCGATGGCCGTTTGGTACGATTTGATTGGAGACGGCAATAGTGAATCGTTTGGTGTTGTCATCATACGCTCCCCTGATCGTGATTTCGGACTCACTCATGCTGTATTTAGCCGCATTGTCGAGGAGGTTAAAGACGCAATGGAGGAGGAGGTGGTTTGAGAAATAAGTGGTGAGGTTACGAAGGACCTGGAAGGAGTCTTC
>JAPKZA010000117.1 GCA_026394015.1 Acidobacteriota bacterium
AGGGCAATTTCGATACCGCTGGCGGCTGTTACGGTGACGCCTCCGATAGCGCCTGCGCCGGCGCTGCGCATGAGCATTTTGTGATAGAGCTTGTCGACGTTGAGGGGGTCTTCGCCGATGATGAGGGGGGCGAGTTGGTTGAGGAGGAGATCCTTGACGCCGAAGCCCCAGTAGGCTTCGCCGAGGCCGGAGATGCCGGCGTCGGTTTCGATTTTGACGAGGTTCCAATCCCAGGTACCGCGGACGATCATGCACTTGACGGCGGTGATTTTGATTTTGCCGCGGTGGGGGGCGGCGAGGGCGGAGAAGGGGAGGGCTCCGGCGAGGGAGGTGAGGAAGTTGCGACGGTTCATACTGGAGCAATTGTATGCTGTTTTGGGTGGCAAGTTCTTTCTGAGGATTCTTCGCCACTTTTGTCCCTTTGGCCGTTCGATTTTCGCTATTTGGGTTGACATGCCTTACCATCGCCGCGACTTGCTTCGTTTCGGATTGACCTCGTCTCCGACCCTTCTTCAGTTTTGGCTTCCGCTGCGGGCGGAGGCGCAGTGTTCCTTGCCGTTGCCGCCGGGAAGCGCCACGGCCTACGCGCTTCCAGCGGTTTCCAATCAGCCTCGCCCATCGGTTGCCGAGCTAGCCGGTAACGGTGCGCAGTTAGGGCAGTTTCGCGAGGCTGTCCGCCGGATGAGGGCTTTGACCGGCACGTCGCCGCTTCGTTGGGAGAGCCAGGCCCAATTGCATTGTGCGACGTGCGGTGGCGGGGCGGCTTCGGCGGAAGATATTCATCGGACGTGGTCGTTCCTGCCGTGGCATCGGGCGTTTCTCCACTTTCATGAGAGGATTCTCGGCAAGTTGGTGAATCAGCCGAATCTGCGGATTCCGTACTGGGATTGGGAATCGGCGACGAGCCGCACCGTTCCTGGGATGTACTCGGACGCTGCTCCCAACTCGTTACTGGAGACGCGAAATCCGGCCGCGCCGCTTCGCGATAGCGAGGTCAGTGTTGGTGCCACATTGAGGTCGACGGACTGGCGGGACCTATTTGGCACGGCCGGTATGGGCGGTACCGCCTACGGGGGGCCCCATGCCCGGGTACATAACTGGACACGGGGAATTATGCAGGATCCGCAATGGTCGCCCAGGGACCCGTTATTTTATGCTCATCATGCCAATATTGACCGGTTGTGGGCGAGTTGGCTCCGACTGGGGGGTGGCCGTTCGAATCCGACGGATCCTGCGTTTAAGGACAAACGGATCTATTTTTTTGATGAAAATGGAGCGTGGAAGTTTGTGACGTTTGGGCAGCTGTTGGATAGTAACGCACTGGGTTATTCGTATTCGAGTTATATGGTGTTGCCGGCGGTGGGTGGTGGAGCGCCCGTTTCGCTGTTGATGACGTCGAATATAGGGCGGATTCCGGCGAGCGATGTGAGTAAGATCTCTGCGGAGCGAAGGTATCTCTTGATCCGGGGATTGAAGGGTTTGGGGAAACTGGCATCGACCGGAACTTATGGAATCTTCGGCAACCCGCCGGCGAATACTTCGATGGTCGAATCGAGTTCGTCCTATCTTGGATCCTTCTACGAGGTGGGGGGCGAGGGGCACGGACACGGGGTGGAGAAGCCGAGGACGGTTTCCTTGGAGGTGACGGGGAAGCTGGCGGGGATGCTGCGGAGCGGTGGGAACGAGCTGAAGCTGCGAGTTTGCGCCTTGGATAGTGGGGGAAAGCAGACTGGTTCCGGAATCGATTTGGAGGCCGAGCGCGTCATACTGATTTAGGGAGGGCAGCAGATGGAAAGGTTTGTATGGGCTTTGGTTACTGTGGTGGGATTGTTGCCGTCCTGCGCGGCCCAAATCCCGCGGGAGGACCGTGTGGAGCTGCGGATACCGATTCCAAAGGGTTGGCGGGATGCAATGGAGGGGGAGACGACGGGACTACGAAAGGCACCGATGTTGGTGCTGATCCTGGAGGATTTGGAGGCTAGTCGGCTGCCGGGCAGGACGTTAACTGTTTACGAGACGGGGGCGAAGTCGACAGAGGAGCTGGGCAGTTACACGTTCGTGGGTGACCCGAAACGGCCGGAGGGGAGGAAGCGGAGCGTTAGCATTCGGATTCCTTTGACGGAGTGGGCGGGTCCGAAGGCACCGGGGGCGACCGAGGCTCGTCTTGTGGTGATGTGCGAGGAGGGAGCAGCGATTCGGTTTCGGCGGGCGGTACTCGATCTATCGAAGTAAGGGAGGGTTTCGGCGGTCGGATTGCTGTTTGACAAACCGACTGGACGGTTTATATTCTGC
>JAPKZA010000544.1 GCA_026394015.1 Acidobacteriota bacterium
CGCTCCATGGCTTGGCCCAGTCCGCGAACTTGTCCGGCGTGAAGCTTGGAGCTGTGAGCCACTACGATCTCTCGTTGCTGTCCGGCGATCAGGCGGCGTGTGCGCCAAGTCCGCACGACGACTCCAGAGGACAAGTCAGTCGCCGTCAGTTGCTCAGCGGCCTCTGAGAGCAGGGCCAGATGGTTTGACGGAGGAAGGGACGTCACATAGCCGACCAGACCCTCCAGATCCCTCCGCGACGACGCCCCGGCGTCGAAGACCAGGGTAAGCTGCTCGGGCTGTCCGGTCAGTTCCCGCAGTCGCTGGCGGACCGACGGCAGGAACGCGGCGAAGGTTTTCATGTCGGCATTGGCCCCGGCATACAGACAGTGCATCAAGGGCAGTTGGGAGGATTGATCGACGATGAGGGCCAGACCGAGCTGTCGAAGATCGTGGCGACCCTGTTTGTTGTGGCCGCGCTGGGGCAGTACGGGCTTGGAGTTGGTGGTGGCGATGTGGGTGTGAAAGTTGGTGGTGTCGTAGGCCAAGGCTTGAATCTGGAGTGCCTCGCGACGGACCACTTCACTCACCAGATCGTGCTCGATGAGGGGGAGAGTATCGACGGGAAGGACAAGCATCTGATCCCAAAAGTGCTGACAGGTGAGGTCGGCGGGGGAGAAGTGCATGAGGTCGGGGAGGTAAGTGGAGGCGGCCCAAGCGGAGAAGGCGCGTTTGCTGCGTGGGGCGCAGGCGCGGGCGAGGATGGCGGCGAGGACGGACTCGCCGACGGTGAGGCCATCGCGGACCTGGACGTGCGCGGAGGCCAGGACGGTATTGATGCGAGTGGAGAGGTCGAGTTCGACGGCGAGGTGGTGGAGAGCGGTGACGGCCCCAGCGCTGACCGAGGAGAGGTGAAGGGGGACCGAGTGCTGTTCTTGGTGAAGTTTGAGGATATCGTCGACGCGGCCGAGATGGGCGAGGACGCGGATGGAGGGTTTGCCGTTATTACGGAAGGACTCGACGATGCGGTAGTAGCGGATGCCGTGGGACTGATAGGCTTGGATAGACGCCATGCATTCCGCACGTACCACACCCAGAGACCGACCACAATGGTCTTAGTATATTATACTATCTGCATTCCGCAACGGGCGCGGCGGAACATGTTTCCGTATATACGCCAAGGCTCGCCGGAACTCTTTTGATTTCAATCACTTACCTCGAATCGGGGCCCGAAACGTGGAAAAGTCCCGCTAGCGCGGCGGGGTGAAGAGGGGTGAAAGCGGAAAGCCGCAATGGAAAAGCGGAAAAGCGAAGAAGCTAAGGGACGGGTCAGGCTGTCCCTATTAGCCCGTCCCTATTAGCCCACCGTGGGGCCAATCATAGCCAAGCGGGGCGACGCCTCGAAGCCGAAGATTGGTCCCTACGCCAGGATAGCCTTCACAACATGGGCTTTTTCGACGCCCGTTAGCTTTTGATCGAGGCCCTGGAATTTGTAGGTGAATCGCTCGTGGTCGATGCCGAGAAGATGCAGCATCGTCGCCTGGAAGTCTCTTACGTGAACGGGATCCTTGACGATGTTGTAACTGAACTCGTCCGTCTCTCCATGGGTGTAGCCGCCCTTGGTGCCGCCGCCGGCCATCCAGAGGCTGAAGCAACGGGGGTGATGGTCGCGACCGTAGTCGGTCGCGGTTAGCTTGCCTTGGGAGTAAATCGTTCGGCCGAACTCTCCACCGAAGATCACTAGCGTATCGTCCAACATGCCTCGTTGCTTCAAGTCCTGGACCAGGGCGTAGCAGGCTTGGTCGACATCCTTGCACTGGGCCGGGAGGACTTCCGGGAGAAGACCGTGCACATCCCAACCGCGCATGTAAAGTTGAACAAAGCGGACTCCTCGTTCGACTAGGCGGCGGGCCATTAGGGCGGAGTTGGCGAAGGTTCCTCCCTCGCGGGCGGCCTCGCCGTAGAGCTTGAAGGTCGATTCGGGCTCGGACTTGATGTCCGTAAGCTCTGGGACCGAGGCCTGCATGCGGAACGCCATTTCGTATTGGGCGATTCTCGTTCGCGTTTCGGGGTCGCTCAGGCGCTCGGCGGTGATCTGGTTCATTTCGCCCAACGCATCCAACATGCGGCGACGCATCGGCGTCGGAACACCGTCGGGATTGCTGATGTACAGCACCGGGTCGCCGCCACTGCGGAGCGGGACGCCAGCGTACTGGCCGGAGAGGAAGCCGGCACTCCAGAGGCGGGCGGAGATGGCCTGCACATTGGCCTTGGGATGGGTGTGCTTGGCGTTCAGGACGACGAAGGCAGGCAGGTCCTTGTTCGTGCTGCCGAGGCCGTAGGAGGCCCAGGAGCCGATGCAGGGCTTACCGGCGATCATGAAGCCGGTCTGAATGAAGGTGATCGCCGGTTCGTGGTTGATGGCTTCCGTGTTCATCGACCGAATGAGCGTGATGTCGTCGGCCATCTTGGCCGTCCAGGGGAGAAGCTCGGAGAGTTCCATGCCGTTCTTGCCGTGCTTAGAGAACTTGAAGACAGTCGGGGCGATGGGGAAGCGGGACTGGCCGGAGGTCATCGTTGTGAGACGCTGGCCGGAGCGGATGGACTCGGGCAGGTCCTTGTCGAACCAATCCTTCATCTTGGGCTTCCAATCGAAGAGATCGTGCTGCGGCGGGGAGCCGACCATATGGAGGTAAATGACGCGCTTGGCTTTGGGCGCGAAGTGGGGGAGGCCGGGGAGGCCGCCTTCGGTCGTCGTCGCGCCTGAGAGGAGTTGAGAGAGGGCAACGGCACCGAGGCCGCCGCGCAGGAGTTGGCGGCGGCCTTCGTTGATGACAGACTGTTCGGTCGGGTCCGGGTTCGATTTGAAGAAAGGGGGCAGGCTCATTTGGTGACGACCTCGTCGAGATTCAGAAGTTGGTTGGTGACCATGGTTAGCGCGGCGAACTCAGCAGTGGAGAGGCCGGGGTCGGCCTTGGACTCGCCGATCGCGAGCAGCTTTTTAGCGTCGACGGGATGGCCGTCGTAGTAGCGAAGGAAATCGCGGTAAGCGCTTTGGGTGATGGTTTGCTCTCTCGGTTCGAGCGGACGAGCAAGCAGAGTGCGGGCGATGAGATTGAGTTGGGCGGCGGGGTTGTTCTTCTCGGCGAGGAGGGCTCGCTGGGCGAGGGAGCGGGCGGCTTCGACGAACTGGGGATCGTTCATGGTGACGAGGGCTTGGAGCGGGGTGTTGGTGCGCTCGCGGCGGACGGTGCAGGTTTCGCGGGTAGGCGCGTTGAAGATCTCCATGTTGGCGGGCGGGGCGCTGCGCTTCCAGAACGTATACAGGCTGCGGCGGTAGAGGCTGGCACCGGTATCTCGTTTATAGAAGCGGGTGTTGCTGCCATCCATGGCGACGGTTTCCCAGACGTTGTCCGGCTGATAGGGGCGGACGCTGGGGCCGCCAATGGGGGTCGCCAGCAGGCCGCTAGCGGCGAGGGCGTAGTCGCGGATCATCTCGCCATCCATGCGGAACCGGGGGCCGCGGGCGAGGAGGCGGTTGTCGGGATCCTTCTGCAACTTGGCCGGGGTGGCGATGGCGGCTTGACGATAGGCGGCGGTGGAGACCATGAGCCGCATGAGGCCCTTGACGTCCCAACCGGAGGCGCGGAATTCAACGGCGAGCCAATCGAGGAGTTCGGGGTGGGAGGGGGCTTCGCCTTGGCTGCCGAAATCTTCGACGGTCTTAACGAGGCCGGTGCCGAAGAGTTCCTGCCAGAAGCGGTTGACGGTGACGCGGGCGGTGAGGGGATTGCTTTCGTGAATGAGCCATTGGGCGAGGCCGAGGCGATTCTTCGGAGCGTCCGGCGGGAGCGGCGGGAGCACGCCGGGGACGGCGGGTTCGACCTTGTCGCGGGGCTGGTCGTATTGACCGCGGAAGAGGATGTTGGCCATCGCGGGGGTGTTGGGTTTCTCCTGCATGACGTGGGTAATGGCGGCCCGGCGGCGGATGGCCCGGTGCTCGTCCTGGACGGCGACGAGGGATTGGTAGACGGGCCGCACGGTGGGGCTGAGGTTGAGCTGATAGTAGTGTTCCCAGGCGGCGCGGTCGGCTTTTTGCAGGTCCGGCCAGAGGGCGATGCTCCGCGCTTCTTCGACGCGGAGGGCGCGGGGGTAGAGGCGAAGATCGCTGATCTTACCACCGGCGAAAAAGCGCTTGGCACCGTCGCCGCCGAGGAGGAGAGGGGCGGTGGTTTTGATTTCGCCGAGGAGGTCGAAGAAGGTTTCGCCAGGGCCGACGACGGAGACGGCTTGGCCATTGACGAAGAGGGAGAGTCCGTCGCGGAGGCCGGAGCCATCGTAGGTGACGGTGAGGTGATGCCACTCGTCGACTTTGAGACGATTGTCGTTCGAGCCGCGGATTTGGATGGCTTTGTTGTCGTCGCCGACAAGGCGGAGGAAGGGGCGGCGGTCGTTGATTTCAACGGCGATGCCGCGGGCTTTGTCGTCGGGGAGGCGCTGGAGTTGGCTGAGGACGGTGAGATTGGTTTCGGTCGTCTTGGGGAGGAAGAAGCGGACGGAGATGGAGAAGGGCTGGGCGCGGGCGAAGAGGGGCTGGTTGGGAAGTTCCTGGGTTTGCTTGGCAACGAACTGTTTTTCGCTGACGGGGAGCTGGAACGTTTCACCTTCGACGGGGAGTTTCACTGCTTTGTACTTGGCTCGGCGGAACCATTCGGCGAAGGCGGGGGCGGCGGCGGACCTGGATTCGGCGAGGCGGGCGGCGGCGGCCTTTTCGAGTTCGGGGAGGCTGGCCCAGCGGGCGCGGTCTTCGGGGCGGGGGACGATGAGGATGGGCGGCGTATCGTAGATATTGCCGTCGAGCGGCTTTTGGAGCGTGTTGCGATAGAACGCCGTCATGGCGTAGAAATCTTTCTGGGAGATGGGGTCGAACTTGTGGTCGTGGCAGGTGGCGCAGCCGATGGTGAGGCCGAGGAAGACGGCGCCGGTGGTGTCGGCGCGGTCCTTGTCGTACATGGCTTGGACTTCGTCGGGGATGGAGCCGCCTTCGTTGGTGGTGACGTTGTTGCGTTGGAAGCCGCTGGCTATTTGTTGTTCGGTGGAGCGATTGGGGAGGAGGTCGCCGGCGATTTGCCAGAGGATGAATTCGTTGAAGGGTTGGTTCTTGTTGAAGGATTGGATGACCCAGTCGCGATAGGGCCACATTTCGCGGTAGTTATCGATGTGGAGACCATGGGTGTCGGCGTAGCGGGCGGCGTCGAGCCAGAAACGGGCGCGGTGTTCGCCGTACTGGGGGGTGGCGAGGTAGCGGTCGACGAGCTTGTCGTAGGCGTCGGGGGAGGGGTCGGCGACGAAGGCCTCGACGGCGGCGGGTGAGGGTGGGAGGCCGGTGAGATCGAGAGAGAGGCGGCGGGCGAGGGTGCGGCGGTCGGCTTCGGGGGCGGGGGTGAGGCCGGCGGCTTCGATGCGGGCGAGGAGGAGTTGGTCGATGGGATTGCGGGGCCAGGTGGTGTTGTGAACGGAGGGGAGGGAGGGTTTGGCGGGTTGGGCAAAGGCCCAGTGTTCCTGCCAGGGGGCACCTTGTTCAATCCAGCGAGTGAGGGTTTCGCGTTGTTTAGCGGAGATGGTTTTGTGGGTGTGGGGCGGGGGCATCAGAAGGGCGGGGTTGGGGTGGGCGATGCGTTGGAGGAGGAGGCTTTCGAGGGGTTTGCCGGGGACGATGGGGGCGGATTTCTTGCGGGCGGAGAAGAGGCCGTCGCGGGTATCGAGGCGGAGGTTGGCCATGCGGGTGGAATGGTCCGGGCCGTGGCAGTGGAAGCAGTTGTCGGAGAGGATCGGGCGGATTTCGCGCTGGAAGTCGACGGGGGGTAGGGCGAGGGCGAGGAGGGGGGCGAGGGTGAAGAAAACTACACGGCGCATGTAGTTGTTATTCTATTGCAGTTCGATTGCGGAGGGGCTGCCCCGTTCAGAATTATGGCTTTCGCTCCTTCAGCAAGAGTGTCACGAGGAAATGTTGGGCTTCGTCGCTATCCGTCACCGCCTTCCAACTTATGAATGCTTCCTTGACGGCGTCGAGCCTTTCCAGGACTTCAACGCGGCTCCAAGCCTTCGCGCCGTCATAATCGGCAGTTTGCCGATGCTGATACATTTCAATAAAGGCTTTGGTGACGTTGAGTAAGTGGAGGCGCTCCGTCGGAGCTAACGGCGGATTCCTATTAGTATCCTTCCCGAGGAGATCGTCACGGCGTTCTTACAGGCTTTCTCCATCGCCGCGTGCTCAAACATTCGGGCGAGAGTGAAACGCTCCTCGGGGCGTTTCCAGTTTTTGACGGTTTCCGAGATCAAGAGATGAAACAGCGCATAGTAAGCAGTCGAGATGGCACGGCGAAGACTAGCTTGTTTGGGGCGCTTCCGTTCCCGCTGCGCAAGGTGCATTGCCTGTTCGAGCAAATCCTCCGGGTAGGCCATATTCGGTTAAACCCACGCCTCTTCTTTGAGCTCAGCCTGTTCGGACTCGCTGCGGAAATTGAAATAAGCTTGCAATCCAAGCTCCTGAGGCTGAACCTCACCCAAAATCAGATCCGAAACGCGGCGGGCAACCTCGCGAAGGAGTGGTCGTTTGCTGGCGGAATCCTTTAGAACGATGCACTACTGTCCAAAACAGCACTTACTCTCTCCTAGAATCTGATTTCGGCGAGCCC
>JAPKZA010000140.1 GCA_026394015.1 Acidobacteriota bacterium
GATGACCGGCGGCAATCTGATTCCGGAATTGTTGACCTAAGGGGCGGTCCGTAAGTACAACGGCTCTGGTGCAAATTGTGAGGCAGCGTAAATTCGGACGCTGCCGTTGCCTCGATCCGATTCCGATATCGATCACGCAGCCAGCGTGGCTCGCCAGATCTCAGGCAGCGTCGCGCGGCGCCCGCCCAGCTTGCCTATCTTGAACTGCCCCTTCTTAATCTTTTCCGCCAGTTCGATGCCGCTGTCTGAGATTTGACTCTGCCCAGGTAAATCCACTGTGGCGTCAGCATCTGCTGGTTACTCGCCGAATGTGATAGTGTGTGTCGAGAATAATGACCCGCCCAAAACTCCTTGTTACCTCGGCCTCCGGCGCGCTCGCCTTGGCCGCGGCTGACTATATCCCCAAGCACAAGTACCGCGCGGTGATAATCGGGCACACCGGCCAAGGCAACTACGGCCATGATTGGCACACGGCTTGGCACGGTATCGCCAACGTCGAAGTCACCGCGCTGGCCGACGCGAACGAGGCCGGCCGGCAGAAGGCGATCCAACAGGCGATCCAACATGTTGGGGGCGCGGGCGTAAAAGGCTACGCCGAGTATCGCGAGATGATCGCCCGCGAGAAGCCGGACATTGTCAATATCTGCCCTCGCACACTCGACGAACGCTTCGCCATGGTGACCGCCGCGGCCGAAGCGGGCGCGCACATCCTGATGGAGAAGCCCTTTGCCCGCAACCTCCGCGAGGGTTTGACAGCCAGGACAAACGGAGGATTTGTTTCCCTCCGCCTCGACGGCCCATCCATCGACGGTGTTGGTTAGACCGAGCAACTTCAACGGGCCCAAGGAACGAAGAAGCTCTCGGCTATGTGGCGCAGTGGACATGAGTACTGCCTAGGGTAGCGCCGTCACGCCTTTGCACCAAATCTGCGCCAGACCCCAGTATTTGTGGTCGTTGCTGCGGAGCGAAACGCCTGGGCAGTCCTTTTGTGCGCTCGTAAAGCTCTGAAGGCGATGACGCCCGGCTAGCGCGTGGCGCAAGGGAAGGAGAGGCTAGCTATAGATTTCCTGAATCAGGTTACCGGCGACGAGGGTGGGGCGCTCGGAGCGGCCATTGTGCAGATAGGTCAACTGGAGATGATTTAGTCCTAGCAGGTGCAGAATGGTGGCGTGGATATCGTGAACGTGGATGGGCCGGTCAACGGCCCGTAGGCCGATCTCGTCCGTCGTGCCGATCGTCTGGCCGGGCTTGACGCCGCCACCAGCCATCCACATCGAAAAGCCCCATGGGTTGTGATCCCGGCCGTCCCCCGCTTCATAGAAAGGCGTACGGCCGAATTCCCCGCCCCAGACCACCAACGTCTCATCCAGCAACCCGCGCGCCTTCAGGTCCGACAGCAGGCCGGCGATTGGCTTGTCCGAGGAGCGGCACATCTTGCCGTGGTTGCCTTCCATATCCGTATGGGAGTCCCACATGCTGCCGCTGCCGCTGTAGGCCTCCACGAACCTTACCCCGCGCTCCACCAGCCTGCGGGCCAGCAAGAGGTTGGTGCCGTACTTGGCCGTATGCGGTTCATCGATCCCGTAAAGCCTCTTGGTCTCATCCGACTCCTTCGACAGGTCTACGGCTTCTGGTGCGGCGGCTTGCATGCGGTAAGCCAACTCATAGGAGTTGAGGCGGGCTTGCAGGTCCGTGTCCTCCGGTTTGTCCGCGGCAAACTGGCGATTGAGCGTGGCGATGAGATCGAGTTTGCTTCGCTGTTGTTTGGCGCTGACGGACTCGGGGTTGTCGAGGTAGAGAATGGGAGCGCCATCGCGGCGGAAGAGGGTGCCCTGGTAAGTGGCCGGGAGGAAACCGGAGCTCCAGTTCTTGGGTCCGCCAGTGACGGGCTTTTCATCGGCTAGCACGACGAAGGCCGGGAGATCCTGATTGGCGGCGCCGAGACCGTACTGGGTCCAGGCGCCCATGCTGGGACGTCCACCCAGAATGGAGCCGGTGTTCATCTGACAGACCGAGCCGACATGGTTCAATCCATCCGCCCAGCACGAGCGCAGCAGAGTGAGATCGTCGGCATGCTTCGCCATGTGGCTGTACCAATCCGAGACCCACAGTCCGCTCTGGCCGTACTGCTTCCACTTGCGCTTGGACGGCATCAGGGTGTTGTTGGCCGTTCCCATGGCGGTGACGATTTTGCCATAAGACGGCGGCACGGGTTGGCCGGCCAGCCGTTCGAGGGCGGGCTTGGGGTCGAACAGGTCGATGTGGCTTGGGCCGCCTTCCATGAAGAGCCAGATGACGGACTTCGCCGTCGGCGCATGGTGCGGGGGTTTGGAGGCTAGGGGATTGACGGCGTTGGCTCCGCCGGGCGCGGCCAGGGCGGCCTCCGCCGACAACAGGGAGCTGAGCGCCAAGCCGTCGAGGCCCGTCCCTCGCAGCAGGAAGTCGCGACGGGAGCGGAGTGCGCGGGAATGCTCGTTGGGCTTCATGGATCCTGCTAGTTGATATAGATAAATTCGCTTGAGTCGAACAGAGCGTGGCAGAAATCGGCGAGCACGGCGGCATGAACCTGGGCGGAGGACTGCTTATCCGCGATGGTGCTTTGGTGCTGCTCGAAAAAGGTCAACGCCGTATCGCGTTCCGCGGGGGATGGCGGGCGGGAGTAGGCCATGCGGTAGGCCTCGTCGACCTGCGCCTTCCAATCCGAGGGAGCGGCAGCGAGCACTTTACTGGCGAAGGATCGCGCCCAGTCGATGGTCTGGTCGCTATTCAGGTAGGTAAGCGCCTGCGGGGCGGTGGTGGTGACGCCGCGGCGGCCGCACGAGAGGTGGGTATCCGGCATGTCGAAAACATCCAACAGGGGATAGAGGTTGTTGCGGCGCAGGAAAGTGTAGATGCTGCGCCGGTGATGGCTGGCCAGATCGGGGGAGCTTTTCCACGCACCTTCGGCCACGCCCTTGGGCAGCGGGGGCCGGACGCTGGGCCCAAAGAGTTCCGGATTCAGGAGGCCGGAGACAGAGAGGCCGGTATCGCGAATGGACTCTCCTTCCAGGCGGCGGCGTTCATAGCGCCAGAGGAGTTGATTGGCAGGATCCTTCTCCGCGGCAGCGGGCCGGAAGTTGGAGGATTGCCTATAGGTGCTGGAGCTCATGATGAGGCGGTGCATGTGCTTCATGTCCCAGCCGGAGCGGACGAATTCGGCGGCCAGCCAGTCGAGCAGTTCGGCGTGGGTGCGGCGTTCGCCCATAATGCCGAAGTCGCTGGTCGTGGCGACATGCCGCGACCGAAGTGATGATGCCAGATCCGGTTGACCATGACGCGCGGAGTCAGCGGGTTGTCTGGCGCGGTAAGCCACTTGGCGAGCGCCGTACGCCGGCCGGTGGAGTTGACGCCGTTCGCGGGAGGCGTGACGACAGCCTCTCCGGGCGCGAGGATGGTGAGGAAGCCAGGCGCCACGGGATCGCCGGGCCGGTTGTAGGCGCCGCCGAGCAGGACGTGGGATGGGAGGGGCTGGCTGGTTAGTTCAGTTATCCCAGTACCCTTCGGTACGGGGGCGGGCCGGAGCTCGTTGAACTCGTCGAGTTGCGCTTTCAACTTGGCCCACTTTTCCTTCGCTTCGCCTTTGAGTCCGTTGGCGAGGGATTCCTCGGCGGGATTCATGAAGTACTTGGCTTTATCCGCCATCCAGAGTTCGATGGGCGTGCGTTGTTCGAGAGGCTTATCGAGCGCCTGCTGGACTTCGTCGACGTAGGCCATGTACCGGGCTTTGTTCGACTTCGCGCGGGCGGCGGTGAGCAGATCGCCCATTTCCGAACGAATAAACGCCGTCTTCTCTTCCCAAAGCGCGAGCTTGCGCTGGTAGTCCGCGTACTCGGCTTTTGAGAGCATGGGGAACTCGTCGTCGGCGGAGATGTTCGAGAAGAAGGCCTGGAGGCGGTAGTAGTCGGTATGGAGAATGGGATCGAATTTGTGATCGTGGCAGCGAGCACATTCGAACGTCATGCCCAGGAACGCGGAGCCAACGGTATCGGTAACGTCGTCGAGGATCTGTTGGCGGCGCTGGCGAAGATGCTGGGCGTTATACTCGTCGGGGTAGTGCCGTTGGAACGCCGTGGCGACGCGGGCATCGAGATCATCGGGCCAGAGTTCGTCGCCGGCGATCTGTTCCTGCACGAAGCGGTCATACGGTTTACCGGCGTTGAAGGAGCGGATGACATAGTCCCGATAGCGCCATGCGTTGGGGCGGATATCGTCGGCGCGGAACCCATCGCTTTCGGCGTAGCGCGCCAGGTCCAGCCAGTGGCGGGCCCAGCGTTCGCCGTACTGGGCGGAGGCGAGCAGGCGGTCGACCACCTTCTCGTAGGCGTCCGGGGATTGGTCGGCAAGAAACGATTGGACGGCGTCGACAGAGGGCGGCAGGCCGGTGAGGTCGAAATAGGCGCGGCGAAGCAGGGTGACGCGGTCCGTGGCGGGGGAGGGCGCCATGGCCTTTTCTTCGAGCTTGGCGGCGACGAAAGCGTCGATGGGGTTTCTAACCCAGTCCGTGGCGGCGATCCTGGGAGGAGCCGCCGCCTTGACCGGTTGAAAGGCCCAGTACCGCCGCTGGTGAGGCCGGAAGCGATCCGTGGGGGCTGCAGGCGGCTCCGCCATGGCGACCGGCGAAAGGACGACGGCCAACAGGACGAAGGCACCCGGCTTGAAGGGAAGCAGCATGGAATCGACCTAAGTTTTCCGGTTCCCGCGAGGGTGACAAATGTTATGATTTCATCACCGTGAAAGCTTCGCGTCAATTGAATTGATTTCACAAACAGTTCACCACAGGTAAAGAGTTAGTTATGGAATTCCGTGAGGTTCGGAGCCTGATTGCTTTGGGTAGGTTTGCGAGCATCGTGCGAGCGGCGCAGGAAGTGAATCTGACGCCGGCGGCGGTGCATAAGCAGATTAAAAATCTGGAAAGCGAGTTCGGGATATCGATGTATGAGAAGTCTGGCCGGGGCGTGCAACTGACGCAGGCCGCCCACGCGATTCTGCCGCACCTGGAAGCGCTGCTGGCCCAGCGTGACGCGGTGATGAGTGTTTTGACGGACTGGAAGGGAGTGGGCCTGGGAGTACTACGCATCGGGGCGAATCCGGCGATCAGCGGCGTACTGATTCCGCGGTTGCTGCGGCTATACCGGCGAGAATGGCCCGACGTAGCGCCGGAAGTGGAGGTGGAGGGTAGCGGGACGCTGCTGGAGCATGTCGCCAACCGTTCGCTCGATTTGGCGATAGGAAATTGGGAGGACAGCGTCCGGACGCGCGTAAACCGCCCGATGCGGTGGGAGTACAAGCTGGTGGCGGTGGCGTCTGAGCCCTGGCCCGAGACGATGCGACTGCGGGACCTTTCTCGCGAGACGTTTATCCTGCTGCCGGTGGAGACGCACTTGGGGCGCTGGGTGGCCGATTATCTCGCGCGCCACGCGTGTGCTCCGGCGCAGACGATTGTGGCGGGCAGTTCGCACACCATCATCTCGATGATCCGCCACGGGCTCGGGATCGGATTGCTGCCGACATGGGCGGTGGCTCAGGAGGTGGACGAGGGCCACTTGCACATACTTAAACTGAGGGATCCGGCCTTGACGGGCACTTTGGATCTGATCACCCCGAAGACAGGATATACGCCGAGTGCGGTACGGACGTTTATCGACTTAGCGCTGAGGGAGAGCGCCGATAAACATCTACGCCCTTGCCGTAAATAGGAAACGAGCGGCGTTTGCCGCCCGTTTCCGCCCGTCGCGTGGGCAATCAGAATATGATCTTCAAAGCCAGCTGCATTTCCCGCGGCTTCGGAGTGAACGCGGTAGCCGTCACGACACCGAAAGTGGTGGAGTTGACTCCCGTCCCTGGCGTGGCAAAGGTGGGAGTGTTGGTAATGTTGAAGGTCTCAGCGCGGAACTGGGCCCGGATCCGTTCGTTGATCGGGAAGTCCTTGAAGACCGAGACGTCAACGTTAAAGACGGAGTCGCTATGGATGTTGGGGAGGGTACGGGATACATTCCCGAGAGTATAGGGTGCAGGGACCGAGAAGGCGGCGGTGTTGAACCAGCGGTCCAGAGTGGGGTTGTCGAGTTTCGCCTCCTGGCCCGGTACAACGTTCGGGCGGTTGGCTCCTCCGACGACGCTGGCGGTAAGCGAGATGGGCCCGCCGCTCTCGATGGTAGTGATGGGGTTGATATGCCATCCGCCGAGGACATGGCGCTTGAAGGCGCCGCCATTGGCCCCGAAAGGCAGGGCCCAAAGGGCGGTCATGACCAAACGTTGGGGGACGTCTTCGGCCGACTTCGAGCGTTCCGCCCGCAGGTTGAGCCAATTCTGGGCACCGGCGACGACGGTTCCACCGGGACGAATCTGGCCGGTGGCATTCCCATCGTCGATCATCTTCGACTTGGTATACGCCAGGAGCAAGGAGAGTCCGGAGGAGAGGCGCTTCTCAACCTTCACGGCCAGCGCGTGATAGATCGAGTTATGGAGATAGGAGTAGCCGCCGTTAACTCCGGTGAAGTGCGGGTAGGGCAGCAAGCTTTGCATCCGCGTAATAGTGGGGCCGCTCAATGGCCCGGTGGTGATCAGGCCAACGAACGGGTTGGGCACGGATTCGGCTAGGCGGGTGCCGTATAAGTCACGGTTCTGATCGGAAAGCACGTTCAACTGCCGGGAAGCTCCTTGGAGCCGGGTGCCCTTGTTGGCCACCCATGCGGCTTCCAGCAGCCAATTATTCCAGGGCTCATACTGCAACGTCGTATTCCACTGCTGGCTGTAGCCACGCCGCACGTCACGCAGTTGCCCCGCCACCGCCGTACCGACGCCAGTCATGGCTCCGAGACTGGAGCCAGTGGGACTAGTTAACCCTTTGGGAAACGGGTTAGCCAAGGTGTCGGCGGGCGTCAGGCCTCCGTCGAGCGTGGCGACCATGGGCGTATCAAAGGTGAAGCCTGTTGTCGTCGGTCCGATGAAAGGATGGGTCGGAATGAAGAGTACGCCGTAGCCACCGCGGAAGACCATCCGTTGCGAGGCCTTGTAGGCGAAGCCAAATCGGGGCCCGAGATTAAACTTATCCGGGATGGTCAGGTTGCGATCCAATCCGTTGACCCCGGGGAACGCGAGCCCGCCCGTGAGTTTCCGCGTAGGCGACAGGGACGCGGTGGCATCCGGATCGAAGACCGAAAGAATGTTGTAGCGATCCGTCAAGGGCGATTCGTACTCCCAGCGCAGGCCAAGATTGAGCGTGAGCCTGGAGGTTACCTTCCAATCGTCCTGAACAAAGGACGAGTAGTAGCGGAGGGATTGCGTCCGATCCGGGGCGAGGGTGGCTGAACCGCTGGCCGGCGTACCGAGCAGGAAGGAGGCGACACCAAAGCCCGCGCTAGGGCTGGCAATCAGCGGGTTGGGCCCCTGGGTGAAGCCTCGATTGAAGCTATAGCTGCCACTCGACGAGCCACGGCCCCAAGGGTTGATCCCGTAGAAGCGCTGCTCGCCGCCGAACTTTACCGTATGCGCGCGGAATACCTTGGTGAGGTTCGCGCTCGCCAGAGTAGTGACGGAGGGACTGCCGGCACTGGACTGCCCGGAGAGGGTGGCCATGTCGCCGACGGAAAATGTTGGGAAGCGGGCTCCCAAGGCCACCGAGGTCTGCGCCCGCAGCGCTTCCGAGAAGCCGAGCGTGGTGATATCGAAGCCTTGACTGGGCAGGACGTAGTGCTCATTCTCCCGGCTGAAGCCGAGCTTGATGTCTAGCAGCAGGGTGGGGGTGAGCGTGTCGGTGTAGTTGGTCGAGACGCTATTGCGGGGGATCAGCACGGACCGGCCATCGGGCTCCGCCGGGGTGCCGTAGAGCTTGGGGAACTGCCAGTTGAGATCGTCCCACGTGTAGCGGCCGTTGATACGGCGTGACGCCGAGATATTGAAGTCGACCTTGCCCGTCATCGTGTGGCGGTCGATAGGGCCGCTTGCTTGCAGGAACAGATTTTGCGCTTGGGTAATGGGCAGGCCGGGCAGGTTGGGTTCCGGATAGAAGGACATAGCCTTCTGCGCGATCGGACTGATGCGTCCGGCGGGAATTCGATTTCCTGGGAATGGGGTGCGGACGAACGTTCCTGGAGCGTTCGGACTGGCCTGGGTAGTGAAAGGGTCGTAGATAGTGATCAGAGCCCCAGCCTGGTTTCGTGTCTCCGAGAAGTCACCGGCGCGTTGGAGCCGGGTGGCTGAGGTTTGGATCTGCTGGGAGACGCGGC
>JAPKZA010000296.1 GCA_026394015.1 Acidobacteriota bacterium
CCCCCAAGCACTTGAGCTAATTTGGACACGAGTGAGCTTCACACAGGAGGGCATTGCCATCCTATTGCCGGAAACCAGGGTGCTGATCAAAGTGGCGCTTATTCTGCCGCTCGACCCCGTCGGGCTCGCCGAAATCAGATCCTAGTAGAGAGTAAGTGCTGTCTTGGACAGCAGTGACGGAAAAGATGTAGCAAGTCATTCCGGCCCCGAGTCATGCGGAGTCGCTCGCGAGGGCGCCGCTGAAGCGTTGACAGGGGAAACCGGCGGGTCAGCCATTGAGCCGCGAAATCAGAAATCCGGGACGCCGACGCCGTTATGCGATGCGGAAGGCAAAACGGACCAGGGCGATAAATGCGAGTCCTGGGACGGTCCTGCGCGGTCGGAGAATCTGCACACGCCGGGAAGTTTCCTGCACAGAAGCTGGGAGATCTCCGCCGTGCCCGGCGCGACGACGCCGGGCAACTCAGGGAAGGCCCAGTGCCACAAGCCTGAACAACCAGCGGCGGAGAAGTCGGATGCGTTCATACTACCTGAGAAGCCGTCGAACAAGGGCGACAATTCCGCGGAGATGGTGGAGGGAAGGAGCGCAGTCAAAGGAAACGCCGATCGGGTCTCCGCACCCCGGATTCAGAGCCGGACCAGTTGTGCGTCGATGGGCCTGGGAGGTGTACGTGAAGCGGCGCGCCGGGATCGGCGGCTGCGGTTCACGGCTCTCCTGCATCACATCACGCCGCAGCTACTTGTGGACAGCTTTTACCGGCTCCAGAAGAACGCGGCGGCTGGCGTGAACGGAGTAACGTGGCGGGAGTACGAGAAGATCCTTCCTCAGCGGGTGGACGAGTTGCATCGGATGGTCCAGATCGGAGCATTGCAGGCAACGCCGTCGCGGCGGGTTTACATACCCAAAGCGGATGGCCGTCAGCGACCGTTGGGGCTTGCCTCGCTTGAGGACAAGATTGTGCAGCAGGCCGTCGTCACGGTACTGGGTGCGATCTAGGAGGAAGATTTTCTTGAATTTTCGTACGGATTCAGACAAGGGCGCGGCCAGCATAGCGCGCTGGACGCCCTCACGGCCGGGATCAAGAGCCGGAAGGTGAACTGGATTGTGGATGCGGACATCTGCCGTTCTTCGACGAAATCGATCACGGGTGGATGTTGCGGTTCCTCGAACACCGGATTGCCGACCAGCGGATCATTCGCCTGATTCGCAAATGGCTCAAAGCGGGCGTGATCGAAGATGGAAAACGGATTCCCGCTGAAAAGGGAACTCCGCAAGGGGCGGTGATTTCGCCACTACTAGCGAACATCTACCTGCACTACGTCTTCGATCTATGGGTTCAGCCGTGGCGGAAATCGCCAGGGCGAGGCGAGATCATCGTGCTCCGCTACGCTGCCGATCTTGTAGTGGGCTTCGAGGCGGATCAGACGGCGCGAGCTTTTCTGGAAGCACTCCGGGGACGGCTCGCCGGGTTCGGATTGACGCTGCATCCTGACAAAACGCGCTTGATTGAGTTTGGCCGCTATGCGGCAGAGCGGCGGCGCAAGAAGGGGCAGGGCAGGCCGGATACGTTCGACTTTCTCGGGTTCACGCACTGCCAGGGAACGGACCGACAAGGAAAGTTCCAGGTCGTCCGGCTGACGGCCAAGAAGCGTATGCGTGCGACATTGACCTCGATCCGGGAGACGCTCTACCAGCGACGGCACGAACCCGTGCCGGTGGTTGGTGTATGGCTTCAACGGGTCCTGAATGGCTACTTCCAGTACCACGCAGTTCCGACGAACCTGTTGCGATTGACTGGCTTTCGCGCCGAAGTCTGCCGCGCTTGGCGGCATGCTTTACTACGCAGACGTCAAAGGCACCGGCTCAACTGGACCCGTTTCAATCGCCTCACCCGTAAGTACGTGCCGCCCTGCCGCGTTCTGCATCCGTATCCCGAGGAACGCTTCTTCGCGTCACGACCTTAGACAGGAGCCGCATGCGGTAAC
>JAPKZA010000534.1 GCA_026394015.1 Acidobacteriota bacterium
AACAACGCGCAATGATGGTTGAAATCGCCTTGATGGGGAGGAGAAGGTGGTGGATGTGGCGATTCAGGGGCGGGAGATTGGGTTGCGGCGGGGGGATATCGGGCTGTCGTCGCCGTTGGGGTTTGCTTCGTATAACAGCACGGGGGCGGTGCGGGGGGTGGGGTATCGGGTTTTGAAGTGATGCAAGTAAAATGGGGTTGGGGGAATGGATGAATCTCAATATGGAAAGGCGATGGCGCAGAGGGTGACGGAGGCCTTGCGGGATTCCCTTAGCCGTGTGGAGCCGAGCGGGTCGCACGTGGCAAGGTTGCTGGAGATTGGCCGCGATTGCGCCAAGCACATGAAAGAGCCCTATTTGAGCATTGATCATGGGGAGCTTTTGTACGACGAGCTGGGTCTGCCGAAGTGATTGTCGACACGTCGGCGATATCGGCGGAGCAGGGGAGGACGGCGCTGTCCGCAGCGAGTTACCTGGAGACCTGAATTTTGGTGGATGGGCCACGTAGCCCCGTTTCGAGTCGCCGTTTGGATGAGTTTCTGGCTGAGGCCGGTATAAAGATCGTAGAGGTGACGCCAGGTCAAACGCTATCGGGATTTTGGGAGGGGCAGTGGGCATCCCGCGCAATTAAACTTTGGCAAAGGGCAATTGTTTTGTCCACACCGATGTGCGGATGTGGTCTTCCGACGGGAACCCGCGCGGTTGATCGAGCCGGGCCTGAATCGGTGAAGCGAGATCGCGCGATTGAGCTTTTGGACGGCTACGATTTGGTGTTGTCGATTCAGGTCTTACAGGAGTTCTACGTTCAGGCGACTCGTGCCAGTCGCACTGACTCCCTTCCTCTATGCGCCCGCGGTACTTTTGATCGAGAAGTGGTCGCGATTTCCGATTCAGGAGATGACCTTAGCGGTTCTCAAAACGGCGCTGCGCATTCGAGATGCGCATGTTTTGTCCTTTTGGGATAGTATGATCCTCTCTGCCGCTCTGGCGCAGGGCTGCGATACGCTTTACACGGAGGACTTGAACCACGGGCAGGTGGTTGAGGGTCTAAGAATTATCAATCCATTTTGAGTTGGCTAGTGGAAGCGGGAAGAGTTGGGATTGCCATTTGCTTGTAACGTTTTTTGGGTATCCTGTTTTGCATGAACCGTCGGTCCCTGCTTCGTCAAACGTCCGCCCTTACCCTTGGTTTTCTGGGGCTGAAGACGCTGTCTCAGAAATCGGCCTATGCTCAAACGGGCTCTCCGTACGGCCCGCTGGTCGCCGATGCGGCCAGACTTCTTAACCTTCCGGCGGGCTTTCGCTATGTGGCCATTTCGCGGACGGGGGAGCGAATGGATGATGGCTTGGTGGTTCCCGGTTTGCACGATGGGATGGGGGCGTTCCCCGGTCCAGACGGACGGACGATTATCGTTCGCAATCACGAGATGAGCCAAGGGGCACCGATGCATGCCGGCGTGGATCAGAAGCTGATTTACGACGCGGGGAAAGGGTTGACGCCGGGTTTGGGGGGGACGACGAACCTCTATTTCAACACGGAGACGCAACGGCTGGAGAAGCATTTTCTGACGTTGACCGGCACGATTCGAAATTGCGCCGGTGGGGTGACGCCGTGGAATACCTGGATTAGTTCCGAGGAGACGAACCTGCGTCCGGCGGCGAATAATTCCCTGGAGGCGGACCACGGCTATAACTTCGAGGTGAACGCCTATCAGAGCGGATTAGTGGAGCCGATACCGTTGAAGGCGATGGGACGGATGAGCCATGAGGCGGTAGCTTTCGATCCCCGGGGAGTGATTGTGTACCAGACCGAGGACCGGGGGGACAGTTTGTTGTACCGGTTTCTGCCTGAGGTTCCGGGGGAGCTTTGGAGGGGCGGTCGGCTGCAGGCGTTGGTAGTGCGGGATCGGCTGGGGCTGGATACCCGGAATAGCGCGACGTCGACGACGCAGGTGCCGGTGGGGGAGGTTTTCGATTGTGCTTGGGTGGACATCGAGCAGCCGGAGTCGCCGGGCGATAATCTGCGGGCGCAAGGATTCAGTAAGGGCGCAGCGCGATTCTCCCGTGGTGAAGGGGCGTGGTCGAGTCCGGAGGCGGTCTGGTTTGTTTCGACCGACGGAGGCCGGGCAGGGAAGGGCCAGGTATGGCGTTACGTGCCGAGTCCATATGAGGGGCGCCGGGGGGAGATTCGCTTTCCGGGACGCTTGGAGTTATTCTTCGAGCCGAATGACGCGAGCATTATTGATAACCCGGATAACATCGTGATCGCGCCGTGGGGTGATCTGTTTCTATGTGAGGACGGCCCTGGCCCGAACGGCGTGGTACTGGTAACGCAAGAGGGCGAGGCGCATCCGTTTGCGGTGAACGTCCTGAACAGTAGCGAGATGTGTGGGGCTTGCTTCTCGCCGGATGGAACAACGATGTTTGTGAATACGCAGTCGCCGGGGATTACGTTTGCGATTACGGGACCTTGGCGGGGGTAGGAAGGGCGTTTGATCCGCGCTCCAACTCAGGAGCGGGTGTAGCCCTTGGCCCGCCCTTCGTTTAGGAGGGCGGAGAGGCGCTGGGCTACATCGGGGTGCTGCTCGACGATATTATTTTGTTCGCGCGGGTCGGCGGGCAAGTTGAAGAGCTGGGGAGTCAATTCCGCACGGCGGGCCGCGGGCACGCGATCGAAGGGCTTGGCGGCTTTGCCTTCGATGAACTTCCAGGGGCCTTGCCGGATGGCGAATACGCCATCGGCGCTATGGGTGATGATGGCGTTGCGGATGGGCGTTTGGGAGGATTTCCCGAGAAACGCGGGGAGCATGTTGAAGCTGTCCTCCGCGGTGGTGCTCGCGTCTGGAAGGGGCTTTCCGAGGACGGCGGCGAAGGTTGCCAGAAGATCGACGAGGCTGATGTTTTCTGCCGAGGTGGTTCCGGCGGGTGCCTTGCCGGGCCAGCGGACGAGAAACGGCACGCGAAAGCCGCCTTCATAGATGCCGTGTTTGCCGCCGCGCCAGTCGCCGTTGACGTGGAGTCCGGCCTGGGTGGCGAGCGCTTCGGGGCGATCCCCGGTGGTTTGCAGGACACCGCCGTTGTCACTGGTGAAGACGAGGAGGGTCTCCTGGGTTACGTCCGCATCGTCGAGTGCTTTGAGGATTCGCCCGACGGAGTTATCGAGATCGTGAATCCAATCGCCGAGGGCACCGGCGGCACTGGTGCCGTGGGTGGCGGGGGAGGGGGTGACGGGCTGATGAACGGCGACGGGGGTGAAATACAGGAAGAAGGGGGTCCGCTTGTTTTGCTGGCGGATCCAATCGACGGCGCGGGTGGTGAGGACGTCCATGACGTTGATGTCGACGCGTTGGGGGGCGTCGATGCCCATGTATTTCTGGCCGTAGGGGGTGATTCCGGCAGGCACTTTATTCGCCGAGCGGAGGCCGGCGACACGGTGGTTTTCGACATAGACGCCGGATGCGTCGCCGTGATTTTGGGGGACGGCGAAATGATCGTCGAAGCCGATTTCGAGTGGTCCGGGTCGGAGGTCTCCGGTGAAATCTGTTTTGCCAGTGCCATAGCCAAGATGCCATTTTCCGATGGCGGCGGTGCGGTAGCCTTCCGCTTTGAGCAAGGACGCGACGGTGAGGCGTTCCGGTTCAATATGCAACGGCGCGGTGGTGGCTAGCACTTCGTATTTGAGGGCGGTGCGCCAGCAGTAGCGTCCGGTGATGAGGCCATAGCGAGTGGGCGAACACACCGAGGAGGGGGTGTTGGCGTCGGTGAAGCGAATGCCTTCTTTGGCGAGGCGGTCGAGGTGGGGCGTGCGGATCAGTTTCCGATCGGCGCCATAGCAGTTGAGGCTGCCATAGCCGAAATCGTCGGCTAGGATGACTACGATGTTGGGCTTTTTGGGGCCGGCGGCTGGGAGGGCGGCGCCGGCGGTTAGGGATAGGAAAGCCCGTCTGTTCATGGGGGTCGGCCTCTCGGGTGACGACGCGGCGCTAGTTTCTGGTGGGATCCGACTTCAGGAACGTTACCAGCCACGCGTCGACTTCGGCGACTTGCTCGGGGATGTTGTTGTGGCCGGTTTCGAGGGCGAGGAGGAGCTTCTTCGGGGCGGAGATGACGTTGTAGGCGGAGTACATCGACGTCGGGGGGCAGGTTTCGTCGTTGAAGCCCCAGGAGTAAAGCCCGGTTACTTTGACGCGGCGGGCGAAGTTGACGACGTCGTAATAACGGGCGGTCTCGATCTTGTCGGCGGTGCGGTGGGCGAGGGGGCCTTCGGCTGCGCGGAACATATGGGGCCAACCACCGGCGCGGTTTTGTAAGTAGCCGGTCACATCGGAGAGGGCGGGGTAGTAAGCGGCCAGACCTTTGACGCGGGGATCGAGGGCGGTGGTGACGATGGAGAGGGCTCCGCCCTGGCTGCCGCCGGTGACGGCGAGTTGGGAGCCGTTCCATTTGGGATGGCTCGTGAGAAAGTCGTTGGCACGGACGCAGCCGAGGTAGACGCGGCGGTAGTAGTAACGGTCGCGGTTGTCGAGGCCGAAGGTGTTGTAGTTGGCCAGGGCACCGGCTCCGAGGGCGTCGTAGACGGATTGGTCCATAGTGACGGGGATGCCGTGGATACCGATTTGGAGGGTGATGACGCCGCGGGCGGCCATGGCGGCGAGGCCGCGATACGGACGGACGCCAGCGCCGGGGACGCTGAGGAGGGCCGGGTATTTGCCAGGAGCTTTGGGCTCACAAAGGACGCCATAGAGGCGGGAGGCGGCGGTGCCGGTGCCGATGTTTTGGAGGTTGACGTGGAAGCAGTCGACGGTGGCGTTACCGTATTCAGGTAAGGGCGTGACCTTGGCGTCGAGGGGGAGTTTGGCGAGGGCGGCTTTGCCGGCGGCCCAGAACTGGTCGAAGTCGGCGGGGTCCTGCTGGGTGGGTTGGAGGGCTTCGGGCCGGAAGGCGGCGGTGGAGAGGCCGCGGTAGGTTTTGCCGTTTTGTTCGACGGTGACGATGCAGCGGAGGAAGCCGGGTTCGTTGAGGGTGCCCCCTTCGACGGTGAGGCCGTCGGCGGAGAGGGTGGCGGTTTGTTCGATTTTCGGCGGCATCATTTCGGGGCCGATGCGGTAGGTGACTTTGGCACCGATCATGGGCTGGCCGTCCTGGATGGCCTGGATCCGGAAGCGGACGGGCTGGCCGGGTTGGTAGCGCCAATCGGGATGGTCGGTGGAGACGCGGACCTGGACGGTGCCGATCCGGTCCTGGGCGAGGAGAGGGAGGGCGAGGAGAGAGAGAAGGGCTAGGCGGAGCATGGGTTGAGTTTCTACGATATCGCGTCTGGAGCGACGCGGACGACGAGCTTGCCGAAGTTTTTTCCGGTGAGGAGTCCGATGAAGGCGGACGGGGCGTTTTCGAGGCCGTCGATGACATCTTCGCGGAATTTGATTTTGCCTTCGTTGACCCAGGAGCTCATTTGGGTGATGAACTCGGGATAGCGGGGGCCGTAGTCGTCCCAGATGATGAAGCCTTGCATGCGGATTCGCTTGGTGAGGAGGGTGCGGGCGAGGAGGGGAAGGCGGTCCGGGCCGGGGGGAAGGGAAGTGTCGTTGTAGTGGGCGATGAGGCCGCAGACGGGGATGCGGGCGCGGGGATTGAGAAGGGGGAGGACGGCACTGAAGACGGCGCCGCCGACGTTTTCGAAATAGACGTCGATGCCTTGGGGGCAGGCGGCGGAGAGTTGTGGTTTGAGGTTTTCGGAGCGGTGGTCGAGGCAGGCGTCGAAGCCGAGTTCTTCGACGACATAGCGGCACTTTTCGGAGCCGCCGGCGAGGCCGACGACACGGCATCCTTTGATTTTTGCGATCTGGCCGACGGCGGAACCGACGGCACCGCTGGCGGCGGCGACGACGACGGTTTCGCCGGGTTGGGGTTGCCCGATGTCGAGGAGGCCCATGTAGGCGGTGAAGCCGGGCATGCCGAGGACGCCGAGGGCGATGGGGGGGTGGGAGAGGCCGGGGGGGAGTTTGCTGAGCCGGGTGCCATCGGAGAGGGCGAATTCCTGCCAGCCGGAGAAGCCGAGGACGAGGTCGCCGGGTTGGAAGTCCGGGTGAAGGGAGGCTTCGACGCGGGAGACGGTGCCGCCGACCATGACCTCGCCGAGGGCGACGGGAGCGGCATAGGAGGGGGCGTCGCTCATGCGGCCGCGCATGTAAGGGTCAAGGGAGAGGTAGAGGGTGCGGAGGAGGAGTTGGCCTTCGGCGGGCTCGGGGACGGGGGCCGATTCGAGGCGGAAATCCGCGGGGGTGGGGTCGCCGACGGGACGGGAGGTGAGGACTACGCGGCGATTGAGGGTGGGCATGGTGGCTCTAAGTTGGGGTTGGCGGAACGGGTGGGGAGAAGTTCGGCCCAGCGGTCGCGACGCCAGGTGGGCGGGGCGGGCCAGGATTTCGCTTCGGCTTGGTAGAGTTTTTTAAGCCGCTCGACGACGGCGGGTAACTGCTGGGCGAGGTCGCGGGTTTCGCCGGGGTCTTCGCGCAGATCGTAGAGTTCGTGGTGGGCGGGGATGCCAGCGGCGGCATCCTTGTACAAACCGGGGATGATCGCGCCGGTGAAGCGGAGTAAGTAAGTGCCCTCTGTAACTACCCAGGCGCCGGGACTTTCTTCGCGGCGGGTGTTGGCGGGGCCGCCGAGGGTGGTTTCGCCGCTATAGCCCCAGGCGCGGGAGTGGATGCCGGAGAGCATGAGATAGTCGCGGGTTTTGGTGGACTTACTCGTGGCCAAGGGGAGCAGGCTGCGGCCGTCGAGACCGGCGGGCGGCTTGAGGCCGGCGGCTTCGAGGGCGGTGGGCATGATGTCGAGGGTGGAGACGAGGGCGTTGCTGCGTTGACCCTTAGCGATGCCGGCGGGCCAATGGACGATGAGGGGCACGCGAATGCCGCCGAGGAAGAAGCTTCCTTTATGACCTTTATGGGGGCCATTGCCGGGTGGCGGGGTGGCGAGGGAGACGGGGGCTCCGTTGTCGCCGGCGAAGACGAAGAGGGTGTTGTTCCATTCGTCGGGGCCGATGGCGTGGCGGAAGTTTTGGATGGCGGCGTCGACGGCGTTGATGTGGCCGAAGTAGTTTTGTAGCTCGAATGATTTACTGGCGAAGGGTTGGAAGTATTGGTCCGGGGCTTGGGGGCGGAGGGGGCCGTGCATGGCGTGGAGGGCGAGTTCGACGCAGAAGGGTTTCTTGGCGGCGATGGCTTTTTGGGCGAAGGCGATGGCTTTTTCGGTGAAGAGTTCCGTGTTGTATTTGGGCTGTTTGCCGGTGTATGTTCGGTTTTCCCAGATTTGTTCGGAGTCGTAGAACGGGCACTGGTGATGGTTGTAGCCGAAGTAATAATCGAAGCCGTAGTTGAGGGGGTGGTGCTCGTCGATGACGGAGCCTTCGAAGCCGGTTTCGGTGATTTCGCGTTCGATAGTGGAGCGTTGGGGAGCGGGTAACTTGACTAACTCGCCTTGTTTGAGGCCGTGTTTGTTGAGGACGCCGAGGCGGAGGGCGTGATTACGGGTGCCGGTATGATACTTGCCGATCATGGCGGTCGCGTAACCCGCCTTTTGGAGACGCTCGACGAGCATGGAGCCGAGGGGGAGTCCGCCGCGGTCAAAATCGATGTTGTTATAGATGCCGAAGCGGTTGGGGTTTTGGCCGGTGAAGATGCCGGCGCGGGCGGGGGCACAGAGGTTGCTGGAGGAGAAAGCCTGGGTGAAGACGGTGCCTTGTTTGGCCAGGCCTAGGAGGTTCGGCATGGCGCGGCGGGAGAGGGCGAGTGGTTCGTCGAGGGAGTAGTTGGCGTTGTGCTCGCGGAGAAAGGCTTGGTAGGCCGGGTCCAGGATGTCGGCTTTCATGGACTCGGAATAGGGCGAGCAATGGCCGATGCCGAAATCGTCGAGGAGGACGAGGAGGATGTTGGGTCGGCGCGGGGCGGCGGCAAGGGAGGCGAGGAATTGGCGGCGTTTCATGAGGGGCTGACCCAGTTTACGATGGCGTCGACATGGATGCCGGCGCAATCGACGAGGGGGAAGGGGGCGGTATTTTCGTCGAACGCCAGGGCGAGGTCGGTGCCGCCGAGCAGGATGGCCTCGGCGCCTTCCTCGCGGAGGAGTTTCGCAATCGCGGAATCGAAGACGGCACGCTGGGCGGGGGTGACGACACCGGCGGCGGCCATAGCGATGTAGGCCTCGTGAACGGCGTCGAGGTCCGGACCGCTTGGGGGGATGACTTCGGCGGTGGGTATTCCATTGTAAAAGCGTGTTTCCATGGCGGTGCGGGTGCCGAGAATGCCGAGGCGTTTGATGCCGCGGGCGGCGACGGCGCGGCTGACTTCGGTAATGATATTGATGACGGGGAGGGTGGAGACTTCCTCAAAGGCGCGGATGCAGAAGTGGCCGCCGATGGAGGTGACGACGACGCAATCGGCCCCGGCGGCGACGAGGCGGTGGGTGAGGCGCTGGTAGATGGCGACCTGCGCGGCGACGTTATTGCTGAGGAGATGCCGGAGTAGGATTGGGGTGTCGGCGTGGACGATGGTGAGGTCGAACTCCTGCTTCCGGGCGGCGAAGGCGGCGATGAGGCGGCGGTAGTAGAAATCGGTGGCGGCTGGTCCGATTCCTCCGATGAGGCCGATGTGCATGCCTCTTATTGTGCCTTGCTATAATTCCGATTGGCGAAGCACCGCCGCGGCCCCTGTTTCCGCGACCCCAGTCGGTCTATTGGCTCTCTCGCGAATCTCTACTTTTGACGTTCTGTGCGACCTTACGGGTCGGCACGGGAACAGGAATATGCCATGACGATCTTTCATCGAACACTTCTCCTCGCCGGCCTGCTGACGCAGCTTGTGGCGCAGACCAATGACGCCGCTTTGGTTGCGAAAGCCAAGGGTATTCATGATCGGGTGCTGAAGCTCGATACCCACAACGATATTGACCCGGCGAATTTTACGGCCGATTGCAACTACCTGAAGCGGCTGGCCACGCAGGTGAATCTGCCGAAGATGGTGGACGGCGATATGGACGTGGCGTTTTTCATCGTCTATGTGGGCCAGGGCCTGCCGACGCCGGAAGCTTACGACATCGCTTACAAAGAAGCGATTGAGAAGTTTGAGGCCGTGCATCGGTTTACTGAAAAGATCGCGCCGGATGTGATGGGTTTGGCGCTGACGCCGGAGGATGTGCGTCGGCTGCATAAGCAGGGCAAACGGATTGCGGTGATTGGGGTGGAGAACGCATATCCGATCGGCACGGATGTGAAGCGGGTGAAAGAGTTCTATGACCGGGGCGGCCGCTACATGTCGTTGGCGCACAACGGGAATAGCCAGTTGGCGGATTCGAATACTGGGGAGGCGTCGGGCTATTTGCATAATAACGGCTTGTCGCCGATCGGCCGGGAAGTGATTGCGGAGATGAATCGGCTGGGGATGATGGTGGACATTTCGCACCCGTCGAAGGGCGCGAATCTGGAAGCGATTCGGCTTTCGAAAGCGCCGGTGATTGCATCGCACTCGAGCGTGCGGGCGCTGGCGGACCATAGTCGCAATTTGGACGATGAGCAGTTACTGGCGCTGAAGAAGAACGGCGGAGTGGTGCAGATCGTGGGCTTTGCTTCGTACTTGAAGGTTGACTCGAAAGAACGGACGGAGGCACTGGCGAAGCTTCGCACGGACCTGGGCATGGGCGGGGGCGGTCGGGCGGGTGGCCCGACGTTTAGGAGGCCTGCCGCTAACCCGCGGGCTTGCGCGGTGGAAGAGCCGAAGGCGGCTGGGGCGGTTGCCGGTGCCGCGCCTCGACGCGGGGGCGGGTTCCTGAACATGATGCCGCCGGAGATGCGGGCAAAGTATGAGAAGGGGATGGCGGAAGTTGATGCCAAGTATCCGCCGGGAGCGCGCGCCAACGTGAAGGATATGGTGAACCACATCGACTATGCCGTGAAGCTGATTGGGATTGACCACGTGGGGATTTCGTCGGACTTTGACGGGGGCGGCGGGATTGATGGTTGGGATAGCGCGGCGGAGGCGTTTAACGTGACGCTGGAATTGGTTCGGCGCGGGTACACGGAGAAACAGATCGGGCAGATGTGGAGCGGGAATTTGCTGCGGGTTTGGGGTGAAGTGGAGAAGGCCGCGCAGAAGCTGCAGAAGAAGTAGGGTTCGATTAGGGAGGGGCGACTCGGCGTGGGGCTGAGGCGCTCCACCTTTGTCCCTTTGTGGTTGTGTTGGAACGGTGTTTTTTCGAGGCTGATCCCGGCGAAGTTCACATTCCGGTTCGGTAGCGCGCAGGAATCAACTGGCAGGCGATACGACGGCGGTGCTGACTTGCCGGCGCGTCTTAAGGTGCGGAGCGTGTCAACAACTTTGAGACACCAGTTAATTTAGAGAGTATTTTCGTCCTAGGTTTTCGGTTTGTTGATCCAGACTTGAGTTGGCAGTTCGATAGCTTTGGCACCACCAGATAATGAGACATCCCGAATGCTCATCGTCGCTGCACGGAGCCACCTCCATCAGCGCCGCCCCGTAGTAAGTCCCCACTCCTGCTCCACCAATACGGTCTTCAGCCCCTCCGTGCTGCCATACAGGGCGCAGGCTGCCCCGATCACTACGACGTCATAGAACCTCCGCGTCGCCTTTGTATGCAATCCCAATCGTTGCGACAGCTCCTCCGATATAAGGTGCCACCGCCACGCTCCCATCGGCCAACACCACCAGCGGATACGTCGTCGGCGCGTCTTTCAAGATCGCTTCCTGCCACCGATAAGGAACCTGGCTCTTCGTCAAAAAATCTCTCAATGCATGGGGCTCCGCTGCCCACCGAGTCCCAATCAAATGCACGCCATCAAACGTCGCGAAGTTACCAGTCCTGCCTCAGCGGATACAAATTCCGCTCCGGCGGCTCCCCCGGCTTCAGTAAATAGTGATTCAGTTGGATCGCATCGATCGCCGCCCGCGAATTCGCACGCGCCGTCAAGAGCACCCGTTAGTCACTTGAAAATCGTGCCCGCAAGTCCCGTCCCACCGCCCGCAGCACCGACGCGTCATCATCAACCGCCAAGATATATGGTTGTTTCCTTCGACCATCGACAAATGAAGTTACCCCCCGCAAGGACTCAAATCCCCTGGCCCTCGACTATCGGAGAAATCACTGCGAGAATAGAGATCTCATGACCACGGCGGGGGCCCTTTTGACCGGCCTCAAACTGTATCTGCTCGGCCCGTTCCGCGTCGTAGTCGATGGCGTCGATCTCGACACCTCCCGCTGGCCGCGCAAAAGCGCGCGTCTGGTCATCAAGCTCCTCGCCCTCGCCCCCGGCCACAAAATGCACCGCGAGCAGCTCATCGAAGCGCTTTCCCCCGATGGAAACGCCGAAACCGGTCTCAATCGCTTCCACAAAGCCATCCACGCCGCCCGCTCCGCCCTCGAACCAGATTTGGCTAAAGTCGCCCTTTCCCGCTTCATTATCACGCAAGATACCCAGGTCTACTTATCCGCCGCCGCCCTCGAAATTGATGTCGAGGCGTTTGAGCGCCTCGCCGCCCAAGCCCTCCAAAACCACGACACCGCCTCTCTCCAAAACGCCCTCGCCCTCTATGCCGGCGACCTCCTCGAAGAGGACCTCTATGAGGATTGGACCGCCCTCCACCGCGAACGCCTCCGCATCACCCACCAGCGTCTCCTCGGCGCCCTCAGCGCCAACCTCGAAGCCGCCGGCGATTGGAAAATCCTCGATGTCGTGCAACGCCTGCTCGCCGCCTTTCCCGCCGACGAAGAAGCCCACCGCCGTCTCATGCGTTTCTACACGAGCCACGGCCAACGCCACCTCGCCCTCGAACAGTTCAGGCTCTGCACGGAATCCCTCCGCCAACATCTCGACGTCGTCCCCTCCAAAAGCACCCTCGCCCTCCATCAGAGCATCCTCGATGGCACTCTACCCCCCGCACCACCCCCGCCCCCAAGCCCCTTTGCCAACCCCCATTTTCAGTCCCGCCCATCGCGCTCCCTCCTCCTCCTCGCCGCCGGCATCGCCCTTGCCGCCCTCCTCGCCGTCTGGTGGTTCCGTCCCCCTGCTCCCGCTCGCCCTCTCTCTCTCGCCATCCTCCCCCTCCGCTCGGCGCCCTCCCTCGTCCCCGTCGCCGACGGCCTCACCGAAGGCCTCATCAACAGCGCTTCCCGCCTGCCCGGTCTCAAAGTTATGGCCCGCACCACCGCCTTTGCTTTCAAAAATCGCACCGACGGCTGGCAAGTCGGACGCGAATTGAACGTCACCTACGTCATCTCCGGCGGCGTCGTCCAGGAGGAAGGGAAAATCAGTGTCAGCCTCGAACTCGTCGACGTCGCCGACGGCTCTCGCTCCTGGGGCCGACGGTACTCGGTCGACCCCAAGGACGCTCCCAGCATCCAACAACTCCTCAACTCCGAACTAGCCTCCGCTCTCAAGCTCAGGGCCGTCGCCCCCGTCAGCCGATACGCCGCCAACCTCGACGCCGAAACCTATCAGCTCTATCTCACCGGTCGACAACTCGGCAACGAACGCACCCTCCCCAGCCTCAAAAAGTCCATCGAAATCTATCAACAGGCAATCGACCGAAACCCCAATTATGCCCTCGCCTACGCCGGCCTCGCCGATAGCTACGGCCTCCTCGGCTTCCAAGACGCTCCCCCCGCCGACTTCTATCCCAAAACCCGCGAAGCCGCCACCAAAGCCCTCGAACTCGACCCCGGCCTCGCCGAAGCCCAAACCTCGCTCGCCATGGTCAGCGCCCTTTACGATTGGAACTGGGCCGCCGCCGAAGCCCAGTTTCGCCGCGCTATCGAAATGAACCCCGGCTACGTCACCGCCCACCACTGGCTCGGCGTTCACCTCGCCGCCATGGGCCGCTTCGACGAAGCTCGCGCTGAACTCTCCGCCGCCGCCTCTCTCGATCCCAAATCCGCCATCGTCGCTCTCAACGTTGGATATCCCGACCTCTACCAACGCAAGTTGCCCGAAGCACTGCAATACTTTGATCGCGCCCTCGCCCTCGCCCCCAATCTCTCCGCCGCCCATAGTCTCCGCTCCACCGTCTTTGACCTCCAACAAAAACCCGCCCCGGCTGCCGCTGCATGGGTCGCCTGGCTGCTCGCCAGAAACATGCCCGCTCTTGCCGAAACCGTAAAACCAGCCGCTGACCGCGGCGACTACCCCACCGTCCTCCGCCAAACCCTCCAAGCCTTCGAAACCCCCGCCTCGAACGAATACCTCTCCCCTATGTTCGCCGCCGTTATCGCCGCCCGTCTCGGCGACGCGGAAAAAGCCTTCCTCTGGCTCGATCGCGGCTTCGCCCAGCGCTGCCCCCAACTCGTCTACCTCGCCGTCGACCCCAGATACGATCCCCTCCGCCGCGACCCCCGCTTTGCCGCCCTCCTCAACCGCATCGGTCTCCCTTCCCGTTGATTTTTCTTCAAAACTAAATTTCCCCTGTTTTCAATCACTTCCGCGTACTGGAAGGCCATGGAAGTCGAATCGAACCCGTCCGGCAGCCCCTTGGAAGACCCCTCCGGCACACTGGCCGCATGACATTCCAAAGTTCCTTCCTCATCCGCTGCCGCTTGGTAGCCGGTGCGGATGCCGGCTCCGCCGCCTCTTATGTAATCCAGCACGTCCAGACCTCCGCCGAGTTCCGTTCGGTCTCTCTGGACGACCTTACCGCCTGGATCACCGCCCAAAACCTCCACTACCTCGCCACCATGTCCGAAGCCGCCACCGACGAGAGTGGCAAATGACCGACCGCGATCTCAAGCTCAACGATCTCCTCGCCCGCATCTCCCAGGGCGACCCCGACGCCATGGCCGACTTCCACCACGCCACCCGCGGCCCCCTCTCCGCCTATATCCGCAAACTCGTCCGCGACCCCGCCGACGCCGAGGAGGTCATGCAAGACCTCTACCGCTACGTCTGGTTGAGTGCCGCCAACTACTCCCACGGCCGCGGCGTCCCCTTCACCTGGCTCTATCTGATCGCCCGCAGCCGAGCCCTCGACTCCCTCCGCCGCGCCCGCCGATCGGCGTTCCTCGAACCCCTCCTCGACTCGACCCTCCAGACCGACGGCGAGAGCCAGCAAGTGGTCCGCTTCGAAGTCGGTCTCGTCCGCCAAGCCGTCTCTCAGTTGCCCGAGCAACAGCGGTTTCTCGTCGACCTCGCCTTCATCGACGGCTACAGCCACTCCGAAATCGCCGACCGCACCGGCCTCCCCCTCGGCACCGTCAAAGGCCGCATCCGGTCCGCCCTAATCACAATGCGTCAAATGCTCGACCCCATCCCCGACGCCACCCGCAACCGCGCCGCCTAATGAAAACAAAACTACTCCCACGCTCATCCCTCGTCCGCAAGCCGGGCCTCCAACTGCGCCACCAGCTTCGGAAGGTCCGAAAGCACGGTACTCCAGACAATCTGAGGGTTGATATCGAAGTACGCGTGGATCAGGCGGTTCCGCATCCCAACCCGCCGCCTAAAGCATATGGGCAAGTCGCACTCGATCAGCGGGCTTTATATTGAAGGCGCGCCGTAGAAACAACCTCTTCGCGGAAAAAACGGCTAAGGTCTTCGGCAGTGCGAAGGTCCACCTTCCTGCCGAAACGTTCCGATAGTTCCCGTTCCATTAGCGCCACGCCAAACAGCCCAGAAACGTGCTCCGGTTCGAACTCGACCAGAATGTCGATATCACTTTCAGAGCGAAATCGCGGAGTCAGCACAGACCCGAAGAACGACAGCCTGTGTATATAGCTTCGCCGACAAAACTCCGCGATGAATTCGTCCGGAACTGCAATTGGCAACCGATCCCTTCAACACTATGCCACAAACGCCTCCAGCCGCCGCAATATCCCCCCCGGCCTCACCCCCGCCTCTGCAATCGCTTCCGCCCGCTCCTGCGAATCGGCCACCGCATAAATCCGCAACTCATCCGCGTTCCCTGACGGCCGCACGTGCGCCACGTCCCCGTTCTGGAAGATCATCCGGACCCCGTCCGTCCTGTCAATCCGCTCCAGCGCGCTGAACCCCTGCTCCTCGTCGAAGAACTGACCAATCGTCTCTGGCGTCAACTGCTCCAGAATCTTCAAACTCGTCGCCCGCGGAAACTCTTTCAACAACGCCGCCTTGCTAAACCGCGCCGGCAACCGATCGAACAACTCGCCCAGGGTCCCGCTCCCCGCCGCAAACAAAGCGCACAGCAACGGCAAAAACGCGTCCCGCGTCGCCAGCGCCCGCAACCCCGGCAAATCCGAACCCAACAGAAAGCCCCCATTCGCCTCCCACCCACAAACCGCCTTCTTCCCCTCCGCCAATGCGGCCTCCATCCCTGCAATCACATACGGCGATCCGATCCGCGTCTTCGCCGCCACCACCCCCGCCAGCGCCCCCCGGTCAATTGCGTCGTTGCAGCTAATCGGCACCACCACCGCATCCGCCCCCAAATACTCCGCCACCACCATCCCCAGTAAATCCCCCCCAAAGAACCGAACCTTCTGGTCCGCCCCCACCCCCAACAACAACGGCCGATCGCTATCGCCGTCAATCGACGCCACCGCGTCGTACGGCCCATCCACCAGCGCCTGAATCGCCGCCAACTGCGACGCCTCAATGTTCTCCGTATCAATCGGCACAAACGTCTCGCTCCGCCCCGCCGGAACCACCTCCGCCCCTAACTTCCGTAGTAACGCAACCAGTAAATCCCGCCCCACCGCCGAATGC
>JAPKZA010000162.1 GCA_026394015.1 Acidobacteriota bacterium
GATCGAGTGGTCCGTCCTCGCTGTCTCCTAAAGATCCACCGTCCCAACCCCAACAGCAGCAGAAATCCCCCCAGCAGCTTCGCTTCAAACAACCACACGCTGCCGACGTCCTCCGTCGGCAGCGCCGTAAATACCAGCGCGATCAGCGTCACCGTAATCCCGCACACCGGAGCCACCCGCAGCCCCGCCTTCCAGGCGCTCAGGAAAATATAGAGGAACGGCGTAAAGCTCCCCAGCACCATCATCGATACCAGCTCCTGGTAAGCCGCCCGCATCGTATCCCCCAACTGCATCACCAGCAGCAACGCCGTCCCCACCCCCGCCAGCGCCACCATCGATACATGCGGCGTCCGCCACCGCGGATGCACCCGCGCAAATACCGACGGCAACAATCCATCCTTCGCCGCCGCGTACGATAGCCGCGCCGTCGCCGAAACCAACCCCCCAAACTGACCCAGCATCGTGCAAGTCGAAAGCACCCCAAAGACGACAGGCAGCCACGCCGCCCCCGCCTGCGCCGCCTGCATAATCCCGAACAAAACGCTCGTCTCCTCCGGCCGCCGCAACACCACCATCGCGAGCGTCGCAGAGCTGTAGATGAAAACCGAGATCATTCCCGCCATCCACCCTGCCCGCCCAATCGTCCGCTCGGGGTCCTTGATCTCGCCCCCCATCATTCCCAATAACTCAATCCCCGTCAGCGCAAACGCAATCTGCGACCAAAAGTTCAACGTCGCCAAACCCATCGGCGGAGCCACGTCCAGCAACGTCGCCGAACCTTGCCGCAGATAAACCACCGCCGCCGTCCCCAACAACAAACACACCATCAGCCAAGTCGCGACGCCGCCCACATTCTGGTTCCACCGCCCCACCCGCACGCCAATCAGATTCACCCCCACCCCCAACCAAATCGCCACCACCGAAGCCCCCACAATCAACGTCCGGTTCTCGACTAACGCCGGGTCAATCGCGTACACGGCAATGCTGATATACGCCATCGCCGCGTTCGGCAACCAACTCGCGATGCCCACCCAGTAAAGCCAAAACGCCAGGAATCCGTGCCACTCCCCGAAGTCGTCCCGCGTCCAGACGTATTGCCCCCCGGCGTCCGGCCGCCGCCCCGCCAGCACCCCTACGGACTGCGCAATCGGCACCACAAAAAACAAACCCGCCAACAGAAACAGCGTCACCGACCCCGGCCCCGCATGCGCCGCCGTCGCCAGCCACCGCGTCCCCACGATGCACGCCACCCCCAGCAGCGTCACATCGCGCAATCCCAACGTACGGTGCAGTTCCCTCATTTGTGAAGCCACGATTCTCGCACAGCCGACGGCGCACCAACGCAATTCCAGAGTCGTACCATTGTTAGTGGTAAAATACCATTTATGCAAACCACGATCACGATGGATAAAGCCGGTCGCATGGTATTGCCCAAACAAGTGCGCGACGAGTTGCGACTCCAGCCCGGCGACACTTTGGATCTGGTATCCGACGGCGGGCAGGTCACCCTCCGCCCTTCCCGCGGCGCCGGTCGCCTCCGCAAACATCGCGGCGTCTGGGTCTTTTCCTCTGGTACTCCGATCTCTCTAGCCGAAACCAACCAAGTGACGAGTTCCATCCGCCTCGGCGGTCGCGCGGTCGGCGACGAATGAAGGCGCTCCTCGATTCGTCCGTTCTCGTCGCGTCCTTCTATGAGGACCACGAACACCACCTTCCGAGCCTGGAGTTGCTCCTGCGCCACAAGAAGCGGGATGCCTGCCTCGCCACTCACAGCTTCGCCGAGGTCTACGCCACACTCACCGCCATGCCCGGTGCCAAACGGGTCACGCCTGCTGAGGCCGTTCTCTTTCTCGGAAGTATCCGCGAACGTCTAACGGCCATCGCCCTGGACGGAGACGACTATATCCAGGCCGCCGAGTTAGCCGCCGAAAGTGGCGCTTCCAGCGGCGGAATCTACGATGCAATCATCGGCCAATGCTTTCTCAAAAGCCGTGCCGAGTTCCTTTACACGTGGAACCTGAAACACTTTCAAAAGCTCAAGGCGAACATCGGCAAAAACGTCCGGTCGCCCCCTACAATTTAGGTGCCCAAAGCCGACCGATTCTCCCCGCCACCAAAGCCCGAACGACCGACTCTAACTCTGTAACTCCCAGCCGCGCCTCCAGCACCTCTCCCCTCACCATCTCAAACCGTCCCATCGCCTCGACATAATCCAGATCCTTCTCCCGACCCGCCACCAAATTCGCAATCGCTAAGTCATGCGCCTCCAAGCACCATCCCCTCACCATTCGCGTATTAGGGCCGAACACTACGACCAGCCTCTGTTGCCAACCTTCCGGTAACACCGCCGTCTCGGGCCCCACCCCGTGCGCGTAGTATCCAAACTCCTGTTCGAACGGTGATCCTTCGCCAATTGACCCGTCAATCAGCTCGGCCCGTTCCGGATAGGTACGCGGATAAACATCCGCTTCGCGCGACACCAACAATTCAGCCGGAGCGTCTGGGAACGAACCTAGAATTGACTGACTCCCAATCACCACAATATCGTCATCGTCGGAGATCATCCCCGCCACCCGAATCACGTGTTCCAACTGCAAACGCGTCATAAATCCCCCATCGCTCCTTCGGACGTAACACCCCGGCAAACGGACTCGACTGCCGCATCGCCCGCATCGCTTCACTATCCTCTTGAATCACCGCAAGTAACTCTTCCAACGGCAAAGCCAGAAGCTCCCGCCACCGATCCAAATACACCCCCGACCGCCCCGCGCTCCCCGACCACCGCCGCAAATTATCAAACGCGATACTCAATAACTCCGGCGCCGCCCGCAGCCGCTCCGCGATCGCACCATGCATCGCTAAGCTCCGCGCATCAATCCGCTCATGTCCCGAGTACTCCATCTCCCCCGAATTCTACCAAC
>JAPKZA010000062.1 GCA_026394015.1 Acidobacteriota bacterium
GGGGGGGGGGGGGGGGGGGTGGGGGGGGGGGGCGATGGGGGTGATGGCTAGAACGGGGGTGGCTGGGTGCTTGGCGCGGAGGGTTTCGAGGAAGGGCTGGTAGACGGCTTGGAGGGATTCGAGGGTGGGGTTGTTTTGGGAGAAATCGAGGACGAAGAGGGCGGGGTTGAGTTCGGCGACCATGGTGGCGACGGCGGGTTCGCCTTTGCCGTTGCCGGAGAAGCCGAGGTTGACGAAGTCCAGATTGAGCTGGCGGCCGAGGATGGCTTGGTAGCTGAGGCCGGAGCGGGAGGCGCAGCCGCCTTGGGTGATCGACGTTCCGTAATAGACGATGGGCTGGGGGCGGGCGAAGCGGGTGGCGGGGGTGAGGGTGGCGGTGTCATCCACGCTCAGAGCGTGGATGGTGACGGGTTTGTATAAGGGGAGGTAGAGGGTGATTTCGCGGTCTTTGGCGGGGAGGTCGGCGAAGAAGACGAATTCGGAGGTTTTGCCTTTGGCGGCGTCTTTGGGGGCGATGGCGGTGGAGCGGTAGACGCCGTCGCGGTAGAGGTCGACGCCGGTTTGGCCGTAGGCGTGCATGTTGGCGATGTCGGGGGGCGAGGGGTATTCGAGGCGGATGGCGAGGCGGGTGGAGTTGGTACGGAAGCGAATGCGGCCTCCGGAGGGGGGGAGGCCGAGGTTCCAGACTTCGGGGGGGAGGGTGGATTGAAGGCGGCGGGAGGGTGAGCCAGAGGGCGGCGGCGAGGAGGGAGAGCATGATGGTTAAAATAGCAGGCGGAGGGTGAACCGGCAATCTCTGATTCGGCCTCTGATTCGGCCACCTCGGAATTATGGCATCGGAACGAACTGAACCAGAGCCGCGTTTTCTGACCCTCCGGTGCCGATGATATTGTTGGCGAGGCGGCCCAATGCTCAAAGAACTACGGATTCTGATTTTGGAAACGGGCGGCGCTGGTTCCGCTTCGCTCCGGCGCAGAGCGGCGTTTGGGGGTGGGCAGCGATCTAGGGGACGGGCACCAGATTTTCCGGCCCAACGCGGTAGATCAATTGGGAAGCGTTTGTCTCCGCGATCAGCAGGCTGGGTTTTCCGTCCAGTTCGGCAAAGCGCAATGCCCGCGGCGATCCCAGTCCCTGGATCTTAGCGACCACTGTGCCGAACCCGTTGAGCACCGCAACTTCCCCGGTCGCGATCGATACGAACAGGTGGCGAGTGTACTTACCCCACCCCTGTGGCGCAAACGCAACCTGTCGCAACCCGGCTTGTGTGGGAGCCAGGGGAACCGTCGCGAAGAGGTTCACATTGCCGAAGGGATCCACCTTATAGATACGTCCGCTGCGAGCGTCGGAGACGAGCAGGTGCCCCGCGACATCGCCAAAGCCCCAGGGCGCGATCGCCGCGCCATACGGCACCTCCGTGTCGGGAAGCGGTACCATCAGTTGCACAGTGCCGTCCGGGGCGAAGAAGTCCACTCCGCCATTCCGCAATTCCTGTCCACTGCCCTGGTTCACGACAAGCACCCCACCGGAGTACGGCCCGAACCCGTTGGCGACCACCGCCGCGGACCAGAGCGAAGAATTCTGGGTGGCGTAGGCCGTCGCGCCGAGACCTTCGTCCACGAGAGAGGCATGGGCGGGGGTGTTGGTGGTCGCCACTCCGCCTACCACCAGCAGTTTTCCAGCCAAGGGGCCGAACGTTTCGGGAAGGTAGGTGCCATCGCGCAGACTCAAGCAGTTCGTGCCGACCGTACACGCCGTCTCCGGCGGCACTGGGACGGCCGCCAGTCGGATTGCCTCGCCTCCGGAGAGTGGGGTGCGCAGCACGCCTCCGTTGGTATTGACGATCAAAAAGCCATCACCGGACGGCAATCGGAACAGACCCTGTGCGCTAACGCCACCGGTTGCAAACACTGGAAAGGGGGGTGGCTGCTGGGCCAGTACCACGCCGAGGAAAGGGAGAGTAGTCGCCAATAGGTTACAGCGAATTGCATGCATTCTCATACAAAAAGATGTTACAACGGAGTCTATCGGGCGTCAACTCTTTTTCCCGGCGTGTTGCCTCATGAAGATGTTACTTGTCTATTTTGCAAATGATAGGAAACACAAGCGGGAGGCACCCTGTTCCATGACTGATTTCACTCGCGACTCCGTAGACAGAGTGGCACCAAGGTACCGAAGCGAAAGGAGATCGGAGATAGGAAAGAACACGTCCCGAGATTTAACGCTCTTGCGCCGGGATTCGTGGGCCGAGAGGCGAGCTACGCTCGCGCTCCGGGAATCCTGGCCCTTGAGTCGGCGCTCGGGTTGCGTCTCCGCCAGGGTGGTTGCATACCAATCCAACGACCGGGTACCATTTGACTCAAAGGGACAAATTCCAATGAGCACCCTATTCGCCACCTTCGAACTCGTCACCGCGACTGCCAGGATCTCGCAAGGTAAGCAAAAACCTTCCTCGTTGCGGGAAACCGTTTTCATCGCTCTCGCCGCTCCGTTCTTGCTCGATCGACTGGTGCAGTCCGTCAGTAACGAACGCTTGGCCAACATGTCCTCTGGGGAGGCGAAAACCTGTTACGAGGCGCTTCTACCGCTCTACGAACCCGTACGCGAATTCCTAGATACCGCAGAACGGACGCCGAGGGCACCACGGTTCCTGCTAGGCTTTTTCTTTGAACCAATGACCCGTAACTGTGAACGGCTCCTGGACGTAATCGAGTCGCTTGCGTGGGCGGTCGATCCCGAGCTTTCGGACAGGATAACGGCGCTGCTGGCACCGACCTAGGAATCTGCTTGCAGCATTGGCAGATTGCGGCGATCCGTCATCCGAAGTTCGATTCCGAGGTGGAGCGGCTCACCAAGAAGATGTATCGACATGCGGCGAGCGATCTGGAGAGCGTGCCACGCGGTCGCCGTCCCTGGTTTCGAAGGTCGCGTCTGGAAGTATCGCCGCCCTAGTACTGACATGAATCGAGGCTCGTGCGGCGGCTTTCGTCTGCTCGTCGCGAAAAACGACGAAGCCAAGACGCTTCTTCCGATCTGGGTCTACACCCACGACGAATTCCCCGCGCAGCCCCCGCTCCGTGATATTGGCGAAAGATTGAAGTTCGTCGCGGCGCCAGAGGAAAATCCACAGTAAACTACCCTCGGACCC
>JAPKZA010000127.1 GCA_026394015.1 Acidobacteriota bacterium
GGCGCCGTGGCGCTGGCGCTGGCGCAGGTGTTCATGCCCTTCATGGTGCTGGCGCTTTATGATGTGCTGCAAGGCACCAGCCCGCGCGTGCATGAGGCCGCAGAAAGCCTCGGCGCTTCACGCACTATCCGGGTTTTTCTGGTTGATCTGCCGCTATCCCTGCCTGGCTTGCGGGCGGGCATCATCATTGTTTTTCTGATGGCTTCCACCGCCTATGTCTCGGCCACGCTGCTCGGCGGCAAGAAGGTCTGGACCACCGGCATGCTGGTTTGGCAGGAGGCGTTGCAGAATCTGAATGCACCGATGGCCGCCGCCTTGGCCTTGGTCATGACACTGGCGAGTACCGTCTTCGCACTGCTGGTGATTGGGATCACGCGCAAGCTCACGCCCTGGAAAAGCGGCGCGCCCGGTAGCTCCCGCAGCGTGCCGGGATGGCTGCTCAGAATCCTCGACCTGTTCGGCCCGGTCATTGGCAAATTGCTGCTGGCCAGCAGCCTTCTTCTGCTTTTGCTGCCGCTGGTTCTGGTGATGATTCAAAGCTTCAATGATGTGCCGCAGGCAACCGTCGCCGGCTTTCGTGCCTTCACCTTGAAATGGTATGATCGCGTTCTTTTCGGTGGTGCCTATGCCGCGAGTTTCTGGATTTCCGTGCAGCTTGCCGCGGCAACTGCGGTGCTTGCGATTGGTTTGGCGCTTCCTGCCGCCTTTGCCCTATCGCGCCACCGCTTTCGCGGCCTGATGGCACTGTCTGCCTTTTGGACCCTGCCGCTTTCCTTGCCGCATGTCGCGATTGGCGTTGGCATGCTTAAGCTTTTACAGGCATTCACAGCCATACCGCCCTTCCTTGGCATGCTTGCCGTGCATGTAGTCCTTGTTCTGCCCTTCTCGATCGCGCTGCTTCAGGCATCTGTGGAACAACTCGACAAGGCGCAGGAAGATGCGGCTGCAAGCCTTGGAGCATCAGCACTGTCGCGCTTCCTATGGGTGATCATGCCAGGCCTGGCACCTGGGCTTGTCGCAGCAGGTATCATGAGCTTTCTCATCTCCTTCGGGGAAGTCACCGTAACCAGCTTTCTGACCACCGCGCGCATGACAACCCTGCCGGTGCGGATCTATGCGGAAGCAAGCTTCAGCCTGGAACCGACCGTGCACGCCGTATCCGCGATCCTGATTGTGGTAACGGTTCTACTGCTGATGATCCTGAACCGCCTTGTGCGGCTGGATCGGCTTTACGCGCGATGAGCGTGGCTTGAACCCCAATGATAGGAAGACACCCATGAGCGAAAATGAAGCAAGCCCGGTGAAGCTTTCCCCCATCATCACGCGACGTATTGCGGACCTTGAGACATTCAAGATTTCCGAAAAGGACACCAATTACTTCGCCATGATCGCGGACCCAATCAGGGATCAGCTGCCTTTTTCCATTTTCCTCGAAATCTTCGAACCGGGTGGCAAGACCCCCTGGCATCGCCACGGCCATGCGCATGAGATGTTCTTTGTGCTGAGCGGCGAAGCAAAATCCGTCTGCGACGGGATGGAAGTGCATGTAAAGGCGGGCGAAAGCTTCATCGTGCGGCCGGGCCATGAACATGAGGTGATCAATGTCGGGCAGGACAAACTTTATTGTCTGACCGTCATGCTGCCCAATGAAGATTTTGCCGAGCTTGTCCGCAGCGGCTTTCGTGTTGCTTTAACGGCGGATGATATCAGCAAGATTGCGCGGCCTGCCATGGTGGCGGAC
>JAPKZA010000572.1 GCA_026394015.1 Acidobacteriota bacterium
GGAGCATGTGGGAAGTAATGACCGTAAAGGCCCGTGAGAGATGCGCTTACAGGTAGACATAGATTGACAATGGTTCCTTTAGCTTTTTTCTAACTGAGTTTAGGGTTGTTCTAAAGGCCAGACCGCGCTGAAATATGCTTAAGGGCGAGGCGGAGAACATTAAATGGAGACGACCGCTCCAGCCCATTTTATAATGCCAAGGTAGTCCTCTGGGAGGGCAACGGATTGTCTATCCGACCTAGGCGGGTTCGATCCCCGTCCTTGGCGCCATTCAAGGCATATGGTGAGACTCCATTGTAAGCCCAATCCAACAGGTGTTGCGTTTTCACAACACCCAAAAAAAGACCTGGTTGACATCAGGGTCTTTGCACAAGCTGTTGACGTTTTGGCAAAAGTGCGTTATAATACACGCATACACACTAAAAAGGACACACAATGCTTACAAACTGCATAGCAAAAGCAAAGCTCGTTTACAACAAAAAATTGCAAGCATACAAGCTCGTAGTCGCGTTTAACGCACACAAAACAATTAAGCCCGACGGGAGTGTAAAATACGCATTCCCTACGCAAGCAAAATGCGCTTATGTTAGCGGAGATTTGCTTGCAGACAATTTGCAAAACGAGCTTGCAAGTGTACTCCCTACTGTATATGCAACACTACGCACAAACAGCGTAGAGTTTGTAGATTAATACTAAAGTTAAAGACCCTACTAGCTGTAGGGTTATTATAACACATTTGACGTTTTAGCCAAAATGTGTTATAATAACAACATAGCAAAAAGGAACACAATGCAAAATACAAAAAGCAAATTAGACAGTTTAATGTTACAGTTACAAGCAGTGCTAGACGAAGCCGGGCTAGACGAACATGTTGCAATACAAAACGCATTTAATGCGTTAGCTTGTGCGCTAGACGACACAATTATAGCATAACACTACTGCCCGTAAGGGCTTGTTATAGCACATTTGACATTTTGGACGAAGTGCGCTATAATAAGTTTTTAAATAGGAACAAAACATGTTAGAAAACACTTTTACACTGCACACAAACGGCACGGGCTATTGGAGTACTACAGCAAAAGCTGTAGACGTTGAGGCGCTGGACTTGCAGTACATCACAAACGACAAGGACTTTGGCGAGCTGTGCATACACTTTGCAACGGACGACATGACAGCAAATTGCTGGGACACAAGCACAATGGGGCTAATTTACACAGACGAGCTGTTTATGCAGGAACTGCGTACATACTTGCAAACTGTGGGCTTTACGCAAGCGGAAGCCGACGACGTTAGCTACAGCGAACAGGGGATGCAAAGCGACACGTATGTGAGCTGTGACGTTGGGGCTGTGTTTATAGCGGCCTTAGAGCGTTTAGAGCCGCAACACGTACATGCTGTCTGGGAAGAGTGCGCGGATGTTTAATGTAACATGCAAGCAACTTGACGATGCACTGCAATGGACGGGTGCTGTTGCAATTATTGCGGGGCATGTGCTTAACAGCATAGGGCCCAGCATGTACCCCTACAACATCGCTGTGTTTGCTGTTGGGACTGTGGCGTTTTTGGCATGGGCTGTACGTGTACGCAATGTTCCGCAAGCTGTTGTCAACCTTGTGGCATTGGCCATAGGGCTGGTAGGGTTATACAAAGCACTTGTTTGACACTTTGCCCAAAAGACGCTATAATACATACATCAACAGCAACTAAGGAGCGAACCTATGTCAACTTACCCAAATATGAGCTACTGTATGTGCGAGAACACTCTGTCTGCACTGGGACAGGTGATGGAAGCCATGCGTGAAGAAGGTCCTATGTTCCTTAAGGAACTGAACAGAGACGAGAAGCGGGCTTACCAGGAGCTGTTCAATATGTGCGAGAGCTTCCTTACTGCCAGCGAAGAGCTAGAGACTATGGTAGAGGAAGAAGAATACTACGACGGACAGCCCGACGAATCCCAGGAATGGGAATCCTTTGACGCAGACTGTTAATAAGGAGCAACTATGATCACAGCAGACACACTAGAAGTTCTAACGGATTTTGGACCACTGTATCTGACCAGGGCCGCACAAGATGCAGGCTACAGAGGTCCAAACTTCACAGCTTGTAAGTTCTTGGGCATTACCAACGGCGGTCAGTTCTGCTATCAGGGTGTCTTCCAAGTCAAAGACGGCACTGACAGCACTAAAGTATTCCTCACATATGACCATGCAGAGGATAGGGTCTTTGCAGACGTCCAATTGACAGAGTTGTCATAATCTGTTATAATATACACTTA
>JAPKZA010000048.1 GCA_026394015.1 Acidobacteriota bacterium
CTTTGCGTGCGGACGGGACGATCCGTACGTGGGGGCTGGTCTATAACGGAACAGGATATGATTTGGCGGCCAAGTCGCTTCCGGCACTGAGCGGAGTGACACAAGTTGCGGCCGGAAGCGGATTTTCTGCAGCGCTTCTTTCCAACGGAACTGTTCAGGCTTGGGGAAAAATTCTGAGTGGAAGTAGTTATGTAGATGCCTCCACCGCAATGGCTGGCTTGACCGAAGTCACGGAGATTGTGGCAGGGGCTCACCATTTGGTTGCTCTCCTATCGAACGGAACCGTTCGGGTGGTGGGGCGGACGGATGAGGGAGAAACCACACTTCCCAGCACGGCTACCCTATCGATCAACCGGATTGGCGCTGGTTCTTATCACGCATTTGCGATCCGAGCGGCGCCCAGCTTGCCTGCTCTTTCGGGAGTGGGGACTTATGCAAGCATCGGACAGTCCTTGAGTCTTACGCTGCCGACTGGGGCGGGAGCTGTCTTGGGATTACCGGAAGGCTTCGTGAAAAATGGAACGTCCATTCAGGGGATATTCACTCAAGCCGCGTTTAGGGTTTTGCGAGTTGCGGTGGGGAACAGTGCTGGCACCGTCTCAGCATTAACGGCGATTGGAACACCGAAAGTCACTGCTCCGCTGACTTTGGGTGGACTAACGGCAAACTACACTGGCAGCCCCGTTAGCGTGACCGTTTCCGGAAAGCCCACCTCTGCGACCGGCACGGTAAAGATCACCTATACAGGAATCGATGTTGTTTATCCGCAGTCGGAAACAGCTCCCACGTTAGCGGGGCAGTACCTCGTGAAGGCGGAAATTATCGGGGATGCCGTGTACGAAGGATCCATCACTGCAACGCTGGTTATTTCTAAAACCTCGGATCCTCTGACAATTTCTGTAGTCGACTCTGCCGGCGCCTCTCTTTCAGCACAGAGCGATAATAGTGGATCCTTCTACAGCGTATCCTACGGGCAGGAGGTGGTGGTGAGCGGAACTGCGACACTATCGTTGTTGCCGGTGCTAGTGGAAACAGCATCGGACAACCAAGGTTTGGCCACCGTCGTTCAAGACTTTCTTACAGGGGAAGCGCGAGTAACCGTTGGATCTTATTCTGGAGAAATCCGCCTTCGAGTCTACCGGACGGCGAGTGCCAACTTTGCTGACGCAGAAACCACCATCCGCTTACAATCGCAACCTGCGGCGGTCACTCTCTCCGCCAGCAGTTTAACGAGTACCTATGATGGTTCTGAAAAAAAGCCGACCCTTTCCACTGGAGGACAGGATGTTTCCCTGACTTATGAGTATCGAATTCAAGGAAGCACTGGAGATTATTCTTCAAAGACTCCTACGGCAGCAGGGAATTATGAGTTTCGAGCCACGGTGACCACGCCGGGGTACTCGGGGATTTTCGCGGGAGCATTCGCCATCGCGAAAAGCGCTGCAACGGTCAGCTTGTCTGGGCTGACGCAGGATTACGCGGGGACCGCCCGTTCCGTAACCGTTGCCACAATTCCTCCCTCGTTGAACACCTCCGTTGCCTATGTGGGAAGTGATGCCACGCATACGGCTGTGGGCACATATTCGGTCACGGCCACAGTCACCGATCCGAACTTTACGGGTGCGGCCATTGGGACACTGACGATTCAGGCGGCCGCCCAGGAAATTCTTTTCGACGTAATTCCGAATCAGTCCGCGGATGTGAAGTATGTAACGGCCTATGCGACTGGGGATACCTCGGCCAATCCCGTGACTCTTGCTGTTTCCGAAGGCGCCGCACAGATCGGATCCATAAGTTCGAGCCAAGGGGTCAGGCGGATTGTTGTGGCGAATGGAGGATCTGGCTACAGCACTGCGCCGATGGTGACCGTATCTGGAGGAGCCCAGGCGGAGGCAAAAATCTCTGGAGGAAAAGTTGTCTCCATCGAGGTGACCTCTGCCGGTACGGGGTA
>JAPKZA010000170.1 GCA_026394015.1 Acidobacteriota bacterium
ACTCAGGACCAGTTTGTCGAGCGAGTTCGTCGTTCAAATCAAACAGGAACGACTTGGCGAGCACGCGGACGTCGTTGAAACGCTGGGTGGCTTCGCGGGCTTGGGCCAACGCATAGAGCGAGGTCCCGATCAGCCCCAGTACCGCCACCGAGCCCACCGCCACCGCCGCCCGGTTCCGCCGCGATAAAGCCACGTCTCCGGCCGGGCGCGCTCGGGCAGCTGCTCCTGGAAGCGACGGAGGTCCTCGGCGAGTTCGGCGACGCTGCCGTAACGGCGTTTCACAGATCGCCTGCGCCCAGCCCATCGGCGTGTTTTCGGTGAAGCGATGGGGACGGCTGCCGGTGAGCAATTTATACAGGTCGGGACCCAGCGCGTAGACGTCGGTGGCGGCCGTGATCGCCTGGCCGAGGACCTGTTCGCGGGCGGCGTAGTCCGGGGTCATGGGCTGCAGGCCGGCCGCGGTCAGGGTGGCTTGGCCGCCGTCCGGACCTTCCAGGAGTTTGGCGATGCCGAAATCGAGGAGCTTGGGGGAGCCGTCGGGGGCAACCAGAAGGTTGCCCGGCTTCAAGTCGCGATGGACCACCAATTTGCGATGGACGGATTCGACGGCCTCGCAGATTTTGCGAAACAAAGCCACGCGCGCAAGCACGGTGGGATGGGCGTATCTCATTAAAAGCGAGTTATTCGGAGAGGAGCATCCGGAGACGCAGCTTTCGCGCCGAAACTTCGAATGCGTTAGCGCTGGGTGATGAGGTACCAACGGTCGGCGTTGGCGTCCCGTTTTTCCGGGGTTAGGGCGGCGACGGGTTTGGGCACGACCGGCGCCATCGTCATGATGCCGACATTGCCCCCCACCGAATCCGGCACGAGCATCCGCTGGCGGACCACTTTACCGCGCAAAAGATGCGGCTCCAGCGCCACCGGATTATCCCCCGCACCGCCGCCGCCGGGCGCGCCGGAAGCGTGATCCTGCTTGCGAACCATCGCCCGCAGGATGTTTTCGGTCAGTCCCTGCCGAGCCAACGAGGCCAGCGCCTCCGCGCTCGTGTCAAAACGCGACGTCTTCTGCTCGATCAGTTCGAGCAGAAACCGCTCGCCCAAACCCGCCTCGGCCAACAGGACTACCCCGTCATTCGTCAGGAGAGTCTTCGGCAGTTTGGCGAACGGAGGCACCGGATCGGCAGCGAAAGCGACATTCAAAAGGGCCAGAGCGAGAAAAATCTTACGCATGAAGGTCATATCGCCAAGAAATGTCTCAACTTTAGCCAAACTTTGTCGATAGGGTTTGTAATGCTGCGGCGCCTAGCCATTTGTGTCTTCGGAGTAACGATGGGATTATTGGGGGCCGAACTGCGCCTGCTCAACCCCACTCTCCCCCTCGCGCTCGCCGGTCGACCGTACAACCAGGGACCGTTAGTCGTGGAAAGCAGCGGACGATGCCAACTGGGGGCGACCTCGACGCGCCTGGGCGACGGCAACCTGCCGACGGGAATGAGCCTGGTCGGTAGGGGCTACCTGCGCGGCACGCCGATGGAACCGGGTCGTTTCGGGTTCTCGGTCGAACTCCGCAGCGGTTGCTCCCGGTCGGTCGAACAGGTCGTCCTGGAAGTCGCCATGGCCCCGATGCTGCGGGTCTCCGCCGAAAGCCTCGATTTTTCCTGTGAAAAAGGAGGGCGTCCCCCGACCATGCAGCGAGTGATGGTCTCCGGTAGCCTTCCCGGCATGCCCTACACAATGTCGGCCGCCGGGGCCCCTTGGCTCGAAATCCGCCCCCGTCGCGGCGCCTTGCCGCCCCCCGGCGCGGCCCTCGAAACCGACGCCGTCGACCTGCTCGTCCATCCCGAAAAGCTCGAAAGCGGCGACTATCACGCCACTCTACTCACTTACGCCTGGGGCGGAACCAGTCCAGCCTCGACCGAGGTCCACTTAACCGTCAAGCCCGCCGGATCAAGCTGGGAGAGCCTGCGCACGGTCCCCATGCCGCCCCCTCCTCCCCCCGCCGCCACCATTCCCACCGTCGTCTTACCAACCGTAAAGGTTGAGCCCCCCCCGCCCCAAAAACCGAAACCGACTCCGGTCGCCGCCGCCCCCCCGGCCCCGAAAAAACCGCTCGTCCCCGTAACCCGTTCCCGCATCGTCACCGTCCCCAAGATCACCCTGCCCGAAGCCGTCAAAGGGCCGTCGAAAATGCTGGGGGAACCGGAAACACTCAAAGCGCCTCCCTCGAAGCCCGCCAAAAAGAGTAGCGAAGGCGGCGGCGGACACTAGCGGAGACACTAACAAAGCGCACGAACCGACAGAACCATTGTGATAGGCTCTAGGGCACCCCCCTATTACTATGGAATCGACCGAAGTCACTCAGTTATTGGGCCGCGTCACGCAAGGCGACAAGGACTCCGAAAACCGCCTGCTCGAAGTCGTCTACACCGAACTGAAACGGTTGGCCACCCACGCCATGCGCCGCGAACGCAAGGATCACACCCTTCAACCATCGGCCTTGGTCAACGAAGCCTATTGTCGTCTGGCGGGCACGCAGCGGATCCCTTGGGAAAACCGCCGCCACTTCTACGCCACCGCCGCCAAGCTGATGCGGAACATCCTCATCGACCATTCGCGCGAGCACCAGGCCGAAAAGCGAGGCGGTCCAGGCCACCACAAAGTCGAATGGAGCGACGATCTCCTCCGCGTCGAAAACAGCTCGGCAACTTTTTTGGCCCTCGATCAGGCATTACAACGCCTTGCTAAGATAGACGCCCGGCAAGCACAAATCGTAGAACTACGATTCTTCGGAGGGCTGAGCGTCGAAGAGACCGCGGCCACCATGAACATATCCGACCGAACCGTAAAAAGAGATTGGATGGTGGCCCGTGCCTGGCTCGAAGCCGAACTATCGAGACCTGCCGGAGAAGGCCATGTCGTGGGAGCCTGAACGCTGGGAACGCGTTAAGGCGCTCTTTGGCGAGGCGGCGGAGCTGCCCGAATCGGATTGGGCCGCTTTTCTGGCCCGCGCATGTCCCGACGATGACAACGTTCGCCTGGAAGTCCTGCGGCTCCTCGGCTTCGGCGCCCGCTCCAACGCCTTTGTCGATAACCTTCCGGTGCTACCCGGCATCTTGACCGAGGCCGCCGAAGGGCCGCGATCCTGCAACCCCGACGACCTACTCGCCGGGCGCTTCCGCATCGTCCGACTCGTCGGCCGCGGCGGCATGGGCGAAGTCTACGAAGCCTTCGACGAACTGCTCAACCAAACCGTCGCCCTCAAAACCATCCGCCCCGAAATCGTCGGCGAACCGCGGATGGAAGAACGCTTTCGCCGCGAAGTACTCCTCGCCCGGCAAGTCACCCATCCCAACGTCTGCCGCGTGTTCGACTACGTGCGGACCGATCAACTCGGCTTTCTCACGATGGAGTTTCTCGAAGGCGAAACCCTGGCCCACTTCCTGAAACGGGAGAAACGGTTGACCCTGGACCAAGCCCGCCCGCTGATCGAACAAATGGCCGCGGCCCTCACGGCCGCCCACCGGGCCGGCGTCGTCCATCGGGATTTCAAGGGCGCCAACGTCTTTCTGTCGACCGAACGCGACGGCAGCACCCGCGTCGTCGTCACCGACTTCGGTCTCGCCCGCAGCACCCAACCCACTGGCGACGAGACCGCCACCGGCATGGGCGCCGGCACCCCGGCCTTCATGGCCCCCGAACAGCTCGAAGGCCGATCCGTCGGCCCCGCCGCCGACATCTACGCCTTGGGCCTCGTCATGTACGAGATGGCCACCGGTTCCCCGCCCTACCCGGGCGATTCGCCGCTCCAAGTGGCCGTCCGCCGCCTCCGCGAAAAACCGAAGCCGCCCCGCGACGTCACTCCCGACGTCGATTCCAAATGGGAGTCGGTGATTCTACGCTGTCTCGAACATGAACCCGAAGACCGGTTTGCCGATGCCAGCGGCGTGATGAAAAGCCTCACCAGCCGCTATTCGCTCCCCTGGTTCCGCGTGAAAAAAAGCTGGCGGTTGGGAACAGTCGCCACCGTCGCCGCGGTCTCGGTGGCCGTGGGCCTAGTCGGAGGTCGATGGTTGGGGGAGCAAGGGCCAGCCCCCGCCGCGGCCAACTACTACACCATCGGAGTCACCGCCTTGGCGGACGGCACCTATGCGCGAGCAGCCCGCATGCTGGAACTCGCTTCCGAAAAAGATCAGTCTTATGCCCCGATTCGTCTCCGACTCGCCGAGGCCTATTGGCGGCTCGATCAACCCCGGCAGGCGCAGGAACAGCTCCTGCGGGCCGAACAACAGGGCACCTGGGGCAACCTGGATCTTCGGCGCTTGTACGACGGTACCAGGGCGATGGTGCTGCGCGACTTCAACACCGCCGAAGCAACCCTCACCGCCCGCATCGGATCCCCGTTTGCCCCGGCGGCTCCCCAGCCCCGCTTGGACTTGGCGCGAGCCCAGGACAGCGCCGAGCACCTCGCCGCCGCCGAGGCAAGCTACCGGCAAGTACTCGCCGAACAACCCGGGCAGCCCGCCGCTCTGCTTCGCCTCGCCGCGCTCTCGGATCAGCAATTACAACCCGCCCGAGCCGCCACCTACTACGACCAAGCCGAAGCCGCTTATCGGCGCGGTTTGAACGACGAGGGGCTCGCCCTGACCCTCATCCAGCGGGCAATGGGACAGCAGTTTGTCTCCGCCAAAAACGCTCGGGAGCTATTGACGAAAGCAGAGGCGATTTCACCGACCGCGTTGACCGAAGGAATGCGGGCGCGCCTGCTCTTAACCCGCGCTGTCATGGAAGTGATGAACGCCGACTACGACCAAGCCGAACAGTTGGCGCAATCCGGGATAGCCACCGCCCGAGCGGCGGGCCTGGAAGGCCAGGCGGCAGCCGGTTTAGTCGACTTGGGCCTCGCCTATCTCGTAAAAGAACAGATGCAGGAAGCCGAGAAGAGCTACCGCGCGGCCGAAGCTTCCGCCAAACAAGCAGGGTCCATTTATTGGGAGAAGCGAGCGCGGCTGGGTCTGGCGTGGGCCGCAGCCCTGAGCGGAGGGCGAAAAACAGAGGCGTTTGCGGCCCTTGACGATGTGGAGCCGTTTTTCGAAGCCAACCGTTATCGCATGCATGTCCTGGAATGCCGACGGATCCGCGCAGACGTCCTCTTTTCCGCCCAGGAACTGGAAGGAGCACTCGCGCTCTATAAAAAGACCGCCGAGGATGCCCAGGAAGCCGGGTACGAGCGCGTGCGGCGGAGAGCGCGAGAGTACCAAGGCACCATCCTGATGCACCTGGGCCAGTTTCCCGAAGCGGTTCGAGTGCTCCAGGCCACTCTGGCCGAGTACGAGCGCGAGGGCAAAGAAAAGGAATTTCCCGTCCACTATTTTCAGTGTCGCGTAGCGTTAGGTAGGGCCCTAAACGCCCAAGGCAAATCACAGGAATCCCGCGAAGTCCTCGAGCGGCTCATCGCCGACCCCGCCCTGAAAAGCGCGGCCATTCGAACCCAGGGATTGATAGCCCTGGCGGCGACCGAGGGAGAATCGGGCCGACCAGACGTCGCGAACAAGCTCGTCGAGCGTGCCAGTGCCGAAGCAGTCGTCAACGGGCCGCAACGAAGCGAAGTGCGTCAGCAGCAATGCCTCCGCCTGGCCTCGGAGACGGAGACCTCCACGGAGGCCATGCGCGTGTGTCTCGACGTCAAAAACGAGCTCACCGCCGCAAAGAGCGCCAGCTTTCTGCCCTTCGTGCAGTATGCGTTGGCCCAAGCATATCTGGACTCCGGCAAACCAGCCCTCGCTCTGCCGGAGCTCGAGGAAGCACTCGCAGCCTTCCAAAAAAACCAGTCGCGCAACAACATCTTTTACGGACAACTGCTGCGAGCAACGGCGCGGCCCGGGAACAACCAGGCCATCCAGGATGCCTGGAAGTCGCTGACCGGCAATTGGACGAAAGAGGAAAAGCGGCAGTATCTGAGCCGCCGATCAATCGCACGGCGGGTGACCGCCGCCCAAGTACGTTTGGAGTAACAATCATGACAAAGAAGGAGATACGGAATGTGTAAGTGCAGTGAAGATTTCGAAATCCTATTGGCCGCCCTCGCGATCGGCGAACGTCCAAACGAGCTCAACTCGGCCACGAAAAAGCTCCTGGCGAACCTTGTCGAAGAGAGCAACGCAGTTCTGGTCGCGTTTCCAGCCTTTGGCGCGGGAGCGATCAGCCACGTCAGGTGGCTCCTGGGAGAAAAGGATGCCATCCGGATGGACGATTCCCCGCGCGCCAAGGCGATTGCTGAGATTAAGGCCAAAACGGAGTGCGGTTGCGCCCCCAAGCCGTCACCCGCGCTGGAGGCTAATCTACACTGCATGATCAGTGGGGCATTGACCCACGCCACGGAATCCACGGGAGCCGAGGGCATGTGCGCGGTCGAAGAGATGATGACGCGCGCCAAGCGGATCGCCGCCCAGCGGAAGTTCCTGTCCGGACTGTACGACATTTATGTTAACGCCGCCCTGGCCAGCGGATTGCCCAACAACTTACTGCCCAGCGCCATAAGCATAAGTGAGCGCGCTGGACAAGATGGAGAAAACGGCGGCGGGAGACCCACCGCGCCATAATCCCCGCCCCGCAGGTTAGAAGCGCACAGGCCGCGCAGGCCCGGTACCAACGGGCGAGGGACTCGCCCATCCTGCCGGGCCGAAGCAAGTCCGTTGTGCGCGGTTCCTCAAAATAGAGAGCGCACAGGCCGCGCAAGCCCGGC
>JAPKZA010000204.1 GCA_026394015.1 Acidobacteriota bacterium
CCGGCGGCTTCGGTTTCCTCAACTACAACAACATCGCCTCGAACAGCGTGAACTCTTCGCTCCCCACCCCGCGCACGGGCCAGCTGGTGCTTCGCTTTGAGTTCTAGGTAGCATGGGAGGTAGCGTGTTCCGCTTCCTCCTCCTCCTCACCGCCCTCGAAGCCGCGGCCGCCCCGCCCCCCATTCGGTTCGAAGAGATCGCCGCCCAATCCGGCCTCCGCTTCGAGCTCCAAAACGGCGAAGCCGGCGGCTTCCATCAAATCGAACTCACCCTCGGCGGAGTCGCCGCCTTCGATTACAACAACGATGGCTGCACCGACATCTTCTTCACAAACGGTGCCGCCATCCCGTCCTTGCGCAAAACCAGCCCCAAGTTCTCCAACCGCCTCTTCCGCAATAACTGCAACCTAACCTTCACTGACGTCACCGCCGAAACCGACCTCGCCGGAGAAGGCTACGCCATGGCCGTCGCCACCGCCGACTACGATAACGACGGCTTCGCCGACCTCTTCGTCGCCGGCGTCAAAGGCAACACCCTCTACCGCAACCTCGGCAACGGCCGCTTCGCCGCCGCCCCCCTTCCCCTCCCCGATGCCCCTAAATGGGCCGTCTCCGCCGGTTGGTTCGACTACGACAACGACGGCTGGCTCGACCTCTTCGTCGCCAACTACGTCGTCTGGGACGCCGCCACCGAACCCCGCTGCGGCACCCCCGAACGCCAATACTACTGCCATCCCAACGCCTACCAGGGCCTGCCCAACCAACTCTTCCACAACAACCACGACGGCACATTCTCGGACGTCTCCGCCGCCTCCGGCATCGGCCGCCAGATCGGTAAAGGCATGGGCGTCTCCTTCGCCGACTTCGACGACGACGGTCTCACCGACATTTTCATTGCCAACGACTCCGTTCGCGGCATCCTCTTCCGCAACGAAGGCCAGGGCAAGTTTACCGAGATCGGCCTCGAGGCCGGCGTCGCTCTCCGCGACGATGGCTACGCCATCGCCGGCATGGGCGCTGACTTTCGCGATCTCGATAACGACGGCAAACCCGATCTCCTCGTCTCGGGAATCGTCAACGATTCCTTCCTCCTCTTCCGCAATCTCGGCGGTCGCAAAGGCTTTGAAGACTACGCCCAACGCACCGGCCTTCTTATGAGTACCCGCCAACTCACCGGCTGGAGCCTCGGTATGTTCGACTTCGATAACGATGGTTGGAAAGACCTCTTCTTCGCCCTCGGCCATCTCATGCAGCTCGACCGCTACCTCGGCCGCCAATCCGCCCTCCCCAATCGCGTCTATCGCAACATCGCCGGTCAGCGTCTCGAAGACGTCTCCTCCACCGCCGGCCCCGCCTTCCAAGTCGCCGCCGCCCACCGCGGAGCCGCCTTCGCCGATTTCGACAACGACGGCCGCATCGACGTCGTCGTCACCGCCGTCAACGGCCCCGCCAAGCTCTTTCGCAACGTCAGCGCCGGCCCCGCCCATTGGCTCGCCCTCCGCCTCCGCGGCACCCGCTCCAACCGCCAAGGCCTCGGAGCTAAAGTCCACGTTCGCCTCCCCGACGGCCGCCACCTCTACAACCACGCGACCACCGCCGTCGGCTACGCCAGCTCCAGCGAACCCCTCGTCCGCTTCGGCCTCGGCACAAATCGCGCCGCCGCCGAAATCGAAATTCAATGGCCCAGCGGTCGCCTCCAAAAACTATCGAGCGTCGCCGCCGACCGCGTCCTCGACGTCACCGAGGACGGCGAACCATGAAGTTCGTTCTCGCCGCCGTCCTCGCCGTCGTTCTTCAAGCCGCTTCCCCCGGCCAGCCCAGCTACGAAAAGGCCAACGCCCTTTTCGTCGCCCAAAAGTTCGCCGAATCCCTCGCCGCCGTCGAAGAGGCACTCCGTCTCGATCCCAAGCTCATCCCCGCGCTCACCCTGCAAGCCAAACTCGCCATGGCCGCTAACCGCTTCGACCTCGCCAACCGCAGCCTGGAACGCGCCTTGGTCCTCGACCCCCAAGCCGCCTACGCCCAGTTCCTCTACGGCATGACCGCCTACATGAACAACGAGATGAAGGATGCTCTGGCCCGCTTCCGCAAGGCCCGCGAACTTTCTCCGAAAGACCCCCGCGTCGCCCTCTATCTCGGCCTCTCCACGGAAAGCGTCGGCACCCCCGCCGATGCCCTCGCGCTCTATCAGGAAGCCATCCGCCTGGAACGAGCCGCCGGCCATCCCCAGGCGGATACCCTCCTGCCCGGTGCCCGGCTTCTTCTCCTGCTCGGCCGCCTGGAAGAATGTGAAACCTGGCTTCGCGAAGCCGTCAAACTCTCGCCCGCCCTCCGCGACGCTCATTTCGAACTAGCCCGCCTGCTGCTCAAGAAGGGTGACTCCGCCCAAGCCGCCGCGGAAGGTGAACTCGCCCTCACCCTCTCGGTCGGCTCTACCCCCGACCCGGCCATCCACTACCTGCTCATCCGCGCCTGGACCCAAGCCGGCAAGCCCGACCGCGCCGCCACCCACGCCGCCGTCATGCGAGCTCAGGAACGCTAGCCCGCCGCGAAACCCCAAACGTCCCCGCCGCCAACAAACATAGCACTGCCGCCCCGAAAAACGCTCCCGCATACTCGCCCGTCGCCTGCCGAACGCTCCCGGCCAACAGCGCCGACAACGACGCCCCCACCTGATGCGCCGCCGCGATCCAGCCGTAGATCACCCCGGTATTCTCCCGCCCAAAGCATCCGCGCACAGCCGCACCGTTGGCGGCACTGTCGCAATCCAGTCCAGCCCGTACAGCACCGCAAACCACTGCAACTCCGGCGTATCGCCCTTGGCCAACAGAGTTGGCAACAAGAACAGCGAAAGCCCCCGCAAGCAGTAATAGATGCCCAACAGCAAGCGAGGCGAGCACCGGTCCGTTAACCACCCGGACGCCGTCGTCCCCGCAATGTCGAAGACCCCCATCATCGCCAGTAGGCCAGCCGCCCGCATCTCGCCGATCCCGTGATCATGGCAAGCCGGGATCAGGTGCGTGCCTACCAGCCCGTTCGTGCTCGCTCCGCAAACGAAGAACGTCCCAGCCAGCACCCAAAACTCCTTCCGCCCTACTGCAAACCGCAACGCCGCCATGGGCCGCATCGCCGCGCCCCGCGGCACAGCGGCCTTCCAGCCATACGCCCGCAACCCGATCGACTCGGGCGAATCCCGCATCACGAGCCAGATCAACAGCGCTACCACCGCCGCAAAGCCACCAATCCACAGCGTGGCCGCTCGCCAGCCATGCTCGGCCACCACCCGCGCCATCAGCGGCAAAAACAGCAACTGCCCCGTCGCGTTCGCCGCCGAAAGCGCCCCGGTCACCACCGCCGCCAGCACCATCGACGTTCCGCCCGTCCCCACGCCGACCACGACACCCCATAGCAGAATCATCTGGTACGGCTCCGCGATCCGCGACGACGCGAGCACCCCCACCGCCAACAGGCTCGCCGCCGCCGTACAGGTGCGCCGCAATCCCCACCGCTGCATCCCGCTCGCCGCAAACGGCCCGATCAATCCAAAAAGCAGAATGTTCACCGCTACCGCCGACGAAACCACGGTCCGCGGCCATCCGAATTCCGCTTCCAGCGGCACCATCAGAAGGCCCGGAGCCGAACGCACCGCCGCCGACGCCAGCAACACCACAAACGTCAGCCCCGCCACAATCCAGGCATAATGAACCCGTTGCATCCGAGCAGAGTAACACGATGAGCAGTTTCGCCCGAATTTTACGCCCGTCCGGGTATGAAGACCTTTCAAACCCTTCCCCTCTGCGCTTTACTCGGCACTCTCTTCCTCACGGCGGCCTCCACTGCCGAGCCCGTCACTCTCTTTGGACGCCCCTACCGTCTCGCCTCCTACAACCAGAAGGCCAACGCGATGTGGGAGTTCGCCGCGCCCAACGAGACGGTCGCCAATTGGACGACGCTCTTTACCATCGTCGATCGGCCCGACGCCCGCACCCGTCCCGATCTGGACCGGCTAGCTCAGGGCATTCTCGACGCCTATAAAGCGAACGGCGGAAAGGTTCTACTCGCCAAAACCATGGGCGATGCCGCGGGAACGCCTTATAACTACATGGTGGTCGCCTTCGACCAACCCGCCCAAAAGCGCTTCGAACTCAACTTTGTGAAGGCCGCCCTGGGCCCGAAGAACGCCTACATGGCCATCTACGGAGTCCGCATCACCGATCCCAAGGATTACGTGGCTAAGGCGAAGGCTTTCTTGAACGAACGCTCGGCCGAGATCGGAAAGGAGCTCGAAAACAAGAAGTTGCCGGCCCTGGAAATCCTACCGCGGCGCGAGTTCTAGTCGCACTCTGCAGTTGACGCTTTCTCCGGACCGGAAGATGATTGGGTAAGCGAATCAGGGTCTCGTGGAAGGGGTGAACAAGTGTGGCGATGACGGAACAGCAGTTGCGGGAACGGCTGCGGAAGATTGCGGCGCTGTTTGAAGGGGCGCAAACCGCGGGAGAGCGGGAGGCCGCGGTGGCGGCGATGGAGCGGGTGAAGGAGGCTTTGAAGACAGCGCAGCCTGAGCCGAGACAGGGGCCACGGCTGGTTTATGAAGAGCCACTGATCGAGATGCAGTTTTCCCTGAGCGATCAATGGCAACGGCGGCTGTTGTCGGCATTGTGCCGACGGTATGGGTTGGCGCCTTTTCGGTATCGGCGGCAGCGGCATACGACGCTGATGCTGAAAGTGAAGCGGTCGTTTTTGGATCGCGTTCTGTGGCCGGAGTATTGCCAGTTGCGAGACGCGTTGGACCAATACTTGCGAGAAGCCACGGATCGGATCATCCGGGAGGAGGTTTTCAACGATGCGAGCGAGGCGCAGGAGCGGCCGGGGTGACGGCAGGGGGCGGAGATTCTGTTATGATCCGGGGGCCTATGTTGACTCGTCGAACCTTTCTATCCTCCTTGACGGCTGCGGCCGCGGCGGCTCCGGCTAAGCCGGTGAACGTGATTTTGATTTTTTGTGACGATCTGGGTTGGGGCGATCTGTCCTGCTACGGCTCTGCCATCGCTACGCCCAACATCGACCGGTTGGCGAAAGAAGGGGCTCGGTTTACGCATTGCCTTTCGGCGAATCCGGTTTGTAGCCCTTCGCGGGCTGGCCTGCTGACGGGCCGGTATCCGACCCGGGTCGGCGTTCCTCGAGTGTTGTTTCCCGCCGACAAGACGGGATTCGCGGAGGGAGAGCAGACCGTGGCGAATCTGCTCAAGGCGAAAAACTATAAAACCATGTGCGTGGGGAAGTGGCACCTGGGACATCTGGCTCCCCATCTGCCCACCTACAAAGGCTTTGATCACTACTTTGGGATTCCGTACTCGAACGACATGGTCCCTCGATGGTTGATGGAGGACGAGAAGGTCGTTGCCGAGACGGCGGAGCTGGAGACCTTGCAGCAGAAGTACACCGAGAAGGCGGTTCAGTTCATCGACGAGGCCAAAGACGGACCGTTCTTCCTTTACATGCCGCATACCTATCCCCATATTCCATTGGGAGCCGGGACGGCGTTCCGGGGCAAGTCGAAACAGGGGATCTATGGGGATGTGCTGACGGAGCTGGATTGGTCGGTGGGGCAGATATTAGCCACCTTGAAGAAGAATCGCCTAGAAGAGAATACTTTGGTGCTGTTTAGCTCCGATAACGGGCCTTGGTACCAGGGCAGCCCGGGGCAGTTACGGGGACGGAAGGGGATGACCTGGGAGGGCGGGGTAAGAGTGCCTTTATTGGCGCGGTTGCCGGGGCGGGTAAAGGCGGGGGTGGTGTGCGATGGCCTAGTTTCGACGATGGATCTGCTGCCGACCATTTGCCAGTTCACCGGGGCGACTTTGCCGGCTAAACCGGTGGATGGACGGGA
>JAPKZA010000399.1 GCA_026394015.1 Acidobacteriota bacterium
AGACCGAGGCGGTCGTGATAGACGCTCACGTGGCTCTGCCGGTCAAGGAACCAGGGCGACGCAGCCGGAGCGCGCCCGGTGAGGCCGGAGAGGATGACGGTCCAATCGCCGGACTGTTGGAGGGAGATTGGGATCTGGAGGGAGCGGTTGGACGCCGGGCCGGTCGGGCCGGGGTGCCAATAGAGTTGATTCTGCGCGAGGCGGCCAAGGGTTTCGAGCGTGAGTTCCGCGGGGATCGACCGGGCGGCGAGCGCTCGGCCATGGGGGAAGTGAGAGAAGGCGAAGTGGGCCCAGGGGGAGACGAACCAATGGCGATTGCGGTCGTTGAGCAGTTCGGCGGGTTGGCCGTTGGAGTAAGTGAAATTGGCGTGCAGATTGGTCGAGCGGCGGAGGGCTTCGAAGGCGGCAGGGTCCTGGGAATGCTCCCAGTAAACGGCGACGGCCGAGAGGGTCAGGGCGTTATAGCCGAGGGTGGGAGCGGCGGTGGACTGTTCCCCCCAGAAGCCGTCCGGGTGCTGCTCGCGAACGAAACGAGAAAGGATACGACGACCGAGGGCGCTCCAGGCGGGGACGTCGAAAACTTTGCCACCGAGGAAGACAGTGGAAGCCCAGAGAGCGTAATGGTTCGGCGAAGTGCCAAGGAAGAGGCCGGTGAGCCGGGGAGCGGATTCGTCCCGGGCGGTATCGGCGGCGAGCGTTTCGATTTGCGCGCGGAGGCATTTTTGCCAGCGGGCGCGGCGTGGCGGGTCGAGCCGAGGGGCGAGGAGGCGGTAGGCCTCGAGCCACATGTAGGTATCGCGATGCCAATCGAGGCGGTTGGTGAACGCGCCGGATTCGTGTTCCCGGGCGAGTAGGTCGCCGATCCGAAGGGCGAGGGGGTGACGGTCCGGGAGTACCGCGGCAGCGAGGATGGCGTGGGGGAAGTGGGTCCAGCCGGGCCGACTTTCCAGCTGTGATAGCATTAAAAAAGTTTCGTCCAGGGCTGGCTCCACTTGAGCCAAGCCGGTCCGCAGAAGGGGCTGGTAACCGGGCGGCTGATTGGGTGCCGCGAAGACACTCAGCGCTACGAACCACGCAACTGTTCGCCAAAGCTGGATTAGGCTAAGGGTAGACATGATACTTCGGTTCGACATTCCGTTTCGCTGGCTCAGTTGGGCTGTATTGGGTTGCGTCGCACTGGCCGCTGATAGCTCCGGAGGCAAGTATAGCGCCGCGGAGAGGAACCACTGGGCGTTTCGACCGCGGGCAGCGGCAACCAGCGGGAGTATCGACGGGTTTGTACTGAAACGTTTGTCCGATCAGGGGTTGACGATGGCCCCACCGGCGGACCGCGCGACCCTGGCGCGACGGGTCTACTTGGATTTGACGGGATTGCCGCCCACTCCGGAGGCGATGAAAGCGTTTCTTGCCGACGCTTCTCCGAAGGCGTATGAGGCCTTGGTGGACCGGTTGCTCGCTTCGCCGGAATACGCCGAACGCCAAGCGCGGCATTGGCTGGACGTGGTGCGATTTGCCGAAAGCGACGGCTTTGAGTACGACACCCATCGGAGCGAGGCGTGGCGCTATCGGGACTACGTGATCCGCTCGTTCGCCGCAGACAAGCCGTACGACCAGTTTTTGACCGAGCAGTTGGCCGGGGACGAGATCGATCCGACGAGCCAGGAGATGCAGGTGGCGGCGAGTTTCAACCGGCTGGGACCGTATCGAAGGAACGCAGGCAATCAGGACAAGGCTTATATCCGCAACGAGATTATGACCGAGATGACCAACGTGGTGGGCTCGGCGTTTCTGGGGGTAACGCTGGGTTGCGCCCGCTGTCACGACCA
>JAPKZA010000069.1 GCA_026394015.1 Acidobacteriota bacterium
ACTAGTTCGGTAGGCGTTTCAATCCCCTTCAGGTCGGGGAGCATATTAGAGGGCCATACATCACGAGCCGGAATGAGTCGGACCTATGTTTCAATCCCCTTCAGGTCGGGGAGCATATTAGAGGCTATGGTTCCTGTTTCCTTCCGCACGAGCGGGAACGGGTTTCAATCCCCTTCAGGTCGGGGAGCATATTAGAGGCGCTTTGGAACTAGTTGAAAAGAGGCGGCTTATCTGGGGCTCGGCGGCCGAAAAAAGAGACTATGGGAAAACTGCGGCGAAAAGGGGTCAATAGTCGGAAATTCGACTTTTAGTCTACCAGATGTCACCACAGAGGTTGGCGAACTCACAGTCGACGCAGCGACCGCGATTTGGTGTGGGAGGGGGGAGCCGTTCTTCCATGATCATAGCCCGAATGTCCGCAGCTGCCTGCATGACCTCGGCGCGCAAGGCGGCATTCACATCTACCGGCAGAATTTCGTTGTCCGGAATCCGAAATATAAACGCCCGGTCCGACGGAATTCCAAGTTCGCGCTCCGCGAGCAGAGTGTAAGCCCCGACCTGGAGGCGAAGGTTCCGCCCCACACCACCACCAGTCAGCTTGAAATCGATGACCGCGAGCTGGGAGCTATTGCTGACAATCAAATCGGCTCGGCCTTGGATTCCGAGAACCTCGTCCCGCATCCAGACTTCGAATTTGCGATGGGCCGTTTCCAACCCGAAAGGTCGGAGTGATCGGCGGGTAATGAGCTCCCGGATCTTAAGCTGGGCAACGTGGCCCATATCCATCTTCGCCGTGGGAACGCCAGCTCCGCCATAAAAACGGTGGTAAAAGACAACACGAGGACAGTACGCCCACTGCTTGATATCCCCGACGTTGACAATGAGTTCGTGAAACTTTACGTCCGGCATAGATGGCAGGTTCCTTCTAACAGTCCTCAACGCGGATTATCTTTAGAACGGGAAGGGGTGCCGCCTCGGACTTCTCTGTTTTTGCCGCAAGTTCATCGGCGTCCCGGCGGTATTGGTCTAGGGTCCAGGAGTCGCGCATGGAGTCCTCAAAGAGGGGGATGATGCGGACACGTGCGGATTCGTCTCCGATGAGAGCCTGGATGCGGAGTGCCAGTTCCTGGCGGCGATTTCGGTTGATGGAGCCCATGAAGGCGCTGAATTGGATGCGGGCGAGGGCGTAGTTGAGGCAGAGGTCGGCGAGGTGGGCGCGAATGCGGTCTGACTCGACATCATACATCACAAGGACAGAGATTTCGGGCGCTCCGCGACCAACTTGGCGGGGCTGTAAGATGCCGGCGAATTTGCTTTTGCGAGGCATAGTTTTCTCCGAGGGCGCTACCACTGGAAGGAGAAGGGTTTGTACTCTTTCAATTGGCGGAAGGCGGAGGCGGCGAGCCGAGCTTGCATTTGGATGATGGAGCGGACCTGATGGTCCTTTCCCCGATGGGGTTCGAGGGCGCTGAGCCGACCGATGACGCGCATGGCGACGGCTTCTTTGGTTTCTGTATCGAGGAGACCGCCGAGGAGCTTTGGATTGCCGCCTTTGGCCATCCAACCGAAGAGGGGACGGTCGACGATGGGCTGGCGGAACTCTTCGACGAGATCAAGGACGAGGGATGGTTTACCGGAACGGTCGGTATGAATGAGTCCGGCGAAGGGTTCGAGGCCGGCGTTCATTACGGCGCCCCAGACGTGGGAGGTTAGGATACCGTAGCCGTAGTTGAGGGCGGAGTTTACGGTGGCGGTGATGACATCGGTAGGTGGGTTGTGTCGGCTGAAGGTGCCGGGTGCGATGCCGGGGACGACGTTGGAGATAGCGGCCCAATAGAGACGGCCGGCGGCCCCTTCGAGACCTTGGAGGGTGGGGCGGACGGTGCGGCAATCGGGTCCTTCGACGGCGAGGACTTTTTTGGTGATTTGTTTGATGGAGAGGGCGGCGGCCTTGAATTTCTCGGCTTGTTCTTCGGGTCGATTCCGGGCGAAGTATTGGAGGAGTTTGGCTTGGTTGCGGGTTTTTCCGGCGACGATCCAGCGGGCCATGTTGGCACCTACGGGGGAATCGATGGCGTGGATTTGGGCTTTGCGGGTTTCGACGGTGGCGGTGAGGAGTGGTGAGGTGAGGAGAGCGTAGGGTCGGCCGGTACCGCCGAGGAAGGCGAGACGGATGCCGCGTTCGCAGAGGGCTTCGATGACATCGGAGGTGACGTTGACGCCGCGGGAGCCGATGATGACTTCCTGGAGGCGGAGGAAGGGGATTTGGGCGACGACTTTGCGTTTATGGCGGATGGCGACGCGTTCGGACTGTTTACCGAGGGAGAGTCCGAAGCCGGAGACGAAGAGTTGGGTGCCATTTTCAGTGACAAGGAGGCTGACTTGGTCGTCGTAGGCGGGGTCGATTTCGGGGCGGAGGGGGAGATCGAGGAGGAGTTGTTCGGCGGGTTCTTCGAAGCACTCGCGGATCCAGTTGTATTGGGCGGGTTGGGGCGGTTTGCGTTTGAGGGTGCCCGGTTCGGAGAAGCGGGAGAAGATGGGCCGGAGGGGCCAGGCGGGGGAGGCTGACATCGGGTTTGCTCCTGAGTGAATGGTTGGTTTACCAGTTGAATTGGAGGCCGTGGGTGGAGGAGTACGGACAATCCGCGACCCAGAATTTGGACGGTTTATGGAGGGAGATACGGTTGGTGGCGGCGAGGCGCCGGAATTGGCGGGCGGATAGGGGGACGGAGAGTTGGCGGGCGAGGAGGGGGTCGTCGGCGAAGCGGGCGGCGAAGTCAGGGAGGAGGGGTAGGGGGATGACTTCGAAGCCGTCGAAGAGGGCCGAGAACTGTTCTTCGAGATCTGGTTGGGAGGTGAGTGGGCGGAGGGAGCGGAGGACAGAAGTTTGGAAGTTTTCGATGGCGGCTTGGACGGAGCGGAGCCACTGTTGGCCGTAGGGGCCGGAATAGACTTGGTCGAGGGTGTTTTGGAGAGTCGATTCGTCGAGGGGCAGGCCGTTGAGGGGGGCGAGTGCTTCAAGGGCACGCACGAGGGTTTCGAGTTGGTAGGGCTTGGGGTTATCGAGGTTCGAGAAGACGTTTACGGGTTTGAGAGGGCGGTTAGGGGAGGAAGTGCGGTTGACTCGACCGAAGCGTTGGAGGAGGGCCTCGAGGGGAGCGGCGGCGGAGTAGAGGGTATCGAAATCGATATTGAGGCTAACTTCGACGACTTGGGTGGCGACGAGGATGGTGCCGCCGGGGGCGGTGTGTCCAACGCCGCGGGTGAGCTCGATTTGTTGTTCTTTGAGTCCGCGGTCTTCGGCGTGGAAGCGACCGTGGAGGAGGGCGATGGGAAAGGAAGTTTTGGTGGCGAGGGTATCGAAGATTTGTTGGGCTTGGGCTACGCGGTTGGCGATGACGAGGACGGCGAGGCCTGAGTGGGCATCTTGGAGGATGGCTTCAAGGGTAGCGGGGTCGTCGAGGGCGGACGGGTGGAGATGGAAGATGTGGCGTTGGGAGGCGGCGAAGGTTTCGGGGGAGGCGGTGAGGGAGGAGACTTCGGGGAGGAGGTTATGGAGGAGTTGGCGGAGGAGGGAGGGTAGGGTGGCGGTCATGAGGAAGGCGCGGGCGGACAGGTGATGGACGAAGTGATGGAGGGTAGCGAGGAGCATGCCGAGTCGGCCGGGATCGTAGGCGTGGATTTCGTCGAGGATGAAGAGGCTATTGGCGGGGGTGGTCCAGAGGGCTTCATGGCCGGGAAGGGTGTAGGCGGCCCGGAGGAGTTGGTAGGGGGAGAGGATGCGGATGGCGGCGGTTTGTAGGCGGGCCATGCTGCGTTCGGCTTGGGCGTCTCGGCGGGCGTCGGTGGGGGCGTAGTTTTTGGAGAGGAGTTGGCTGTAGAGGGCTTGGAGGGATTTGCCGTGTTGGAGGGCGAGCGCGGATTCGGGCAGGTGTTGGGCGAGGCGGCGTCGCATGGCATTGAGGGAGGCTTGGTAGGGGAGGAGATAGAAGAGAACGGGCGAGTGGGGGCCGGAGGATTGGTGGGCGGCCCAGAGGAGGGCGGCTTCGGTTTTGCCGGAGCCGGTGGGTGCGGTGAGGATGACGTTGCCCGAGAGTTGGGCGGCGGCTTGTTGGTGGGGGTAGGGGAATTCGACGGGGGGG
>JAPKZA010000397.1 GCA_026394015.1 Acidobacteriota bacterium
TGCTTCAGATGAAGCCGGACGAAGGATTCCCGCTCGTCGGTTGAGTACAAGGTGTCGCATTCCGGAAAGACTTCTTTGTGCACTTTGACGTGCTTTCCGGTGGTAATCGCGTTCATGGAACTGGCGTACTTGCCCAAGGGTGAGATGGGGCCGCGGCTTTTGCGACCATTCTCCCGGGCCAATTCGGCGCGCCGATTTTTCTGTTCTTCTGTCATGGTGGACTCCTGGTTTAAAACTACAGGGGAGAAAGGGGCAGTCCAGAGACAGGTTTTTTGTAAGTGATTGATTTCGGGGGAAATATAAATCTCAACACCCTGTCACCGGTGAGTTTGGGGAGTGGGAAACGACGAGCGTGGGCGGGTGTACTCGAAGCGTGGTTGCGCTTGTTTTACAACTTTTGGGTTGTACTTCTTAAGAGTTTTACTGTCGGGCGATTTCATGGATGCGCCGGGACTTCCCAGCACAAGCTCGAACTTTTTCGGACGGGATCGGGACCTCTACGGATTTGAGGCTTAGTCGGGCAAAAGGCTACCAAGCCGCATTCCAGGGTGTGGGCGATCTTTATTGAGAATCTCGGTGCTCGAACGCCGAAGCCATGCGGTCGATTTCGGCTCTGGTCAGACCGAGCTTTGCGGCTTCCACGCGCCATTGAGAGGTCGCGGCGGCGACCTGCCGGGCGATCAGGCGCGCTTCCTTGGCGTTGATTTCAAAGTATTCCGCGACCGAGTAGGCGAGATCGAGCGACGCGGTTCCGTCGTCGAGGTCGATGGCGGTCGTGAGAACGCGGGGCTTAATATCCACCGGCACCGGGTTGAGGTCGTAAGCGGGGGCGAGGCGCCAGCCTTGCGTTCCTTCATACAAGAAGCCGTGGTTGCGCAAATGATCGTCCGTGTTCGAGATCATGATGCTGAACACGATGCGCCGCCAAAGTTCGCGCCTATCTTCCTTCGGGGCGGCGCCGTGCTGGCGGAGACCGTCGACGAATTCTAGATAGCTGTGTTGCTCGTTGTCTTTTGCGCCGAGCATACTCATCGCCGAGAGGAACAGGAGCCGCATCCCCTCCTCGCGGTCGAAACGGCGCAGCAGGAGGACTGGTTTGTATGACACTGTTTCAAGACGCCAGACAGGCGTGCTCAGGCCTGCTTGCGCAGCCAGCGTGAGGGCCAGCGCTTCCCACAGGACGGCGTTGTATTCGTCATTCCTGTTCGGGAATTTCGCGATTAACAAATGTCCGTCTCGGTCGCGCACGGAAGCCTTCGGGCGCGCCCCGCCGAGCGAGGAGCCGGGGGCGAGGAGGAGGCGCAAGTCCTCTTCCGTATCCGTATCGTCCTGCACCCGCTCGCTCGCCGAAAGTAGGCGGGGCAGGTCGATCAACGGGGGTATCGGGGTGGTCCCGTGCGCCCCGAGGAAGGGACCGCTCTCTTGCAACGCAAATCTCAGGGCGCCCTGGCGGGCCTCGTCGTTGACGAGCAGGAGGTAATCGCTCGCCCGCAACGTGCGCGGCGTTTCTTTCGCCTTATCGGCGCGGCGCTTTTCGGCCCTGCGCATCAGGACTTGGCCCCAGCGGTCTGGCGCGGAGTCGCCGATAGCCCCGAACAAGGGCTTGCCGACTGCGGCATGGAACGGGCCGGGCCCGAGCCGGAGGGCGGGCTCGAGCGAGAAACGGTCCGCATGCGTGAGCCAGCTCTTTTCGTATTCAAACGTCGCGCTCTCGCGGTCCTTGCGCAGGCGCGTCCAGAGCTTACCGACCAGAATGGGCGTGCCGTGCAGATCGGCGTAGACGAGGATCGTCTTGTCCATCAGGCATTGTCCTTATTCATCCGGCCTTTTCGTTGTTCATAAGGCCTTGTCCTGGCGTTTCGGCTTTCCGGCCGAGGATAGCCGAATGCGTTCCGGCAGGCGTTCTTCATCAAGTTCGAGGCCCGTCGCGTCCGTGCGCACGTCCGCGAGGTCGGCGAGGCGGTCGGACAGGCCGAGCACGAAGAGCGTCATGGCGTAGTTGCCGAACGATACGCCGGGATCGCCTTTTTCGATCTTGCCGAGGGTGACGCGGTTGATTGACGCACGCTCAGCCAGCAGCGCGACGGGCATACGTCGTCTGCGGCGGGCATCCCTGATATCCTGTCCCAGCTTGCGCAGGACTCGCTTCAGGGGAACGGGCATTGCTCCTTTATCGATCATAATTCTAATCCTTACACATCCTTCCGTATATTATATTCATCCTTATTCTGTTCTGATTCCGGGCTTGTCTCGGCCCCAATGAATGGCCGGGCCGGGGCTGACCGAGCCGCTGCTTGTCTCGGCCCATCCGCGCGACGATCCCCTCACGGAAACGAAGCGTCAATCCGGATTTTCACTTTAAATCGAAGGTCTCCTCGTTATTACGGGCCCAAATCAAAGGCAAAGGTCGGGCTAGCTTTTCCGCGTACTTTAACGATGCCTTGACTACTCCGGGCCGCTTGGGAGGCTGGCGCTAGTCAGGGGAAAACAGTGCGCCTTGACCCCGGCCCGAATGCGGCTCGGGCCGGGAGAAATATCGCGGTCCCTTGTCACTGCCAAGTGTGAGGTCTGGATCAAGGTCTTAGTCGAGCGCCGCTCGAATCAGGATTGCCATTGGTGGTTGGGGAGTTGCGATGAACTGATCGAAGCAGCCGTTCGACAATTCTTGGACGAGCGCCAGCGCGGCGAGCAGCGGCTGGATGCGCTCCGCAGAATCGGCCAAGCGGTGGATCATGCGGGCCTGTACGAGCGAGCGCTGCTTCCCACCCCGGAATGACACGGACGGCACTGGTGGTCCTGGATGCTTCCGTCGCGCCAACCCGCTGGCTTTGGAAATCCCACTTGATAGTAGGGCTAGCGCCAGGGCGGCTTTTGGTAAGCCGTCGTGAATTCGGTGCCGTCGAGGACCAACATCGGGTCTCCCGTTTTGGCGTGGTTCCGTTTCTCTAAACGGAAGGTTCGTACGCCGGTTTTCTTCGAGTTGGAGGTAATCGAAGTCGGCGTCGCCGTCCACGTGCCGGTGTCGTTGTTATCCGAGGCGGTTCCGTAGGCGCCGCCCGCTACCTGACCGGTCGCTCCGAAGTCGCTCGCGTAGGCGAAGGTGCCATCGGCCAACAACGTGATGCAGGCGCTTCGGCTGTAGGTGCCGCTACTGTTATTCAAGTTTGTGGCCTGACACCACTTGCCGACCAGTTCGGGCATGATTCCGCCCACGGCACCCGCTACCGGCGCGGCGACCCGCTGGAACCCCAGCGTCCTACCGTTCACGACCCAACTCATCGTGTCTCCCGCCATTTGTAACGTGGCTACGAACGTTCCATCCGCCCCCTGGAGCGTGAGTTGATCGCCCATTTGGCTATAACGGTAAACGAGGCCGCCGACGGTGGCGGTGCCGTCCGGGTTGAACTGGACCGCGCCGGTCGGGCCTTGCCACTGCCCGACGAGGCCCACGGCGCTGGTGTTGGCTGACCCCGCCCGCGTCAGCACCAATTGCCGGTCCGGAAACTTCCACGTCCAGGTGTTGCCGGCTATTTCGAAGGGCAGACGGATGGGCTCGCCGTCGCCCGAAAAAGTGATCACGTTGCCGTCCAGGGTCCAGCGGTGCGACTTCGCGCCGATGGTGGCGGTGCCATCGGCGTTGACGCGCACGATGGCGTTCTGCCCTCGCCACTCACCGACAACCGCCGCGGTGGGAGCGGGGGGAGTAATTACTGCGGGTGCCGCCACGGCGCGCTCCAGGACGTGCGTGGCGCCGTCTGTCGTCAAGGTCAGTTGGGAGCCGACTCGTTTGGCCTGAAAGCTGTAGGTCTGTCCCTGGCTTTCAAACGTGCCGGCCAGCGTGCCGGCGGTGGCCTTCGCTTTCACCGGGAGCGACTGGCCACCGAGGAGAATCACGCCGGTGTACTCCTGGCCCTTCCGGGTGAGTTCCAGTTTCAGTTGTTCGTTTTGGTAGGTGCCGCCGAAGGGATCAGCCGCCATGGCGAGCGGATTCTGGCCGTAAAGCGCGAAGGCGCAGCATGCGAGCGCAAACATTCGGAGCGAAAACGTCATTACCCCAAAATAGAACGTTGGACGGATCGGCACAACGGCATCGCGTCCGTTTATAACGAAACGGTGACGCGAAGGAAGGTCGCGGGAATCGAACTGCCGCCGTCGGTCGCGGTGTTCTGGGACTTGGCGAGTTCCAATAGCTGGTTATGGAGATCGTCCACCTTTCCGCTGATGGCGGCCGCGTCATAGGCGTTCATCGTGGGCCCATAGAACTGTCGGAACGAATCGACGAGGTCGGCGGGGCTCTGGTCGGGCGACCGGAAATGGAAGGTGTCTTTGACGAAGGAGATCTTTTCCGGCGCTACGCCCGCGGCTCCGAAACGTTCGACAATGTGCGATTCGACGCCCCAAGTCATGGGGCTGACGAAGCCTTCCGGCGGGGGCGGCAGAAAGGAGGCGCTTACTTTGAGTAACTGGGAGACGAACGAAGTGGGGTCGTTGGGGATCCAGTTGCCCATGACGATTTTGCCGCCGGGCTTGGTGACCCGCACCATCTCCTTGGCCACGTCGAATGGCTTCGGGGCAAACATGGCGCCGAAGACGGTCAAGGTCAAATCGAACGAATCATCCTCGACTCCTTCGAGGTTACAGGCATCGCCTTCCTGAAACCGGAGGAGATCGAGGCCGGCCGCCGCGGCTCGGGCGTTGCCCGCCGCCACCAGATTTCTGGCGATGTCGATGCCGGTTACGTCGGCCTGGAGAACGGCGAGTGGAAAGGCGGTGGTGCCGTCTCCGCAGCCGAGATCCAAAACCCGCACGGGCGGGGTAATGCCGAGCGACTCGACGAGCGCCGCGCCTGATGCCCTCATCAGTCTGGCGATCCTGGTAAAGTCGCCTTTCTCCCACAACGCCTTGTTCGGATTCATCATCACGCTCCGCCAGATATTGTATCGTTAATCAGTCCCGGAAAATGATTTCGCGCCGCGCCCTCCTTGCTCCCGCCGCCTTGCCGCTCTTCGGTGCCGCGAAGCCGATTCGCGTCGCCGTTTACGGCACGGGCCACGCCCATGCGATGGCAAAGATCGTCGCGCTCAAGGCGCTTCCGTCGTTCGAACTTGTTGGGGTCTGCGAGCCGGAAGCCGGACGCCCACGCGCCCATAAGGCGCTCGCAGGGGTCCGCTGGCTGAGCCAACGCGAAATGCTGGAGGACGCTTCGATTGCACTGATCGCGGTGGAATCCCGGGTGCAGGATAATCTTGTCTACGCGCGGCAAGCGATCGACGCGGGGAAGTTCGTTCACTTGGATAAGGCACCGGGAACGGACTTGGCGGCGTTTCGCGAACTGCTGCTGGTGGCCGCGCCGCGGCAGAAGCGGATGGTGCAGATGGGCTACCAGTGGCGCTACCATCCGGCGATGAACGCGGCGCTGGAAGCGGCGCGGAAGGGTTGGCTGGGGGAGGTTTACTCCTTTCGGGCTCGGATCGACAAGCCGATGTCGTTAGCCGAGCGAATTGATTTGGCGGCGTTTCGGGGCGGCATGATGTTCGAACTGGGCTGCCATCTCATTGACCGCGCGACGGACCTGCTGGGTCGTCCGAGGAAGGTGACCGGACACCTTTGGCACCACGGCGCGCCCGACGATGGGTTGGCGGACAATACGCTGGCGATTCTGGAATACCCGCGGGCCGTGGCGGAAATTTCGGTCGCCGCGATGCACCCGCACGGCAACGCTTATCGCACGGTGGAAATCACGGGTACGAACGGGTCGGCGACCGTCAGGCCGTTCGCTCCGTACCGGCTTGCGACGCATCTGCGCGCCGCGGCGGGTCCGTACCCGGCGGGCCTGAAAGAGATGGAATTCCCTGCGGATCGCTGGCCCAGTTTCGCTCCGGACTTCCTCGAGATGGAACAAGTGATTCGCCGCGGCGCGAGCCCGAGTTACTCCGCTGAACACGATCTGATGACGCAGGAAGTTATCCTGCAAGCCTGCCAGGAGCGAACATAAACTATGAAATCCCGCAGACATTTTTTTTGGGCCGGCTCGTCGTTGCTGGTCGCGCAGACCGCGCCGTCGGACCAGATCACCCTCGGGGTGATCGGCAGCGGCGGCCGCGGCACCTATGTAATGGGCGAGTTTCAGAAAGACCCCGCCGTTCGCGTCTCCAGCATTTGCGACGTGTACGAGCCGAACCTGGAACGGGCCCTGGGCGCGGCCGCCAAGAAGCAGGGCAGCAGTCCTCGGGCGATCCGGAACTATCAGCAGATCCTGGAGGATAAGACGATCCAAGCGGTGCTGATCGCGACGCCGGAGCATTGGCATCACCGGATGGTGCTCGATGCGTTGGCAGCGGGGAAGGACATTTACGTGGAGAAGCCGCTGTGCCAGACTCCGGAGCAGGGCTCGGAGCTCGTGCGGGCCGAAAAGGCGTCGAAGAATATCGTTCAGGTGGGGATGCAGCGGCGGAGTTACGATCTGTACTTGGAGGGGCGAAAGATCGTGGCGGCGGGTACGCTGGGCAAGGTCCGGATGGTGCGTTCGTGGTGGTTGAATAACTACGTCGGGCAGCCGCCTTCGGCGAAGCTGGACGGGCCGCTGGATTGGGAGCAGTGGCAGGGTCCGGTGGAACATCGGGTTGCTGCGGACGCCAACCGGTTCCGTCACTGGCGCTATTTCTCGGACTACGCGGGAGGGATCGCGGCCGATCAGGGTGCGCATGCGTTCGACGGGATCCATTTGCTGATGAACGCGGGGTATCCGCTGGCGGTGACGGCGTCGGCGAATAAGGTGCAGAAGCCGGAGTTTGATACGCCGGAGTCGATGGTGACGATTGCGGAGTATCCCGAGGAGTTTCTGGGTATCTTCACGATTAACTACGCCGCGATGAAGTATAAGAGTAAGAACGACCAGCTGAGTCAGTTAGATGGGGACTTAGCGCGGATGGATATTGGGCGGGAGGAGTGTAAGGTATTTCGGCAGGGGGAAGAGGACGCCCCGGCGATCGTGAAGACGTCGGCGCGGGGGTTTGGGTTCGCGACGGAGGTGCACGTGCGTAACTTTCTGGATTGCGTGCGGACACGGCAGACGCCGACGGCACCGATGCGGCTGGGGTTTCAGGCCTGCCTGATCACGATGCTGGCGAACATCTCGCGAAAAACGGGCCGACGGGTGCGGTGGGATGAGCGGTCGGGCCGGGTGGTGGCCTGACCGCTCTCGTCGCCGTTAGTTCGATTGCCAGAAGATACCGAACGCTACGCGGGTGAAGGCTTTATCGAGTTCGACGGTGCCGGGGGATTTCGCTGATCCGTTCCGCCGTCGCACTCTTGTGTTGCCGCGCGCCGGCTCATCTTCGGCGAGGGGTGAGTATCAACCTGATTGCAACGACGGGGTCCATCAGCGGATCGCGGGCCATATCGACAACGCCAACTCTACCGCGTCCGATTTCGCCCACGACCGCGTAGCGCCCGACCAGAGCACCGATGCGTTGTCCCCCCCAGAAGCGCTAGACTTGGAGGGGTAAGGCGTAACGAAACCTAAGCTAGGTTGTTGCTCTCTTGCTTTCTTACGTGCCCGGGTGGCGAAATCGGCAGACGCAACGGACTTAAAATCCGTTATCCTCACGGGTGTGCGGGTTCAAGTCCCGCCCCGGGCACCAGCTTCAATTGAATCCACGGAGGACATTTATCGCCCTCACGACCGCTGGGCTCTCCTCGTCCGTCTTGCCCATCGCCCCCTCATAGAGCTCACTTCTCCGCAGCCAAACTGAGCTGACCGGCAACGCTTCAAACATCTCCCTCGTGCTGACCGACCCAGCCGAGCGTCACCCGGTAAGCGAAGACTCGGCAACGACCGAACCGAA
>JAPKZA010000039.1 GCA_026394015.1 Acidobacteriota bacterium
GCGATGGGGTCCATGCGCATGATTTTGGCATAGGCGTAGTTGGCGTTGAGGAAGAGGCCCTTGTCGAAACGGCGGGTGATTTCGAGTTCCATCGCGTGATAATTGGATTCACCGTCGCCCGCGCGTTGGCCGGCGCTGGTATTAAATTGGGTCCATTTGCGGCCGGTGGAGTCGTTGGCGGCGCGGTTGAGGCACTCGGTGGGGCCGGCGACGCAGGCGTTGACGCGGACGGAGCGGGATAGATTCCTCCCTAGGTTTCCGGCATAGGTACCGCGGAGGCCGATGCGATTGCCGAGCTGTTTTTCGAGCGTAAAGTTCCAGGCGGTGACCTGCATGGTCGGGTAGTCCGGGGCGAAGCCATCGAGCGTGGTGAGTTGGGTATCTGCGCCGGCAGTGGAGGAGTTGGCGGCTGGATTCTGGAAGGTGTATACACTGTTGACGTTTATGTTTTGGGAGAGCAGCAGCGAGCGGGTGAGGTTGGCGCGGCGGGTGAACGGGGCGACGTTGACTTGGCCGCGGTATTCACTGACGTTGTTATCGACGTTATAGATACCGACGGCGCCGCGAAGAACAAAAGAATCCTTCATGCGGTAGGCGAAGCCGGCGCGAGGGGTGAAATTGAATTTGTTCGGATTGAGGAAGGAGTTAGGTAGGCCTCGGGCGCTGGCTTCGATGTAGCGGTTGGCGAAGGACAGGAAGGCGGGATGGATTTTGGCTGTACTGCCGTCTGGAATCAGGATTTTGCCGGTCTGCATGTCGGCGACGGCGGCGCGGCCGTTGAGTTCGTTCCAGTAGCCGTAGTTGTCGTAACGGAGGCCGTAGTTCAGCGTGAGGCGCGACGTGATTTTCCAATCGTCCTGCAGGAAGAGGCTGTAATTGCGTTTGGTTTGGAAGCCGCCGAACTCGCCGATGGTGACGTCGGTGGAGCTGGGGTAGCCGAGGAGGAAGTCGGCAAAAGCGTCACCCGAGGCGGAGGAGGTGGAACGGGGATTGTTGAAGTCGCTGGCGGTAGTGAAGCGACCGTAGGGGGGTGAGGCGAGCTCGGTCGTTTTCCAGCCTTTCAGAATGGAGGCACCGGCCTTGATGGTGTGGCGGCCAAAGGAGAGTGTGTACGTTGGGTCGGCGGCCCAGTTGTAGTCGGCGGAATAGTTAAAGAGGAGGCGGTCGAAGAGCACACCGATGCCGACGGCGTTGGCGCCGATGGCAATGGCGGGGGGACCTGCGAAGGGGGTTGAGGGGTTGAGATCCTTGATGGCCACGGCGAATTTTTGGTCGCCGCCGCTAGGGGTGTTCTTGAAGGGCAGGCTGCGGAAGGTGAACTGGAGGTTGAGGACCGAGTTAGGGTTGACGATGCGGGTCCAAGTGGCGCCGATGGTTTGATTCCATTGGTTTTTCAAGGAAGCACCGAGTGAGCCGGGGACATCTCCGGCGTAGCGGGAGGCTTGATCGAGGTGGGCGATAGTGGCTTTGACGAAGAAGCGGTTTGCCACGGAGAGGTTATGATCCCAGCGGAGATCGTATTTTTCAGAGTTGTCTTTAAGCGGCTTGAAGTAGACGGCGTTGAAATTGGCGATTTGGCCGGTGGGGAGCGGAGCGTCGGGAATCAGTTTCAGGAGTTCGAGGGCAACGGGGCTGAGGCGGGAGGGAGGGATGATCGAGTTTGGGAAGGGAAGGCCCGCGTTGAGGGGGTCGAGGGGGGTGACGGCGGCGGGGCGTCCGGCGGCGTCGACGCGCTGTTGGAAGGAGCTGAGGTCGCCAGAGCGCTCGGCTTGGGTCGGATAGCGGACGTTGGATACTTGGGTGGCCGTATGGCGGAAGAGGTCGACAGAGAAGAGGTAAAAGCTTTTGTCTTTTTTGATAGGACCGGCGAGGGTGCCGCCGAATTGGTGGCGGACGAAGGAGGTGCGGACGGCGTCCTCCCAGCGGCGAGCACCCATGCCGCCGGAGCGGTAGAACTCATACGCGGAGCCGTGGAGGCCGTTGGTGCCGCCTTTGGTGGCGACGATGACTTGAGTGGGCTGAGAAAATTCGGCGTTTGTGCCGCCGGAGATGAACTTGACTTCGGCGATGGCGTCGAGGGAGGGGAGGGAAAGATCAGCACGGCGGCCTATGCCGTCGATGGCGGGCCAAGCGGTGGTTTGGAAGGAGTTGACTTGCGCGCCGTCGGAGGAGACCTGCATAGCGCTGCGCCCGCCCTGGTTGAACGTTCCGCCGACGACATCGGTGGAACCCGCGGGGACGCCGGCGGTTTGGCCGACGAGGGTTTGAATCTCACGAACGATGACGGGGAGGTTCTTGATTTGGACTTCGTAGCGGGAGTTGCCGATGGTGGCATTCTCCGTTTGAATGACCGCGCCCGTGGCTTCGACGGTGATCTTCTCGGAAATACTACCGGGTTCGAGGACGACGTCGATGGTTAGGCCGGTGTTGACGTCAATCATGACATTGTTTCGGGAGACGACTTTGAAGCCTTCCTTCTTGACGTCTAGGGCGTAGGTGCCGAGGGGCAGGGGCGTAATGACGTAGACACCGGTGTCGTTGGAGGTGACGTTATAGATCTGACCTGTGCGGGATTCCCTGGCCGAGACGATAGCCCCAGGGACGGAGGAGCCAGAGCTGTCGGCGATAGAGCCGGTGATTTTGCCGAGACCGGACTGGGCGTGGAGCGAGAAGGACATCACGGCTATCAAATAGGTCGCGAGAAGGGGGGGTGATTTCATGGCGGTTCATAAAGAGCGTGGCGGGCACGCCGAACCATCA
>JAPKZA010000334.1 GCA_026394015.1 Acidobacteriota bacterium
CCCAGTGGTAACCTTCGGCCAGATACTTCTGCGCCTGTTCCACCGCTTGATGGGCCGACCGCCCGGGACGAAACCCGTAACTATGTTCGGAAAAGTTCGGGTCCCACTTGCGTTGTAGAACCTGCATTACCGCGCCGTCGGGATGCCAAGATTGCGCACCCCCCGTCCGGCTTGGGGATTTCCACTCAACAACTGTTCCCGGACCGCGGGCCAGTGCTACTTCAGAAACTCCGGTAGTTGCTGGACCGTCATCCGGTCCACACCAGCGCTTCCTTTGTTGGCCTTGACTCGCGCCAGTTTTCCCGCTCGCAGACCTCCTTCATCAACTGCTCGTCCTTACCTGGCGGAGCGATTCGGTCCTTCGGGGCATCACCCCGATACTCCGCGCTGAAGGCCAGCTTCATTTGCTGGTTATTCTGCCGCGTGTCGCTCTTGAGTGGCACTGCCTATTTGCCTCTCCCTTCAACCCCGTAGCGGGGACTTCGTCACTGCCGCCGTCTGCTGACTTCCGCCGCTTGGTCAGCGCCGGTTGCTCGATCCCTAGTCTCGATTTCGAGACCGACGACAGATCTCCCGAGGTTATTTCGACCGCCTTCGATACCCAACCGCCGGATTTACAACCAGTGCCCTTAATGGATATGGACTTCGCAATCAATTCCTCGCTCGTTCAGCACCGTATGCCTCGGATCCGGTTCTTGTAAATCGGCTCGTACGTTCGATCCACGCTTCTTTCAGACCCCGCCTCGCGACGACGCCCTCGCGCATCAATATCACTTCACCTGCAAGCTGTCCAACATGCTCGGCACACAATAAAAAAAGGGGCCGAAGTCGCGAAGACTTCGGCCCCTTTTTCGTGAAAGCTACTTAGTAGCGGTTCCGACCGCCGCCGCCGCCGCCGCCGCGATTACCGCCGCCGCCGCCGCCGCCAAACCCACGCTCCGGCTTCGGACGCGCTTCGCTAACGTTCATCGCGCGGCCATCAAGGTCCGTACCGTTCAACTCGTCGATGGCGCGGTCGCCCTCGTCGTTGTTCGCCATTTCGACGAACGCAAAGCCCTTCGCCTGACCCGTGTCGCGGTCGGTGATCAGGTTAACCCGATCCACCGCGCCATAAGACTCAAACGCGGCGCGGATGCCGTTCTCGGTCGCCCCAAAGCTGAGGTTGCCCACAAAAATGTTTTTCATAAATTTATCTCCTGTAATCGAAGTTGCCCAGCAGCGAATTGGGCACGATCGGGAGAGAGGCTTTTAAACCAGACTGACGAAAAACACCGGAATCAGCGAATCGGACGAACAACGCAATACCATCGTAGCATGGAAGTCAAGTAATATCGATAAGATGCTCTCTCACCGCCGCTCCTTCCTCGTGTCCGCCGCCGCCGCCTCCCAATCCTGGGCCCAATCCAATGACCGCCTCCGCGTCGCCATCGTCGGCGTCGGCAGCCGCGGCTCCGCCCACATCTCGGAACTACTCCCCGTCCCCAACCTCGAAATCGCCGCCCTCGTCGAAGTCGATGGCGCCCGCGCGGAAGCCGCTTCTCAAAGAATCTTCGCCAAAACCGGCAAACGTCCTCTCCTCCACACCGACATGCGCCGCGCTTTCGATGACAAATCCATCGACGCCGTCGCCATCGCCACCACCAACCACTGGCACGCCCTCACCGCCATCTGGGCCATGCAAGCCGGCAAAGACGTGTACGTCGAAAAGCCCGTCTCCCACAACATCTTCGAAGGCATCCAACTTGTCAAAACCGCCCGCAAATACAACCGCATCGCCGCCGGCGGCACCCAGCGCCGCTGGTGGGGACCCTTCCGCAAAGCCGTCGAACTCCTCCACGCCGGCGTCATCGGCGACATCTACCAAGGCAACTTCTTCTTCCCCGGCGGTCGAGACTCCCTCGGCTTCAAACCCGTCACCCAACCCCCCGCCAATCTCAACTGGGACCTCTGGGTCGGCCCGGCCCCCATGCAGGATTACCACGCCAACTTAGTCCCCTATAACTGGCACTGGTTCTGGGATTTCGGCAACGGCGAACTTGGCAACAACGGCATTCATATGATCGACATACTCCGTTGGGGCATGAAGCAAACTCTCCCTGTCTCGGTCCGCTCCACCGGCGGCCGTTTCGGTTACAAAGATCAAGGCCAAACTCCCAACACCCAGAACGTCACCTGGACCTTCGCCGACGGAGCTTCCATGGTCGGTCAACTCCGCGGCCTCTACACCGCCGAAAAGATGTCCTGGGACTTCTACGGCTCCAAGGGACACATGCATCTGGATTCCAACGGCGATTTCCGCATTCTCCTCGGCCGCAACAAACAAACTGAGCCCGTCGTCACTTACCCCGCCAATCTCGACCATTTCGCCAACTTCGCCGACGCCGTCCGCGCCCGCAACCCCAAACTCCTCCACGCCGAAATCGAAGAAACGGTTCTCTCCACGGCCCTTTGCCATCTGGGCAACATCTCCCATCGCCTAGGCCGGGAACTCCGCTTCGACCCCGCCAAAATGGTCTTCCCGAACGACGCCGAAGCCAACAAGATGCTCACCCGCGAGTATCGTTCCCCTTACGTCGTCCCCACAGAAGTCTAGGCTTTCACGGTCTTCAACGTCTCATTAACCGCGACTAAGTCAAACCGCTCCGTATCGAACTCCTGGCCAACCCATTCCCGGCGTTCGGCATACTCCTCGTGGTTCTTGTCCCTCAGTACGCGCAGGAACTCGGCATAGCCCCTCGGCCCACCGCAATCGTCCGGTGGGCATCCCCGCCGCCCGGTCAGACAACTCGCATCCGGAAACACCACCTCAGGATCCGGAATCACCCGCTCCAGAGTCACTCGGTGCCGCCAATTATTCCCAAAATCGTAAGTATAGAGCATCCACGAGCCCACTCCCCGCAATACCCGCCCAATCGCCACCGAGTCCTCGCAAACCACCTCGTCTCCCGCCTCGAACTCGTGCAAATGGGCACCCTGCCATCCAAACGCAATCTGCAACACCCCGTGAAACATCCCCAACCGCATCTTGCTCGACACCAGTACCCGTCGCCAAAGGGGAGGCGAAACCCCCACCAAAACCACCTTCAATTGGTAAAGAGTTCGAGACGCCACGCCGCAATTCTACATCGCCACCCCCACATCCGTCTGCCCAAAATCATTCCCCTTAAACAACAACTCCTCATTCCGACTCTTAGCCAGAGCGTACGCGAAACAATCCCCAAAATTCAACGCCGCCGGATGCCGACCCTTGCCGAAATCATAGAATGCCTGCCGAGCGAACGCTCCATGCGCCAGCGTAACCGGCTCAATTTGAACCTCTGCTACCGCAAGGAGGCGCATCGCCTGCCGGGTCGTTTCCGCTCCGCGCCTCTCCAAAACCATGGTCAATTCAACATGGTTCACCACACTCATTCGGCAACTGGCCGCCTGGTCGATCAATCGAATGAAATCTTCCGCCTCCGGCTCATTGAAAACGATCGCCAGTAAGTATCCCCCGGCAAAGCCGGGGGCTTTATTTCGTGAGCCGCTCAAAGCGGCTATGCGGGGCCGCTAACGCGGCCACCGGTTGGGTTTAGCCACCGTTACGGTGGCGCTTCAATAG
>JAPKZA010000559.1 GCA_026394015.1 Acidobacteriota bacterium
GTTCCGCGAGGGCGGGGTGTTGGTGGCCGTCGGGGGTGAGGAAGAACATTTGATAGCCGCCATGCATAAGGCGGGCGACCTGCTTGCCGCTGAGAATGCCATGTTCGGTGATTTCGGCTTGGCCATCGGCGACCTCGTTGACAACGGCGGCGCAGCCTTTGCGGGTGATCAGATGCCCGCCGGTGACGTTTTCGGAGGCGAAGCCCTGGGCTTTGGCGGCGGCGAGGCGGTCGGCGAAGGTGACTACTTTTTTGGGGGCGAGCTTGAAGAACATGTCTCTCTATTATAATCGGCGAGTGCGCTACATTCTCTCCCTTGACGAAGGAACAACGACGGCCCGAGCGGCTCTTTATGACCGGGAGGGAAAACGGCTCGCCATGGCGGCGATTCCGACGCCGTGTCGGTACCCGGAATCGGGTTGGGTGGAGCAGGACGCGAGCCAGATTTGGTCCGCGCAGCTTGACGCCGTGCGGCGAACCATGGCCGAGATAGGCGCGCAACCCCTGGAGATTGCCGCCATCGGAATCACGAATCAGCGCGAGACAACGGTAGTGTGGGATCGGCATACCGGAGTGCCGGTGGCCCCGGCGATCGTGTGGCAGTGCCGGCGGACGGCCGAGCGGTGCAAGGCGCTGGCGGCTTCGAGCGACGGGGCTTGGGTGGCGGCGAAGACGGGGTTGGTGATCGACGCCTATTTTTCGGGGAGTAAGATCGAGTGGATTTTAGACCACACGCCCGGCGCGCGGGAGCGGGCCGAGGCGGGGGATCTGTTGTTTGGGAATATCGACTCGTGGTTGATCTGGAACTTGTCGGACCGGACGGCGCACGTGACGGACCCGACGAACGCCTCGCGGACGATGCTGATGGATTTGGCGAGCGGGGAATGGGATGACGCGCTGTTACAGGTGTTTCGGATTCCGCGGAGCATGATGCCGCGGATTGTGCCTTCGAGCGGGGTCTGCGGGATGACGGCGGCGACGGTGTTGGGGGCGGAGATTCCGATTGCCGGGATTGCGGGCGATCAGCAAGCGGCGCTGGCGGGGCAGGCTTGTTTCCGCAAAGGCCTATCGAAGAACACCTACGGCACGGGCTGTTTTGCGTTGTTGCACACGGGGACGGAGATGCCGGTATCGAAGAACCGGTTGCTGGCGACGCGGGCGGCGGGGCTGGACGCGACCGCGCAGTTCGCGGTGGAAGGCTCGATATTTATCGCGGGCGCGGCGGTGCAGTGGTTGCGGGATAAGGTGGGTTTGATCGAGTCCGCGCCGGATACCGAGCAGATCGCGATGTCAGTGCCGAACACGGGGGGCGTGTATTTGGTGCCCGCGTTTGTGGGCCTGGGCGCGCCGCATTGGGACGCTTCGGCGCGGGCGAGTTTAACCGGGATGACGCTGGCGACGGGCCGAAACGAGATCGTGCGGGCGACGCTCGAAAGCATGGCTTACCAAACGCGGGAGCTCGTTACGGCGATGGAGGCCGATAGCGGGGCACCGTTGACCGAGCTACGGGTGGACGGCGGGGCGGCGCAGAACAATTTCCTGATGCAGTTTCAGGCCGATATCCTGGGGCGGCCCGTGGTGCGGCCGAAGGATAGCGAGACGACGGCGCTGGGGGCGGGTTATCTGGCTGGTCTGGCCGTGGGCTTTTGGCAGTCGCTGGCCGAGGTGGAAGCGTTCTGGCAGGCGGATCGGAGCTTTGAGCCGGCAATGTCGGCGTCGGAACGGGAAGGGTTGTGGGCGGGTTGGAAGGCCGCTGTGGCCCGGACTCGTTTCCAATGAGTTGTTAATTATTAGTCTGATGTCGTGCAGAGTGGCATCTTTTCGGATATTGTCCTGGTAGAGACTTTCGTTTCATGAAAAAGACAATCATTGCGTTTGCCCTGTTTGCCGTATCCGCGCTGGCTCAGCGCGTCGAGACGGCGACGTTCCTCGCGGCCCTTTCGCCAGCGAATGAAGTTCCGGCCATTGTCGGCTATGACGCTCGGGGGACGGCGCTGCTGTACGCCCACGTGCAGCGAGATGCGCAGGACCAGATCGTATCTGGATCGGTGGATTTCGTCGTCCTTTACACGTTTCCGGGCGAAGCGACTATCACGGGTTTGCACATCCATTCGGGTCCGGCGGGCGTGAACGCGTCGGTCACAATTAACACGGGCATTGCCGCGGGTGCGGCGTCGGTGGACATTGCGGCACCGTTCCGCGGTCAGATCGTGCGGCAGGCGCAGGTATTGTCGGGAGATACGGCGGGCGTGGCTTCTTTGCGGGGCTTGTTTACGAACCCGGCTGGCTATTACGTCAACATGCATACGTCGGCTTACCCGGGCGGGATCATCCGCGGTCAGGTGATGCCTGCCGAGCGGGTGGTACAAGTGGCGCGGCTTTCGACGGCCAATGAAGTGCCTGCGATCACGACCGTGATGGCTAACGGCGTCGGTTCGATTGAAGCGGTGCGGGCTTACGAGGGCGGTCGACTGGCGGCTGGCGTCGTGATTTTCGACGTGGATTATCAGGTTCCGGGCGATGCCGTCTTCACGGGCATGCACATTCACACCGGCGCGGCCGGGGTGAACGGTCCGGTGATCATTAACACGGGCATTGCGGCGGGCACCAACTCAGTGCCGGCTTCTTCGACCGGGGCGGGGAATTTGTTCTATCGGGTGGAAGTAGCGACGGGTGTTCCGACGCAGGTGGCGACGCTCGAAGGTATTTTCGATAGCCCCTCCGACTACTACCTGAATTTGCACACGACGGCGTTTACCGGCGGCTTGATCCGCTCGCAGCTTGCCGATACGGAGGCGATCGTGTTCCGGACTTCGATGTTGACTTCAAACGAGGTGCCGCCGGTCACGAGCCTGCTTGAGACGGCGTCGGGCAACGTTTACATTAATGCTCTGCGGGATCGGACGGGGAACGTGACCGCAGCACGGGTGACCTTCGATGTGAACTACCGATTCCCGGGGCCGATGACGTTTACGGGCCTTCACATCCATGACGCGCCGGCCGGCGTGAACGGCGCGGTGACGATCAACAGCGGCGTCGCGGCGGGGGACCGGAGCGTGGTTTCGGTCGCTGGTTTCGGCAATATTTGGCGGACGGTGAACGTGAATGGCGGGCAGGCGTTGACGTCGCTGAATGCGCTGCTCCGTAGTCCTGAGAATCACTACATCAATCTTCATTCGACCGTGAACCCCGGCGGAGTGGTGCGGGCACAACTTGCTCCGGCGAATACGCGCATGCCGCGGGTGGTGGAAGTGATCAGCGCCGTTAGCGACTTGAACATGAAGACGCTGGCGCAGGGCGGCCAGTTCACGATCTTCGGCGAGGACCTGAGCAAGATTGCGACCGATCTAAGCGGCCTGGAAGGGCTGCAGCTGCCGACGGCGGCGAATGGGACGTCGGTTACGATTGGCGGCATCCCGGCACCGATCATCGCGATTGGCTACGAGCCGAAGAACAACCCGTCCGGCTACATCGTGGCGCAGGTGCCTTTTGAGGCTCCCGTGGGCGAGCACGACGTCGTGGTCCGTTCGGCGAATGGCGCTTCGACGGCGCGGAAAGTGACGGTGGCGGCAGTAGCTCCGGCGATGTTCTTTGACGCCGTGGGCGCGTTCGCGGTGCGGGCGGCCGACTTCACGATCGTTCGTCCGGAAAGCGCGGCGCGGGCGGGCGAGACCCTCGCGTTCGTCACGACCGGCTTGGGCCAGACGGTTCCGGCTTTGACCACCGGGCAGATCCCGGATGGTGCTAATGTGGCGGCGGCTACGGCATCGCTGACGATTGGCGGCCGCGCGGCGACGGTGTTGGGCACGACGACGATTCCCGGCTACCCCGGAATCTACATCGTGTTGGCGAACGTGCCGGCGGGCGTGACCCCGGGAGCGGCTCAAGTGATGTTGCGGGTTGGTTCGGCGACGGCCAACGTGACATCGCTGGCCGTTCGGTAGGTATCATGGCAGTAATGCGTAACTCTTCCTGGAGCTGGCTTCTACTCGGAGTCGCATTACTGGCCCAAACGAACCCCGCCCAAATTGCGGAGCGTCTTGCGACGTTCCGCAATTTGGGCAAAGCTTTTTATGAGAACCCGACGACGGGCAAAGAGGCGGTCGGAGAGTTCGAGAAGGCGCTGCGGTTGGCACCCGGATCGGCGCGGGAGCGGCTGAATCTGGCGCTGGCGCTGCTCCGAACAGGCGAGACGCAGCGGGCGATGGCGGAGTTAGAAAAAGTGCAGCAGCAGGCTCCGAAGCTGCCGCATACCTGGTACAACCTCGGCATCCAATGGAAGCGGTTGGGCGAGACGGAGAAGGCGCTCGGGCAGATGACGCGGTTTGTGGCTTTGGAGCCAGACAACGCGGGTGGGCATTACAACCTGGGCGTATTGCAGAAACAGAGCGGCCAGACGGCCGAGGCGTTGGCTTCGTTTCGTCGGGCGGCTTCGCTCGACCTGAACATCTTCGCGCCCCATTTCCAGATGTTCAACCTGTTTCGGCAGGCGGGCGAAAAAGAGAGCGCGGCGCGGGAGTTGGCGGCGTTTCAGCGGATCAAGAAAGAGCAGGAAGGCTCGGCGATTCCAGAGGACATGGAGTGGAATTTTTTTTCCGAGATTCTGGATGATGCCGAGCCGGTGCCTGCTTCGCCTGCCCCGGTGGAGCTCAAGTTTACGTTTGAGAAGGCGACCGCGCCGGGGAGTGAAGCCGTCGTTTGGCTCGATTACGACCACGACTACGACCTGGACAAGTTTGTGCTGGGCCAGAAGGTGAAGCTGTTGCGGAATCAGGGCGAGGCAGGATTCGTGGACCGGACGACGGACTTTCCCTTTGCCGAGGAGGCGGTGACCGGGGGGATGACGTTTCGGGCCGTGTACGAGACGAAGGGAATGGACTTGGTCTTGATCCATCCGACGAAGGGAGCCGTGTTGTATCGGGACCAGTTGGCGGGGAAGTTTACGGCCGAGCCGTTGCCTCCGATGGGCGTGCCGCAGGCGTTTGATTTGGCCAACCGGGCAGAGATGGACCTGCTGCACGCGGGCGGAATTCTCAAGAATACGTTGGGTAAGTTCACGGCGCTGCCGGGGCCAGGCGGGTTGACGGCGGCGGACCTGGAAGGCCGGGGGATGTTGGACCTGGTGACGGCGCGCGGGATTTTACGGAACGAAGCCAATTATCGCTGGGGGGCTCTCGTGACGCCCGCCGGTTGGCCGGAAGGGGTGACCGCGGCGACGAGCGCGGACCTAGATGGTGATGGGCGGATGGACCTGCTGCTGACAACGAAAACGGGGTGGGTGCGGGCGTTGAACCGGTCGGTGACGAAGGCGAATTGGATTCGGATTCAGTTGACCGGGGTGAAGAATTTGAAGCTGGCTCCGGGGTCGGAGGTGGAGGTGAAGGCCGGCGGACTCTATCAAAAAAGGCTGTATGACGGGCGGCCGATCACGTTCAATTTGCGGCAGTACAAAGAGGCGGATACGGTTCGGATCACGTGGGCGAACGGGCTGATTCAGAACGAGACGCGGGTGGTGGCGAACAAGGCCCACGAGTTTAAAGAGGCGCAGCGGCTGTCCGGTTCCTGCCCGATGATCTGGACGTGGAACGGGAAAGAGTTCGAGTCCATCACGGACGTGCTGGGCGTGGCGCCGTTGGGGGCGGCGGCGGGAGACGGGACGTATTTTCCGGTGGACCATGACGAGTACGTGCAGATTCCGGGTTCGGCGCTCAAGGCGCGAGACGGGGCGTACGAAGTCCGACTGACCGAGGAGTTGAGCGAGGTGGCCTATCTAGACGAGATCAAGTTGATCGCGGTGGACCATCGGGTGGGCAGTGAGCTCTATACGAACGATAAGTTTAAGGCGCCGCCGTTTCCGGAGTTTCGCTTGTTCGGGGTGACGAAGGCGGTACGGCCGATACGGGCGCGGGATCATCGCGGCACCGACGTGTTGGGGAAGTTGATGGCACGGGACGGGGCTTACGTGGACGGGTTTCGGCGCGGCATGGACGGGATCGCGGAGCGGTCGCACGTCGAGGTTGATTTCGGCAAAGTTGCCGCGGATGGCGGGGCGATTTTGGTGATGAGCGGGTGGGTGGACTGGGCGGACGGGAGCACGTTTCTGCAAGCCGCGCAGACGTCGCCGCAGGGGCTGGTGATGCCGTATTTGCAGGTGAAAGATCAGCAAGGCGAGTGGCGGACGGTGATCGAAGATATGGGCATGCCGGCGGGGAAGCCGAAGACGATCGTCGTGGACCTGAGCGGAAAGTGGCTGAGCGCGAGCCGCGAGGTGCGGGTGGTTTCGAGCTTGTGCCTGTATTGGGATGAGATATTTTTGAGCGAGCAGACGGCGGCGCCGGAGGTTCGACAGCAGGAATTGACAGGGACGGCGGAGTTGCGGTTCCGGGGATTTTCGCCGGTGACGGTGCATCCGGAGCGACGGCAGCCGGAACGGTTCGCTTATGAGCCGGTGCGGCCCACTTCGATGTGGAACCCGACGCCGGGGATGTATACGCGCTATGGCGAGGTGGGCGAGTTGACCATGGCGGCGGATGACCGAATGGTGGTGATGGGGTCCGGCGATGAGATTCGTCTGCGGTTTCCGGCTTTGCCGCCGCCGGCGGCGGGTTGGCGGCGGGACTACTTGTTGAAAGTGCAGGGCTGGGCGAAGGACCGGGATGCGAACACGCTGCATTCCCAGACCGTGGAGCCGCTGCCCTTTCGAAGTATGAAAGAATACGGAGACGTGGGGCCGGTGGGCGGCTGGAAGAGGGAGTTCAATACTCGTCCGGCGCTGCGGTTGCTGCGTCCGTTAGAGAACTCCCGATGAAAAAACTGAGCGCGATCCTGTTCGTTGCGCTGCTGGCGAATACGGCCTACATTGCCGCTTTTGCTTCGCCAACGATCTTCTACATGGCGAATGTGTTGCTGCACTTGGTGTTGGGCAGCGCGCTGTTTTTGATCGTCCTGCGCTACTTGCCGCGGCCGCTGCAACTGCTCTCGGTGGCCGTGTTTCTAACGGGGGCGTGGCTGATCTGGGCTGGTGCGGTGACCGAGAATCAGAAGATTCTATGGGCGCATATGGCGGTGGGAACCGTAGCTGCCATGTGGGGGCTGTATGTGTATCGGCGTCCCCTA
>JAPKZA010000040.1 GCA_026394015.1 Acidobacteriota bacterium
CGCCTCCCAACCGACAGGTGGAGGCTTTGTCATCCCGCTTCTCCGCCGCCGATTGCTCAGCGTCAGAGGGGATCAGGCTATCGGGTGAGCGAGTCATTACCCGAGTCGATTCCTTTCAATCAACAAGTTCATCAAATCCTCTCGGACGCACGTCCCCAAACCCCTGGGATTTATCGCTTTCGGCCGGGATCGCTGGGGGCCGCCGGAGCGGGGATCCCGCTCCGCTCGATCCCGGCACTGAGACGGCGCTCGGGTTCCATCCCTGGATTGCCCTATCCTCCGCTCAGCCGATTCCCATCGTATACTTGTCTACGGTTCCGCTCCTAGCGAACCCAATAGACCCAGCCCGATCACCACTTGAGACAGACCTAAGTTTCTGTCCAACGTTTGGGGTCCACTTCAGGTGGGGGGTGGTTATTCCCTACTTGCGGGTGCGGCGGCGGAGGAGGCCGAGGCCGACGAGGCCTAACAGACTTAGGCCGACGGAGGCGGGCTCGGGAACCGCCGCGCTGATCGTGACTTGCCCGCCGATAATTGGATTGAGGCCAATATTCGAATTCGTGAAATTGTAAACGCCGGGCAAGATCGTCGGAGACGCAGTCGTACCTGAAAACAACTGCTGCCCTGTAAGAAGTTGTACCGCTCCGACTGTAAACCCACCAGGGAACCCACCAGGGACTAGATTCAAGGTTTCAAAGGATGCAAATGAAGGACTCGACGCAACCAGATTTCCGTTGAGCCGATACACGAAACTTGAGATGGGAAGATTCGCATAAGTAGGGAACGAAGCCACAGGCACTGGGTTGCTATCAATCAGAAACGAGAAGCTCCACGTTTGGTTGGGAGCCGTAAAAAACGTGGTGGGAGTCGCGCCGTTAAATATGCCCGACGAACTGACGGTGTAAGGCACGGCGAAGAGAGAACTCATGGAGAGGACAAGCAGGGAGATGAGGCGCATGGGATTCCTTGGTGGAGACTTAAGGTAAAAACCTTAGCGCCTCAGATTACCCCCCCCCCGACGAAAGTCAAGGCTTAGTTTGTCCTTGGGTCCTGCGAGAGTTAGCGCGCGGCGCGGACGGCTTCGTCGATGAGGGCGATGAGCTCTTCGCGGGTGACCGTGATTTTGTCGCCGCCGGGGAGTTCGTCGGCGGTGATGGGGCAGCCGGGGAGGGCCTTGGAATTCGACTGGATGCCGTAACGGGCGCGGGCTTCGAAGAGTTGGTCGACCTCTTTGCGGTCGAGGAGTTTGGGGCCGCCGAGTTGCTCGGCGACCAGGGCGATGCGGGCGACATGCTCGACGGTTTCGAGTTTGTGGAAGGCGCTCCAGAGGTCGGTGCCGCCGCAGACGACGCCGTGGTTGCCGAGGAGGATGGCGTCGTAATGCGGGACGAAGGGCTTGATGGATTCGCTGAGGGCGGGGGTGCCGGGGAGGCCGTAGGCGGCCAGGGGGACGCAGCCGAGGTTGACGACGACTTCGGGAAGGATAGCCAGGTTCAGCGCGCGGCCGGCGACGGCAAAGCCGGTGGCGGTGGGGGCGTGGGCGTGGGCGACGGCCATGATGTCCGGGCGCATCTGATAGATCGTGAGATGCATCATGATC
>JAPKZA010000364.1 GCA_026394015.1 Acidobacteriota bacterium
AGTGGGACGGCAAGCCGACGCCAGAATCGTTTCTGAAAGGAAAACGATTCGCGTTCATGGATACGTTTTCGAAGGATACACCGAAGTTACTCGGGACGCGGCGGACCTTTAAGCAGCACGGAAACTCGGGGCACTGGTTCAGTGACCTTGTGCCCAATATCGCCGGGATCGCCGATGATCTGACGGTGCTGCACGGCGTTTCCACCGAGAACTTCAACCACGGTCCGGCCAAGATGTTTTCCAACACCGGCAGCGTCCGTGCCGGCCGACCCTCGATGGGCTCCTGGGTCACCTACGGCATCGGCAGCGAATCGAAGGATCTGCCCGGCTACGTCGTCCTCCAAAGTGGCCCGCGCGGCCCCCGCGGCGGCGCCGCGCTTTGGTCGAGCGGCTTTCTCCCCACCGCCTACCAGGGCGTTCCGTTTCGTAATGTCGGCGACCCGATTCTGAACTTGTCAAACCCCAAGGGCGTAACCCCCGAACAGCAGCGGCAGACGATTGAGGCCCTCCGCGACCTGAATCAAATGGAGCTCGAAGAAACCGGCGACGCCGAAATTGCCACGCGGATTTCGCAGTATGAAATGGCCTACCGCATGCAAACCAGCGGTCCCGAACTCATCGATTTCGGCCAGGAATCGAAAGAAACGATGGAAATGTACGGCGCCGAGCCGGGTAAGTCGAGCTTCGGCAATAACTGCCTCATGGCCCGTCGATTAGTCGAGCGAGGCGTTCGGTTTGTGCAGTTGTATCATACCGACTGGGACCACCACGACGACATCACGAAGCCGCTTGACCAGGTCGCAAAAGAAGTCGATCGGGCAACGGCCGCGTTGATCAAGGACTTGAAGGCCCGTGGCCTGCTCGAGCGGACGCTCGTGGTTTGGAGCGGCGAATTCGGGCGGACGCCGATGGGTGAAGTCCGCGAAAAGGGCAAGATCGGCCGGAATCATCACATCGATAGCTTCAGTATGTTCAACGGCGCGAGTGATGAGTTCGGCTTCTCGCCCGTCGAAGAGAAGCTTGAGGTCTACGACATCCACGCGACCATCTTGAACCAGTTGGGTCTAAACCACACCAAACTCACGTTTCGCTCGCAGGGAAGAGACTTCCGCTTGACCGATGTGGCGGGCCGGGTGATCAATCCCATCTTGGCGTAGCAATTTGATAGACTGCCGCTAGCATGCGGCTTTGTATCGTTGTCGTCTTCTCGACTCTGGCTTGGGGCCAGGATCCTCTCCTGCCCCTGCTGAAGCAGCAGTGTGGCGGTTGCCATACCGGCAGCCAAGCCCAGGGCGGACTGTCGATGGATTCTATCGACGCTTTGCGTAAGGGCGGCAAGCATGGGCCGGCGTTGACGCCCGGCGCGGGCGCGCAAAGTCTCTTGGTGCAGCACATGACCGGCGAAAAGACCCCGCGCATGCCCTTAGGCAGCCCCTTAGCGGCCGGTGCGATTGAGGCGGTCACCGCTGCAATTAACGCCATGCCTGCCATGCCCGCCGTGGCGAAAAAAGACGCTCATTTTGATTGGCTATTGCGCGTCCCAACCGCCGGCCAAGTGCCGCCCACCAAGCGAACCGGCTGGATCAAAAACCCGATTGACGCGTTCGTTTTGGCCAACTTGGAAAAGCAGGGAATGACCCCGGCCGCAGAGGCTTCGCGGCGAGCCCTACTGCGGCGGATCGCCGCCCACTCCCGAGGAGACGCGGGCCTTTGAGGCTGACCCGGATCCGCAAGCCTACGACAAAGCCGTCGACCGTCTCTTGGCCGATCCGCGATACGGCGAGCGCTGGGGACGGCATTGGCTGGATCTGGTCCGCTACGCCGAATCAGACGGCTTCGCGATTGACGGCGAACGGCCGACCGCCTGGCGGTATCGCGACTACGTGATTCGGGCCCTGAATCGCGACAAACCCTACAACGTGTTCGTGCAGGAACAGATCGCCGGCGACGAATTTCGCGGCAAGAATCCCGCCGGGGCGGGGGATCGGCTGGTCGCGTTGGGCTTTCTCCGCTTCGCCCCCTGGGAGGCCGATGCCAATTCGAAAAAGCAGTTACGACAGGACTTACTCAACGATATAACCGGCACCGTGGGCAGCGTATTTCTGGGCATGACGACCGGCTGTGCGCAATGTCACGATCATAAATACGATCCGATTCCCCAGAAGGATTACTACCGCCTGCAGGCCTTCTTCGCCGGCACCGCCATCGCGGATCTACCGGTTGGCTTCGACGAGGTCGAACGGCCCAAGGAGATGAAGCGGCTCATGCGCCAGCATGAAGACGCCGCCGAAGCGGCCCAAGTCGAACTCGACCAACTGCGGGAAGGGCTGAAAAAGCACAACATGGCCCTGATGAAAGTCGGGCCAGCCGACGAGGGACTAAAGAAGTTCCTGGGTAAGTTGAACACCAGAAATCTGTTCTTCCTGGAGCAGGATTTGCCGCTCGTGAAGGAACCGGAGTGGCGGGAGCCCTTGAAAGCCTATTTCAAGGTGCGGGATGGCATCCAGCGAGAAACCGAGTTAGCGCGACGCTTCCAGGCATCAGCCTACGCGGTGAAGGACGTAGCTCCACCCGCCACCCCAGAAGTGCCGGATACGTACGTGCTCAGCGGCGGGGATCTAGCCGCCCGCGGCGAAAAGGTGGATGCCGGATTCCTCACCTGCGTCACCGGCGAAAGCAAACCGGCCGAAATTCCCTTCGCCGGCGGCAGCAACGGGCGGCGCTTGGCGCTCGCGGAGTGGATTGTCTCCGAGAAAAATCCGTTTACCGCCCGCGTCATGGTCAATCGCTTGTGGCAAGGACACTGGGGCGAGGGCCTCGTCAGGACGCCCAGCGACTTCGGTAAGAACGGCGATGCTCCCTCCCACCCCGAGTTACTGGATTGGTTAGCGGCGGAGTTTGTCGCCAAAGGCTGGAGCCTGAAGTCGATGCACCGCCTGATGCTGACTTCGGCCACCTATCGCCAAGCCAGCGTGCATCCAGAACAGGCACAATACGCCGCGAAAGACCCGACCAATCGCCAGCTCTGGCGGATGAACTGGCAGCGGCTGGATGCCGAATCCTTGCGCGATTCCATTCTGTCGATCAGCGGCCGATTGAACCCCACCATGGGCGGACCGCCCGTCATGTTCTCCGTGCCTGACGACATCGCCCAAGGCTTTGAGTTCTTCAAATGGTTCCCTTCGAGCGACGAGGAGCAACGGCGGCGGAGCGTCTATTTGATCCAACGGCGCAGCGTCCTCCTACCCATGGCCGAGACCTTCGACGCCCCGAACTTGAGCACCTCCTGCGCCCGCCGCCTGACGACCATCGTGGCGCCCCAAGCCTTGACCTTACTGAATGGAACCCTCACGCGGACCGAAGCGGCCCACCTGGCCGAACGCGTGGTCGGCACCGCGGACCCGGTTGGCGAGGCCTTCTGGCGAGTATTGGGCCGCGGGCCGACGGCGGCCGAGCGGGCGCAGGGCGAGAAGCTCGCGGCCCAGGGCAAACCCGGCCTGGCTTCCTTGGGCGCGGTGTTATTTAACCTAAACGAATTCTTGTTTGTGGAGTAACCGGATGGATCGTCGACAGTTCTTATTTGGATTATCCAGTGCGGCGCTGAGCCACCTTCAGGCCGGCACGCACCATACCGCCAAGGCGGACGCCTGCATCTTCCTGGCGATGTTAGGCGGAGTAAGTCAGATCGATACCTTCGATCCAAAGCCAAAACTAACCGAGCTGAACGGTAAGATCATGGACTGGTCAAAGGAGAAGAAGACCGACCAGCCGAATCTCTTCGCCAAACCCCGCAAGTTCGTAGCGAGCCCCTTTCAGTTTAAGAGATACGGCAAATGCGGGCGAGAGGTCTCCGAACTCCTGCCCGAGACCGCCAAGTGGGTCGACGAATTGGCCATCTGCCGCAGCGTCCAGTCCGACAACGGCAACCATCCAGCCGCCGTCTTTCAAATGAATACCGGCTTTATCATCCCGGGAAATCCCTCCGTCGGAGCCTGGGTAACCTACGGGCTCGGCACCGCCAACAAGAACCTGCCCTCCTTTGTGGCCATGCCCGACTATCGCTCCATTCCCTTCAGCGGGGCCCAGCAGTGGGGGAGCGGCTACCTGCCGGCCGAGTACCAGGGCACCGTGTTACGGGCCGGCAGCGAGCCGATTCGAGACCTGGTTTCGCCCAAGGACGTGTCGACCGAACTGCTCGAAGCCGAGCGGGAAGCGCTGCGCGGCATGAATGGGGCCTTCGGGGCTTTACGAGCCGACAATCCGGAACTGCGCGCCCGCATGGATTCCTACGAACTGGCCTATCGCATGCAAATGGAAGTGCCCCGCGTCCTCTCGATTGACGCCGAGCCAGCGGCCGTAAAAGAAGCCTACGGATTGAACGACCCGGTCACGGCGTCGTTCGGACGCCGCTGCCTCATGGCCCGCAAGCTAGTCGAAGCCGGGGTGCGTTTCGTCGAAATCTTCACCCCGTCCCAGAGCTGGGATGCCCACGGCGACATCAAGAAGAACCACGAGAAAAACGCGCGCGAAACGGACAAACCCATCGCCGCCTTGCTAGCCGATTTGAAGCAGCGAGGGATGCTGGAACGCACCTTGGTCGTCAATATGGGCGAGTTTGGCCGCACACCCGATACCCCCGCCGAACAGGAAACCCCCGGGCGAGATCACAACACCCGCTGCCAGAGCATGTGGTTTGCCGGCGGCGGCATGAAGGGCGGCTCCATGATCGGCACAACCGATGAAATCGGCCACAAAGCCGTCGAAAACGTCTATCACATGCACGACGTGCACGCTACGATTCTCCACCAGATGGGGCTGAACGATTTGCGGCTGACCTACTATTTTGGCGGCCGGAATCGGCGTTTGACCGATTTAGGGGGACGAGTCATCAAAGAATTACTAACTTGAGGTAACATCGTGGCATGGCCAGCGACTTTTCAGTGCTTGATGCGTGGTGGCGAGCGGCAAATTACTTGTCCGTCGGCCAGATCTACTTAAAAGATAATCCGCTGCTCCGCGAGCCCTTAACGCTCGAACACATCAAGCCTCGGCTCCTCGGCCACTGGGGCACCACCCCCGGCCTCAACTTCATCTACGCGCACTGCAATCGCATCATCGTCGCGCGCGATCTGAACATGATGTACATCATCGGCCCCGGTCACGGCGGCCCAGGCCTCGTCGCCTCCACCTATCTGGATGGCTCCTACTCCGAGCTCTATCCGCACATCGGCTGGGATACCGAAGGCATGCGCCTGCTCTTCCGGCAGTTCTCCTGGCCCTACGGAATCCCCAGCCACGTCGCCCCCGAAACGCCCGGGTCAATCCATGAGGGCGGCGAACTCGGCTACGCGTTGCTCCATGCCTACGGCGCGGCCTTTGACAACCCGGATCTCGTCGTAATGTGCGTCGTCGGCGATGGCGAAGCCGAAACCGGCGCCTGCGCCACCAGCTGGCACGGCAACAAGTTCCTCGACCGCAAACGCGACGGCGCCGTCCTCCCCATCCTCCATTTGAACGGCTACAAGATCGCCAATCCCACCATGCTCGACCGCATCCCCCGGGCCGAATTGATGGAACTCTTCCGCGGCTACGGCTACGCGCCCGTCCTCGTCGAAGGCTCCGATCCCGCCCAGATGCACGGCAAAATGGCCGCGGCCATGGACAGCTGCCTCGATGAGATCGCCCGCATCAAGGCCTCCGACGACACCGCCCGGCCCCTGTGGCCCATGATCATTCTCCGCAGCCCCAAAGGTTGGACCGGCCCCAAAATGGTCGATGGCAAGCCCGCCGAAGGAACCTGGCGATCCCATCAGGTGCCCTTTGCCGAAATGGCGACCAAGCCGAGCCACGTGGCTCTCCTCGAAGAGTGGATGAAAAGCTATCGGCCCGAAGAGTTGTTCGAAGCCGACGGTCGCCCCATCGCCGCAATTCTGGACCTGGCACCCAAGGGCAAGCGCCGCATGGGCTCCAATCCCCATGCCAACGGTGGTCTGCTGCGCCAAGACCTGATCCTGCCCGACTACCGGCCCTACGCCGTCCCCGTGGCCACCCCCGGCGCGACCGACGCAGAAGCCACCCGCGTCCTGGGTTCGTTCCTCCGCGACGTCATGGCCGCCAACGACGCCGCCAAAAACTTCCGCGTCTTCGGCCCGGACGAAACCCAGTCCAATCGACTCGGTGCCCTGCTGGAAGTAACCGACAAGGAGTGGGCCGCCGAAGTCGAACCGGTCGACGAGCACCTCGGCACCGGTGGCCGCGTGATGGAGGTCTTAAGCGAGCACATGTGCCAAGGCTGGCTCGAAGGCTATCTGCTAACCGGCCGCCACGGCTTCTTCTCCTGCTACGAAGCCTTCATCCACATCATCGATTCCATGTTCAACCAACACGCCAAATGGTTGAAAACCACCCGCGAAATGAAATGGCGTCCCCCCATCTCGTCCCTCAACTACCTGCTCACCTCCCACGTCTGGCGACAGGACCACAACGGCTTCTCCCACCAGGATCCCGGCTTTCTCGACCACGTCACCAACAAAAAATCCGAGGTCATCCGCGTCTATCTCCCCCCCGACGCCAACACCCTCCTCAGCGTCGCCGACCACTGCCTACGCTCCAAACACTACGTCAATGTCATCGTCGCCGGTAAACAGCCCGCCCCCCAGTGGCTCGACATGGCCGCCGCCGAAGCGCACTGTGGGGCCGGCATGGGAATCTGGCACTGGGCCTCCGACGCCGGCCAACCCGACGTAATCATGGCCTGTTGCGGCGACGTCCCCACCCTGGAAACTCTCGCCGCCGTAACCTACCTCCACCAGCTAGCCCCCGAAGTAAAGATCCGGGTCATCAACGTAGTCGATCTAATGGCGCTCCAACCCGCCTCCGAGCACGCCCACGGCTGGGACGACGAGCCCTACAACGCCATCTTCCCCACCCAAACCCCGGTCATCTTCGCCTTTCACGGCTACCCCTGGCTGATCCATCGCTTGGCCTATCGCCGAGCCAACCACGACCATATGCACGTCCGCGGCTATAAAGAGGAAGGTACCACCACCACCCCCTTCGACATGACCGTCCTCAACAACCTCGACCGCTTCCAACTAGCGCGAGATGCGCTGAAGCGGTCCGGTCGCCAGAACCATCCCGCCATGTTGCTGCTCGAAGACAAGCTGCGACAGCACAAGGCCTACGTCGCCGCCTACGGCGAGGACATGCCAGAGATTCGCAACTGGCGGTGGTCCCGCTGATTTGATATAAACGGAAGTAACTCTGTTTGCTTGGGGAAATGATGAACTGTAGAACCTTGCTGGTGGCGGGCCTAGCCGTGCTCTGCCTAAACGCCCAAAATTTGGGCCGTGTTTCGGGAACCGTCAATGACCCGGCCGGGGCCCCCGTCCCGGCGGCGAGTGTCGCTCTGAGTTTGCCAGGATCGGCAAAGGCCCAGTTCGAGACCAAGACGACCAACGCCGGCACCTTCACCCTCGCCGGACTCCGCCCCGGGGAATACGATCTCTCCGTCGTCGCGCCCGGCTTCAGCAAGGTGCTCATGCGCCAGATCAAGGTCGGCGCGGGCCTCGAAACGCCCATCGCCGAAATCAAGCTCGAAGTCTCCAGCGTATCCTCGGTCGTAGAAGTCTCGGCCGACACCGTGGCTTTGCAGACTAGCAACGCCGAAATCACGTCGGTCATCACCAATAACCAGCTCGCCAGGCTCCCCACCGCAAATCGCAGCCCCTTGGCCCTCCTGTCTACCCAGGCCGGATTCGGGTCCAACGGTCGCGCCAACACCACCATCAACGGTCTCCGCGTCTCCTACGCCAACGTCACCCTCGACGGCATCAACATCCAGGACAATTTCATCCGCTCGAACGGCCTCGACTTCCTGCCCAATCTCTTGCTGCTCGATCAAGTCGCCGAAGTCACCTTAAGCACGTCCAACGCCAACCCCGCTCTCGGAAACGGCGCCGCGCAAGTCACCTTCTCCACCCCCTCCGGCACCAACAAGCTCAAGGGCGGACTCTTCTGGTTCAATCGCAACAACGCCCTGGCGGCCAATCCCTGGTTCTCCAACGCGAATGGAACCCCCCGACCCTTTCTGAATCAGAATCAGGTCGGCGGCAGCTTAGGCGGGCCCATTCTCAAGGACAAGCTCTTCTTCTACACCAACTACGAAGCCTTTCGCCTCCGTCAGCAGCAAGGCGCCACCCGCGTCATTTTGACCGAGTCCGCCCGCCAAGGCATCTTCACCTATCTCGACACCACCGGAAATCTCCGCCAAGTCGACCTCCTCCGCGCCTCCGGCCTCCCCGCCAATCCCACCACCAAAGCCCTCATCGACAAAGTTCCCGCCGGAAGCAACATCAACCGCCGCGACGTCGGTGACTTCAACGCCGCCGCCGGCCGTCATCTGAACATCGGCGGCTACCAGTTCAACATCCGGAATAACCGAACCCGAGACAACGCCACCTTCAAAGTCGACTATCTCCTCAACTCCAAACACGGCTTCAGCGCCAGTTACATCTGGAACCGCGACCTTCTCGACCGGCCCGACCTCGCCAACGATTATTCCACCATCCCCAAGGTCCAGAACGATAACTCCACCCCCCTCCTCTCCACCACCTGGCGCTGGACCGCCTCCCCCACCTTTACCAACGAAGCCCGCGGCGGCATGAACATCGCCCCGGCCGTCTTCGCCACCAGCGAAAACTTCGGCAACGCCATCTTCGCCCTACCCCTCGTCGCCAATCCCGTCAACACCTTCCGCGGCCAGGGTCGCTACTCCGACACCTTTAACTGGCAGGACAATGCCACCTGGATCAAGAACCGCCATACCTTCCAATTCGGCTACCAGGGCCAACGCATCAACGTCCAGTCGTTCAACGAAGCCGGCATCACCCCCGTCTACGGCATCGGCCTCAGCGCGGCCAACCAACTGGACCTCAACGCCCTCATGCCCGGCGTGCGCGCCACTGACCTCGGCATCGGCGGCGGATTACTCACCCTCCAAGCCGGTATCTTGGCCTCGGTCACGCAGACCTTCAACGTCAAAGATCGCACCGGAGGCTTCAGCCCCGGCGCACCCAATATCCGCAACTGGCGCCTCGACAACCACTCCTTCTACTTCAACGATAACTGGCGCGTCACCGACCGCCTCTCCATCCACCTCGGCACCCGGTGGGAATATTACACCCCGGTTACCGAACGCAACAGCCTCGCCTTCCTGCCCGTCCTTAAGAATGGCAACGCCGAACAAACCTTACTCGACCCCAACGGCACCCTCGACTTCGCCGGCACCTCCGCCGGCCGTCCTTACTACAAAAAGGACCTGAATAACTTCGGCCCCAATATCGGAATCGCGTGGCGCCCCTTCGGCAACAAAACCGTAATTCGAACCGGCTACAGCGTCAACTTCCCCAACGATGAGTTCATCCGCTCGGTCGACAACAACGTCTCCACCAGCGAAGGCCTCTCCACCGGCGCCAACCGCATCAACCTCACCGAAGCCATCGGCTCCACCCTGCCCACCTTGGCCACCCCGACCTTCACCTCGCCCCGCACCTTCGCCCAGAACTACGCTCTCAACACCCAAACCGCCTTCGGCATGCCGAACCCGGACCTGGTCACCCCCTACGTCCAGCAATGGAACTTCGGCGTCCAACGAGAAATCGCCAACGGAGTCCTCCAAGTCTCCTACGTCGGCAACAAAGCCACCAAGCAATTCCGCGCCTTTGACTTCAACCAGGTCATCATCAACAACGGCCTCCTCGACGATTTCAAACGCGCCCGCAGCAACGGCAACCTCTCCCGCAACGCCAACGGCGTATTCAACCCGGCCTACAACGCCGCCATCGCCGGAAGCCAGCCAACGCCCTTCCTGAACTCCCTCCCCAGCGGCGGCCTCCTCACCAACGCCACCATTCGCGCCCTCATCGACACCGGTCAAGTCGGCGAATTGGCCAACACCTATCAAGTCAACCGGCTCAACGGCTCCGTCAATTTCTATCGCAACCCGAACGCCCTCGGCACCAACATGATGACCAACTACTCCAACGCGACTTACCACTCGTTGCAAATGGACTACCGTCGTCGGTTCAACAAAGGCTTCGAGTTCCAAGTCAACTATGTCTTCTCCAAGAGCCTCAGCGACACCCTGGGCGACGCCCAAGCCCGCTTCGAACCGTTCCTCGATCTGAACAACCCCGGAATCGAAAAAGCGCCGTCCCCCTTTGACCAGCGCCACGCCCTCAAGTCCAACGGCGTCTACGAACTCCCCTTCGGCCGCAAGCGGAAGTGGGATCTGAAGAACCCCGTCATCAACGAACTCTTCGGCGGCTGGAACGTCAGCGGCATCTTCACCCTCAGCTCCGGCTCCCCCTTCGGCATCTACTCCTCCCGCGGCACCTTCAACCGCGCGGCCCGCTCCGGCATCAACACCGTCAATACCCCGCTCACCTACGAACAACTCAACGCCGCCACTGAAGTCCGCAAAGTCGGCAACGGGGTCTACTTCCTCGACGCCGGCCTCCTCGGGCCCGATGGTCGTGGCTCCGCCGCCGACGGCCGCGCCCCGTTCGCCGGCCAGGGCTTCACCCACCCCACCGAAGGCACCCTCGGCAGCCTCCAACGCCGCATCCTCCGCGGGCCTCGCTTTATCAACCTGGACCTCTCCGCCGAAAAGCAAACCCGCATCACCGAACGCATCAGCGCCACCATCCGCATGGAAGCGCTCAACGCCACCAACACCCCCAGCTTCTTCATCGGAGACCAAAACATCGACAGCGTCAATTTCGGCCGCATCACCGGCACGCAATCCGCCCGTCGTGTCGTCCAGTTCGGGTTGTACCTCCGGTTCTAAACCAGCGCCGGCTCCGGAACGCGCGCGAGTACGTACGGTCCCTCCGGGATCACTACCACATCCCCATCCAGACCCTCCAAAACCCCGGCGATCGCCTCCGCAGCCGAGCCGTAGCTCTTCCCCCACAGCACCCGCCGATACCGTTCCGGCAGCCCCGGCACGTAATAGTGCACCTCCTGCCGCGCACAAACCAGCGCCAACTTCTCCAGTTGCCACTGGTCCACCACCACCGGCGCCTCCAACGTCGCCTCCATAAACGCCTCCGGCTCCGGAAACCGCTCCATCATCGCCGCAAACTCCGGAGCCCCCACCCCCTCCCCGCACGCCGAGAGCACCAGAATCCGACCGCCCGGCGTCACAATATGGCTCGCCGCGGTCACCCCCTTAATCGTCTGGTAGTAAGTCAGGTCCAGCGGATACCCCGCCGCCGTCGTAATCACCACCTCCGCCGGCCCGTCCAATCGCTCCAGCATCTTCTCCCCCCCGTACCCCCCCCCCCGCGCCTGCCCCCGTTCCGGATCCCCCGCCAAAACCCGCGCAATCCGCCGATCCCTTGTCAGCGCCACATCCACCATAAAGTCGTGCCGCGCCATCCGCGCAATCTCCAGCAACTCCCGATGCAGCGGATTATCCGCAATCGACCCCTCCGCCGCCCGCGGATCCCGCATAAACTTCGGGCTATGGATCACCTTGATCGTCTCCTGCGCCGCCAGCCCCGGAGCCACCAGTTTCCGCCCCCCCGAAAAACCCAGCATCAAGTGCGGTTCAATAAAGCCCAGCGTAATGTGCAGGTCCGCCTCCAAAAACCGGCGGTCTATGAACACCGGCGTTCCACTCGCCGTCGTCCCCAGCCCCGCATGCTCCTCAAAGTTCTTCGCCCGATGGTTTTCCACGCGAATCGTGCCATAAATCTCCGGCCCCACAATCTCGCGCATCTCCTCCGGCGTAGCCTCCCGATGCAACCCCGTCGCGATCAGAATCACCACGTTCTCCCGCGCAATCCCCCCCTCCTCCAGCCGAGCCAGCAGCGGAGGCAACACCCGCCGATTCGGCGCCGGCCGCGTAATGTCGCAAACGGAAATCGCCGCACTCCGTTTCCCCCGCGCCATGTCAGCCAGCGGAGGCCGTCCCATCGGGGCGTCCAGCGCCGCCGCGATCGCAGCCCCTTCGTCTGGCAACCCCTCCCCCGACCTCGCCTCCAGCACCTGGTAGCGATAGCCCGCCGGCAACTCCACGGATAGGCCCGTCTTTCCGAACGCCATGTCAATTCGCATCAGAACTACCATATCTCAGCCCGACCGCAAAAAATAATTCGAAAGTGTGAGCATCCTTTTCCCCGTTCTCCGCGTTCATACAATAGAGGGCGTTGCCGATGAGTATCTAAAAAATACTTGGCGTGCCGTGACCCCTTTGAAGTGGAAAATCCGCTGACCCTTATGAGGCGGAAAATCCCCTGAAACGTTTGGCCGTGCAATTGCACAAGAAAAGGCAAGTGAGGTAGTTATGATGGTCTCCGCGATAATTGGTGGTTTTTTGATTTTAGGCCTGTTTTTCTCGATGCTTTCCTCTGGTCCCACCCGGGTTGCGCGATCGATCGAAGCACTCAACGAGACGGGTCAACCGGATACAGTCGCGTAGCTTTTTGGCACAGTGTAGGTGCAAGGTTACACTAGCTAGATGCTACGCGCTGTTCTATTCCTTCTCCTTTCTCTCTCTCCCCTCCTCTCCCAAACTCCCGACTTTGACATTCTAATTACTGGCGGCCGCATCATCGATGGCGGCGGCAACCCCTGGTTCCTCGGCGATATTGGAATCAAGGGCGATACCATCGTCTACGTCGGCCCCCCCACCACGAAAACCGCCCGCCGCACCCTCAACGCCCGCGGCCTCACCGTATCCCCCGGCTTCATCGACACCCACTCCCACGGCCGCCGCGGCATCTTCGAAGTGCCCACCGCCGAAAACCAAATCCGCCAGGGAGTCACCACCATCATCGAAGGGCCGGACGGCAGCTCGCCGCTCCCCCTGAAGCCCTTCCTCGACCGGTTCTCGAAGGTCCCCGCCACCACCAACTTCGGCCTCATGGTCGGCCAGGGAACCATCCGCGAGCAGGTCATCGGCCTGAAAGACCGCAAGGCCACCCCCGAAGAGATCGACCGTATGAAGGGCATGGTCCGCCAGGCGATGCTCGACGGCGCCTTCGGCATGTCGACCGGCCTCTTCTATCTCCCCGGCGCGTTCACCCCCACCGAGGAAGTCGCCACTCTCGCCAAAGTCGCCGCCGAAATGGGCGGGGTCTACACCCCCCACATGCGCAACGAAGCCGCCGGCAGCCTCGACGCCGTCAGGGAGACGATTCGCATCGGCGAACTCTCCGGCATCCCCGTACAGGTTACCCATCACAAAATAATCGGCCGGGCCAATTGGGGCATGAGTAAGGAGACGATCGGGTTGGTCGAAGCCGCCCGCGCCCGTGGCATTGACGTCACCGTGGACCAATATCCCTACACCGCCTCCTCCACTGGCCTGGCCGCGCTGTTCCCCAAATGGGCCCTCGAATCCGGGCAGAAGGCGTTTCAGGAGCGCGCCGCCGCGCCCCAGCAGCGCGAGAAGATGCGCCTCGAAATCGCGACGGCCATTGAGACGGACCGCGGGGCCGGCGACCCGAAAAACGTCGTCATGGCCAGCTGCGTCAGTGACCGCTCCCTCGCCGGCAAGACCCTCGCCGACGTCACCCGCGCCCGGGGCAGGGAAGTGAACTTTCAGAACGCGGCGGAAACCGCCATCGAACTCCAGGAGAAAGGTGGTTGTTCCTGCGTCTACCACGCGATTGCGGAAGAAGACATTGAGCGGATCATGCGCTACCCCTTCACAATGATCGCCAGCGACGGCGGCATCCCCTTCTTCGGGGTTGACGTGCCCCACCCCCGCAGCTACGGCTCGTTTGCCCGTGTCCTGGGCGTCTACGTCCGGGAGCGGAAGGTGATTACCCTCGAAGACGCCATTCGCAAGATGACCAGCCTACCGGCCAGCCGCTTCCGCATCATGGACCGCGGCTTGTTGCGTCCCGGCATGAAGGCGGACCTCGCCGTCTTTGACCCCGCCAAGGTCATCGATAAGGCCGATTTCATAAACCCCCACCAGTATGCCGAAGGCTTCGTGCACGTGCTCGTGAACGGTACCCCGGTGTTGGAACAGTCCAAGATGCTGGAGGCCCGCCCCGGCCGGGCGCTATACGGCCCGGGGCACCGCCCATAACCCGCCTATGACCCGTCCTGCAAAAGTCGATGAGATGGAGCTGGTGCGGACCCTCTTTCGGGAGTATCAAAACCACCTGGGAATTGATCTCTGCTTTCAAGGTTTTGAGGCCGAACTAGCGGGATTGCCCGGCAAGTATAAGGCGATCTGGTTTGCGGAGGTTGAAGGAAAGATCGCCGGAGTAGTAGCCCTCCGCCCGTTAGAGGAAGGTATCGGAGAGATGAAGCGGCTCTTCGTCCGCCCGGAATTCCAGGGCCGGGGCCTGGGCAAAGCGCTGGCGGAAAAGGTGGTGGAAGGCGCTCGGCACGAAGGGTATCGAGCACTAAGGTTGGATACGCTCTCAACCATGGAGACGGCCGTAGCGCTGTACCGCAAAATGGGTTTCGTCGACATAGCCCCCTACACCGTCAACCCGGTCGACGGGGCGATGTTCTTGGAGTTAACGCTCTAGTAACTCCCGGATCCTCCGCTACCGAGCCGCGACCGTCAATCCGGTCTTTTACCCCGGTCAGCGCATCTGTCACGTTTGCGATCCCGCCCAGCAGCACCCGCGCCGTACCATCGGGGTAGGTGCGCCCCTGTTCCCAGCTTCGCAGCGTTGCCGCCTGAAACCCGAACTTCGCCGCAAACGCCGCTTGGCTCAATCCCAACCGCTGCCGCGTCGCTTTAACGTCCACGACCGGCGCTTCCACGGTCGTTACCCGCACCGCCACGTCGTTCCCCTCCACCCAATCCACGGCTTCCCGCAGGCTCGCCAGAATTCTACTGCCTCCCCTCCGGCGACTGATGTTCTTTGCAATCGGCTTCTTCATGGCAACCTCCTTTTCTGATAACCCGTGATCAACCTGGGCAACCGCAACGTAATCTCGTTCTGCAGGGCCCGCGTTGATTTCGCCTTCTCATTCTGTGCGAAAACTGTAAACAAATACATCGGGAGCGACGCATTGTGGAACGAGTGGATGACTCTCGCCCCGCCGCGTTTGCCTCGTCTCTCATCAGCGCCCAAAGCTCTGCACACCGAGCATGCGATTAGGGTATCGCATGCAAAACGCCTTGGATCTCCCGACCGCAGGAAGACTGGCCTGCCCAAGCGCCGACCTGAGTTGTTCTTCTCGGGTGGTGAGTAAATCCACCAGGTCGCGATTCCGTTCTCGTGAGCATTCTGCGGTTGAGCGAAGTGCGCCAGAAAAATAGCGAAATCTAGAGTCAGAGAGCCTCCTTGCTCGATTGCCGCTCGATCCCTAGCGCCGCATTCCCTCGAATCCGTCTCTAAGCCAATCCGGTGGATGTCGGACAGTCACGCCCGACCTATCGAACAGCCAAACCAGTGCGAGTCGCTTCGGCGAACCAGGCGGTCGCTACGATCGAACCGAGCTATGAAGCAACCGAATGAGCACGAAGGAAGCTCGCATAGCCGATCTCATCCATCTGCCCCGCCGCCAAGCTGAAGACCGCTTGCGCGGCAATTTCCTCGCTGGCTAGGAATCGGTACCCGTTGAGTTCCAGGAATAGAATTCCGGTTACAAATCCGGTTCTTTTGTTGCCATCGAAAAAAGGATGGTTGCGGACAATTCCGGCGGTATACGCTGTCGCCATGGCAATCGTGTCCGGGCTTCCATAGTGCCAGATTTGCTGGGCGCGCGCCAAAGCGGATTCCAGCAGACCTTCGTCTCGCAGGCCGACCATGCCCCCGTGCAACGCAAGCAACATGTCGTGTACGGCCAGGACGTCCCGCCGGTCAACCCAGATAGGTTCCATTACTTGGCCAGTTCATGGAGCGTATTCCGGTAGCGCCCGATGATGTCCTCCGCTTTTGCCATCTTGGCCTCGAATGTGGGATCGTGTGGGCTCAGGCGGTAGCTGTCGTCGGAAGCCTCCAGAAGGAATAGCGGCTCGCCGTCTTTGGCCTGGAGACGGTTGATCACATCTTCGGGCAAGACCACGCCCAACGAATCTCCAAATTTGCGGACCTTGAGTTCGATCATTGCGGCTTCGCTCCCGTAACCACCAGTTTAGTAACAAATCGGAAGCAATGCATCGATCCGCCGATGCGATACCTTCTCGCGCAACCGATGCGCTTCGCTGATTGCGGCTCACCTCAAAAGCGCACAGGCCGAAGCGGGTCCGTTGTGCGCGTGTTCATCGGATGTTACCCGCACCGCCACGTCCTTGCCCTCCACCCAATCCACGGCTTCCCGGAGGCTAGCCAGGATTCGACTGCCGCCACTCCGGCGACTGGTGTTCTTCACGATCGGCTTCTTCATCGCAACATCCTTTTCTGATAACCCGCGATCAACCGGGGCAATAGCATCTTCATCTCGTTCTGCTCGGCCCGCTTCAAATCGGCTTTCTCATTCTTTGCGAAAACGTTAAATAAGAAAATCGGCAGCGACTCATTGTGACAGGAGTCGATAACTCCAACCCCGCCGCGTTTGCCTCGTCCCTGCGCTCGCCATCGAAACTTTCGCCCTCCGCCGGTCCCGGGTACCCGATATCACTGCCGGGTATTCGGCTGACGCCAAAGTAGGTTTATTGGCAGAGGTCCGACGTTCCGTCCCGACACTCGGGGGGGAGCACTGACTACCCGACGCGTCGAATCGACGGAGCCAAGTCGTCAACCAATAAATAGACTCCGCGGCAATCGTCCTGGAATTTGCGGTCTCCCGCCCGCGGAATTACGCCGCGTCATCTTCCCCCAGTCTGATGGGCACCTCGACCCCGTCCGCGAATCGAGCTGCCAGCACCAGTTCTCCGTTCATCGCCTCAATAAATTTCTTGAGGGTGCCGATGTGCAGTTCGCTCCGCCGCTCCATCTTCGACACCTCCGCCTGGCTCACGCCCAACAATTCGGCCACGGACTCTTGGGTCAGTCCACGCGCCTTGCGAAGTTCCGAAAGATGAAGTTCATCAGACAAAAGACTCGCTTCGGCCTCCAGGCGGGTGCGCGTTCCAGACTTCATTTGGCCCTTGATTTCGGCCCACGTTTGTCGCTTCATCACAGTCCTTCCTCCTCTACTTCGCGAAGGTAGTCATCGTACCTGTTGTCCGCCAGCGGGATATTCTCGTCGTACCAGCGGTCGTTACCCGTCTTGTCGCCGCCCAGGAGCGCACAGGCCGCGCAGGCACGGCTCGAGCGGGCGAGGAACTCGCCCATCCTGCCGGGCCCAAGCGAGTCCGTTGTGCGCGTGTAGAATGGCCGTCCGGCGCGGGTCGAATGCATAAATCACCCTGTAAGGTCTACCGCGATGCTGGATCCGAAGTTCCCGTATAAGCCGGTGACGCGATCCAACGATTCCACACGAGTACGGAAACGGCAGTGCCGGGCCTTGCCCGACAAGCAGTTCGACCACGCCCCCAACACCC
>JAPKZA010000194.1 GCA_026394015.1 Acidobacteriota bacterium
TCACCTCTTTTATCCCCAATTCGGGCGGTGAGGATGTGAAGTTAGTCAACGATACCCTGAACCCGGATGGAGACCGCGGACTCGGCGATGCAAACGTGAAGCATCGCCTTGTAAGTTCCGTTGTCTGGGATATTCCGTTTGCGAAAGGCCTGAACCCGATGCTCCGAACCATGCTCGACGGGTGGCAGTTGTCCGGAATCTTCAGTGCGCAGTCGGGCCGTGCGTTTTCCGCTCGCAGCAATGTGGACTTGAACAACGATGGGAACCGCTTCTCGGATCGGATGTCCGGCTACGGACGCGGCACCCTCGAAGGCCCCGGCTTGGCGACGATGGACTTGCGCGTCTCCAAATCCGTCCGCATCTGGAAGGACTCCTTGACCCTCCGCTTAGTCGGCGAGGCCTTCAACGCCTTCAACCGCGCCAATTTCACAACGTTTAATCAGGTGCCTTTCAACTACAACGCCACCACGCGAGTATTCACCCCGAATCCTACGTATCTCAACCGAACCAATACGGGCGACCCGCGCATTCTCCAGATCGCCGCGCGGATCACGTTTTGATTTACGTGTCCAACGCCTACGGGATCCAGTCGCCTCCCCGTGTTCAACTCCGCCCGTCTCACGAAGAAAGAGAGAGTTCAGCCACCCTGTGTCCGGTACTCGGGAAATTTATCGAAATACCCGAGCCACGAAGTACCCTCCTTCCAGTCGAATTATCGAGTGGTCGCCATGTCACGATCTTGGCGCCCGAGAACATCCAAGCGCCGGGAACCCGCGGCCAACTGTCTACTCTCTTGCGTGAATCCTCCTCGCGCAGCTCGGTAAAACACGACCGGTGCTTGCTAGCGGCACCTTCAGACCTGTTTGGCCTCGTTGCACCCACACCACTGACCATTCCGTCGGAGTTCCCAGCGGCTGCGCTCGTGGTGACGGGACGAGTACGGGTCTCCTCGATACGGCGCGTCATATCGCGCCCTTACGCCATGCTTATGATGGTCATGTGAAGTTTGACGCGACTCGTCTTCCAAACGAAAAGATTTCTGAGGTTGCGTTATGGTGCTCTCTCCAGACGCTGACCGCGTCTCATCAGGACTCGCCTGACCAGGCTCGTCGACGCGAACTGTTGAAAGAGGCGAATCGCCTTACGGCGGATTACTATGAGCGGAATTCGCTTCTTCGGCACCTCCCCAATTGGCTTCGACGCCATTTACCAAGCGAGCGGCGTTGGGCGCGCGCCATGAATTTGATCAGGGAAGCGGACCCGGACTCACTAGCGCCACTGGAGCACCAACTTCGCAGCCCAGCGCTCAAACCAGCCGAGTCCATTGGAAGGATCTATGACGAAGAACGGCGACAAGAGATCGTCAGCAATGTGATCGATCTGCGGTCAACGCTAGTTAAGTCACATCTGGCTAGAGAGCTCTCCAACTCCCCCAATCAGCATCGAGGGAGGCTCCTACTCTATGTTCCAAGCGAGAACATCTCGGATGGGGCATCGAAATACGCCTCAAACGGGTTCTTTGATCCAGACGATTGCCCGCCATGGGATTCGTGGCTTCAATACTCCGACCGGACTCTGATCAGTTGGGTGCCTGACGTTCTGGTCCCGCTCGCGCAAGCCGGCATTGACGCGAACGCAGTCGAATGTATCGAATGGGTGGATTGATTCGAAGAGCGTTCGCCTAAGCCCTGAAGCCTAAAGACAATTCGGGCTCAGTTGGAAATCTACTTCTCCAAGAAAAAATACCCCGCAATCATCGCATCAATCCCCGACGAATAAAAACTCCGCACCGCATCCCGCGGCGTACAAACCAGCGGATCGCCAAACAAGTTAAACGAAGTGTTATAAAGCACCGGCAACCCAAACGGCTCCGCCGCCGCATGCAGCAGCCGCCAATACAGCGGATTATCCTCCTCCGCCACCGTGTGCACCCTCACGTAATCCCCCCCCAAAATCACACTCGCAAACTTCTCCCGATACGCCGGGCGCACCCGGCTCACGCTCGCCAAAAACCGCGCGTTCGCCCCCACCTCAAAATACTCCCCCGCCAACTCCGCCGGCACGCTCGCCGCAAACTTCCGAAACGGCTCCCGATGCTTAATAAAACTATTCAAATTCTCCGTCGAATACGGGTTCACCGGACTCGCCAATATACTCCGATTCCCCAACGCCCGCGCCCCAAACTCCATCCGCCCCTGCATCCACGCCAAAATCTTATCTTGCTTTAACTGCTCAATCGCCGTCCCCACAATCGCATCCGTCGTCAGTAACATCTTGAAATTCAACTTACAGTTCTCCAGCACCTGCTTGAACTGCCCCGTCGAATACTCCGGCCCTAAACAAAAATCTCCCAACGAAACCGGCCCGTTCCAAGCCATCGCCGCCACCCCCAGCGCCGTCCCCGTATTGCCCGCCGCCGGCTGCACAAACACCCTTTCAAACTGCCCGCTCCGCTCCAAAGCCTCCACCAACAGCGCGTTCCAAAACAATCCCCCGGCCAAGCATAAGTTCTCCCCCCGTCCCGCCAAGTGCAGCACCATCCCTGTCACCGCCGCCTGCAAACTCGCCGCCACGTCCGCCTTCAAACGCTCCGGAATCGCCACCCCATCGGCCAACCCCAGCGCCTGATAGAACTTACTACTGAACCAAGCCCCGTCAAAGTAACTCCGCTCCCCCGCCTTTAACCAATCCTCGCTCCGCGGCAAAATCTGCTCAAACAAACTCTGATACACCGGCTGCCCCGCCGTCGCCAACCACTGCACCTTATGCTCATCCGCGTTCGGTGTAAATCCGAGTAACTCCGTCACCCGCCCATACAAATCCCCAATCGAATCCGGAAAGTACAGCTCCTGCTCCAACTGCATCGTCGCCCCGGCCGCCTTCCACTTCCCCCCGCACCGAAAATCCCCCAACCGGTCCAGCGTCAGCACCGTCGCCTCGCTAAACCCGGAGTACAAAAACGCCGACGCCGCGTGCGCCTTGTGATGCTCAACCACCGAGATCTTAGCCCCCGGAAACTGGTGCCGAATCTCCAAATGCGTCTCCGACTCCGGCCCCGGGCCAAACGGCCGCGCCACCGCCACCACGTCCACGTCCCGGCTCTCTAACCCGGCAATCTCCAAGCACGTCCGAATCGCCTCCAGTGGCAACTCCTCCAGCGTCGCCCGCCGGGCCACCTTCCGCTGCTCCACCGCCGCCACCAACTCGCCATCGCGAATCAACGCGCAAGCCGGATCGTTCCGTAGTCCGCCAAGTCCTAAAATAACCATCGCTTAAACTCCCTTCAACCGTGCAACCGACCGCTCCCGGCCCATCGCCATAAACAAATGAAATGCGCTCGGCCCCACCGCCTGCCCCGTCAAAGCCGCCCGCGAACCGTTGATGAGAACCCCCGGCTTCACGTCCCGCTCCGCCGACAAATCCCGCAAAATCTTCTCGACCGACGCTTCCGTAAACTCCGCCGACCCCTCAACTCGCGCCCCCAACTCCCGCAACAACGGGCGCGCTTCGGGCTCGTCCAGCCGCTCCCCCGCCGCCTCTTCCATCGCAAAATCATCCGCGAAATATGGCCTACCCTTCACTGCAAAATCATGCAGCGACGTATACCGCGCGCGAATCGTCTCCACGATCAACCCGAACCGCTCCTCCGGAATCGCCAACCCTTCGGCCTCAATCCGCGCCCGTACCATCGGCAACAACTCTTCCAGCCCCACCGTCCGCAAATGCTGACCATTCAGCCACTGCGCCTTCGGGTCAATCGGGTCCGCCTCCGAAAAATTCACGACCGCATTCGACCGGTTCACCCCGCCAAACGTAAACGCGTCGATCAACTCCTGCCGCGACATCTGCTCCCGATTGTTCTTCGGCGACCAACCCAACAAACACAAAAAGTTGATGTACGCCTGCGGCAAAAACCCCGCATCCCGATACGTCGTCACACTCACCACCGGCCCATGCTTCCGTTTCGAAAGCTTCGCCCCGTCGGGCGCAATCAACAACGGCAAATGCGCGAACTTCGGCTTCACCCCGCCCAGCGCCTCAAAAATCAACACGTGCTTAAACGTGTTCGTCAAATGGTCCTGCCCCCGAATAATGTGGTCGATCTTCAAGTCCACATCGTCCGCGCACGAGGCCATGTGATACGTCGGCATCCCGTTCGAACGCAGCAACGCGAAGTCTTCGATCTCATCGGCCTTCTTGTACTGGTCCCCAAATACCGAGTCCTTAAACTTCACCGCCTTGTTCTCACCCCGCGGCACCCGGAACCGCAACACAAACGGCTCCCCCGCCGCGGCCCGCGCGTCACTCTCCTCGCTCGTCAACTCCCGCATCCCCGGATGAAACAGCCAAGGCCCGGAGTCCTCTTGCTTCTCTTCTTCAGTCTGCGCCGGCGTAAAGTCCCGATAGGCGAAGCCGGCGGCCAAAATCCGTTCCGCCATTTCCTTATGCAAGTCCAGCCGCTCAGACTGCCGGTAGTACTCGTCCCAACTCAGCCCCAGCCACTTCAGCCCGTCGAAAATCGAATCAATCGACACCTGCGTATTCCGCTCGATGTCGGTATCATCGAGCCGCAAAATCATCGTGCCGTTGTTCTTCCGGGCATATAGCCAATTGAAGATGAACGTGCGGGCCGAACCAATATGAAGGTAGCCGGTGGGAGAGGGAGCAAATCGAACGCGAGGCATCAGTTCCCAGAATACCAACCACCCCGTAAACTAAGGTGTGGAATCGTTTGATGTCTTGATCGCCGGGGGCGGGCCCGCCGGCCTCGCCGCCGCCCAGGCCGCCGCCTCCCGCGGCCGCTCCGTCCTTTTAGTCGAACAAAACAAGGAGATCGGCGGACCCATCCGCACCTCCGGCGGCAGCTTCCTCAGCGAACTCCGCCCCCTCAACATCCCGGACCGCTTCTCCCATCCCATCCGCCGCCTCCGCTTCCTCGCCCCCACCGTCGAAGCCGTCTTCCCCTACGATCAGCCCGACCTCTGCGTCCTCGACGTCCGCGGCCTCTACCAACACCTCGCCGAACAAGCCATCGCCGCCGGCGCCCAACTCCGTCTCTCTACCGCCGTCACCGGCCTCCTCGAAGCCAACGGCCGCGTCACCGGCGCCACCGGCCACAACCCCCTCAACCAATCCGTCGCCTGGCAAGCCGCCACCACCATCGACTCCACCGGCCACCGCTCCGTCCTACTCAACGCCCGCTTTCGCCGCTTCGGCGTCGGCGCCGAATACGATCTCTACGCCCCCCACTGCGACCAGGGCGATATGCTCCTCCTCGTCGGTAGCCGCGTCGCCCCCACCGGCTACGCCTGGGTCTTCCCCTGGGGAAACCATCGCGTCCGCATCGGCGTCGGCCTCCACCACGGCGCCCCCGGCGACTCCCCCGACCATCCCCTGCCCTTCCTCGACCGCTTGATCAGCGAAGCCGCCAACTACGGCGTCAACCTCCGCGGCGCCCAGCCCATCGAATACCACCACGGCCTCATCCCCGCCGAAGGCGTCGCGCCCCAACTCTCCCGCCCCGGCCTCCTCGCCGTCGGAGACGCCGGTGGCCAGGCCTCGGCCCTCGTCGGGGAAGGCATCCGCTGGGCCATCCAAGCCGGGCGCTTGGCCGGCGACCTCGCCACCACCGAGCAAGAAGCCACCTACCCCGCTCAATGGCTGGCTTCCCAAGGCCGCCACCTCGCTCTCGCCCACGATATGAACCGCCGCATGACCACCTGGGACGACGCCAAATGGGACCGCCGCATCGCTATGCTCCAAGGCCTCCCCACCCCCCACTTCAACACCCTTTTGAAGACCGACTTCTCCCCCGCCGCCCTCCTCCATCTCGCCTGGAAAAACCCGTCTCTCTGGGCCACCGGCTTCCGCGAACTCGCCGGGCGCTTAAGCCTAAAGGCGTAGGAAGCCGAAGCGCCCTACGCCCTTTTGCCCACACTCCTAGAACCGGATCCGCATCGATAAAATCACCCGCCGCGCCTGCACCTGCGCCCCGCCAATCGTCCCAAAGCTCGCGTTCGTCTGCGCCCCGGTGGTGAAATTGTACGTCAGCCCAGTGTTCGGATTGTTTGGATTAAAGTGGTTCAGCGTGTTGAAGGTTTCCGCCCGGACTTCCAACGTCCGCGTCTCCACCTTGCCTAACTGAAACTGCTTCGCCATCGACAGGTCCAGGTTAAACAACCCCGGCCCATAGCGCAGCGTCGGAGGCGTATTCCCGATACCCAGCGAGTCGATCGCCGGCAATACGAAATTCGCCTGATTAAACGGCACCTGCAGCTTCGGATCCTCCGTCCGCGACGGGAACTGGCCCGCCGGCAGATACAGGTCATTGCCCATCTGGCAACGGAACGGAATGCCGCCCGTCGGCGTGCCCGTCCAATAACCAGCCGGCTGGTTGATCGCGCCACAGCCCACCGAATACGGCGTGCCTGAGAAGATCGCCCCGTTCCCGTTCACCTTCCACCCGTCGAAAGCGGCCTTCGTGAACCAATTGCTCCACAAATTGCTCCCCTTCGGCAGTTCGTACCCCATGTTGAAGTTCACCGCATGGGGCCGATTCACGACGTTCTTCATCAGGTTGTTGTCCACCCATTGCGTGCCCTGGCCAATCTCATACACCGTCGTCCGCGACCACGTATAGTTCGCATTCCACTGCAGCTTCCCGAACCGGCGATTCAGTTGCACCTGCAACGCGTGGTAATTATTCGTGCCGTTGTAAGTCCAAAGCGGCACCGCGCCAAATCCGTTCAATCCCACCATCGACCGGATCAGATTCGTCGAATAGAAGCCCGCCGCCGTAGTCGGATCCCGAAAGCGCTGCACTGCGCCGCCCTGCGGCGTCCACGTCGTCAACGGCCGCACCGCGTTGATGTCGTAGTTCTGACCGTAGCCAAACCGCAGCGAGTTACCCACGTAGGAAGCGTCCACGATCACTGCTGTCCGAAACAACTCGAGAACGGGCGACACGTGTTGTAAACATGGGTCTTAAGCCGTTGGAATTGAGTTCGGAAAGTTGAGGTCTAGTTTTTCGGGTTACTGTCTCCTGTCCAAGAAGATTGCCCGTGGGCA
>JAPKZA010000473.1:0-2518 GCA_026394015.1 Acidobacteriota bacterium
CCTCCACTTGGGTGGCCGCGCTGGCGACGTTGAGCGCGACGTTGAGGTTGACGCTTTGGCCGATCTGGATTTCGAGACCCTTGGCTTCGTACGTGGAGAAGCCGGTCTTCGTGACCTTGACGGAGTAGCCAGAGGCGGGGACCAGGGCGGGGGCGGTGAAGACGCCGGCCTCATTGGTCGTGAGCGGGCGGCGAATGCCCTTCGATTCGTTAGCGACCAAGACGTCGGCCCCGGGGACAACGGCACCCGAAGCATCGCGGACAACGCCTGAGAGACCACCGAAGCCCGCAACGGTCTGGGCAAAGGTCGGCATCTGGAGGCACGCAAGTAGCGCAGCAGCAATCCAAATTTTAGTTTTCATGTAGTGAGAGACAGGCTGGAGGGAGGTAATACCAGGATAACAAATGTCAATACACCACTGAACAAAGCATTCGTTAACTCGTGCGCCGAGGCGGGCGAAGGAGGGCCGCGACGGCGGCGCCGATCGAGGCAATCAGCGCCAGTTTCCAATAGACCTCGTCGTAGCCGACGGCGAGGTTTCCGGCGACGCGGGCGCGATCCATGATGCCGGCGAAGTAGCCGGGGACGAGGAAGCCGCAGAGGCCCCAGGCGGAAAAGACGAGGCCGTAGTTGGCGCCGACGTTTTTCGGGCCGAAGTAATCGGCGGTGAGCGAAGGCATCAGGGCGAGATAGCCGCCGTAGGCAAAGGCGGCGAGGCAGAGGCCGGAGAGAAGAATGCCGAAGCTGCCGGCGGTGCGCAGGAAGCCGAGGCACGCCAGGACGGAGACAGCGCACATCAGGAGAATGGCGGGCTTGCGGCCGAAACGGTCCGAGACGCTGCCCCAGGCGAGGCGGCCGAGGCCGTTGCAGATGCTCATCACGCCGAGGGCGGCACCGGCGGAGAGGAGGGCGGTGGACTTGGCCATTTCCTGAAGAAGGGGCGTTGCTTCGCCGATGGCGGTGAGGCCGACGGCGGTGCCGAAGAAGTAGAGCATCCAGAGGATGTAGAACTGCCAGGTGGCGAGCATCTGCCGGGGGGCTACTTCGACGGCGGCGGCGCGGCCGACGGGCGGGGTCCAGCCCCGGGGGAGCCAGCCGGCGGGAGGCACTTGATAGAGTTGCGCGGCGCCGACAACGCCGAGAAAGAAGATGGCGGCGAGGATGAGAAACGTGCGGGGGATGGTGGCGGCGAATTGGGTGGGGTCCTTGCCGATGAGGGCTTCGAGGAGCGGCCCGAAGAGCAGGGGGCCCACGCCGAAGCCCATGACGGCGAGCCCGACGATGCGGCCGCGCTGATCGGGGAACCATTTGATGCAGGTGGCGATGGGGGTGACGTAGGCGAAGCCGACGCCGAAAGCGGCGACGATGCCGTAAGAGAAGATAAGGCCGTTGAGCGTATCGCCGAGGAAGGCGGCGAGGAGGCAGCCGAGGCCGAGGAGGAGGCCCCCGGCGGTGGCGACAACGCGGGGACCTTTGCGGTCCTGCCAGAGGCCGCCGATGATCATGGCGGCGGCGAAGGCGAGCAGCGAGTAGCGATAGGGCGCGATGGTTTCGGCGCGGGTCCAGCCGTGGAGCTGGGCAAGGGGGCCGCGGAAGACGGACCAGGAGTAAATGACGCCGAGCAGCACCTGCATGAAAATGGCGGCGGCGGCGAGGCGAATACGCGAAACGGGCATCCGCCGATTCTACGCGATTACGCGGGCGTATAGTTCGCGCATAGCGGCGACGCTGAGTTGTTCGGCGCGGAGGCCGGCTTCGGGCAGGGCGTCGATGAGGTCGTGGCCATAGAACGGAGCGAGATTATTGCGGAGCGTTTTTCGTTTTTGGGCGAAGCAGCGGGCGGCGAATTGCAGGAAAGCTTCGGCGTCGGGAGCGTCGGGGCGGAGGGTGAGCCGGATTACGGCGCTGTCGACTTTAGGCGGGGGCCGAAACATGCCGGGCTTGACCTGGAAGAGAAATTCGGGGCTGCTGTAGGTTTGCGCGGAGACGGTGAGGTAGCCGTAGTCGCGCGAGTTGGGCGAGGCGGTGATGCGCTCGGCAACCTCTTTTTGAACGAGGAGGACGGCTTCGAGGAGGGCGGCGCGGGCGCGGAAGATGCGTTCGAGAATGGGGGAGGTGATGTAATAGGGCAAGTTCCCGGCGAGTACGGCGGGTCCCCATTGGGTGAGATCGACGCTGAGAACGTCGGCTTCGACGATGGTTAGGCAGGGGTGTTCGGGGAAGCGTTCGCGCAGGATGGCGACCATGGCGGGATCGATTTCGATGGCGATGACTTCCGCGCCGGTCGCGAGCAGATGGTGAGTGAGCGCGCCTTTTCCCGGGCCGACTTCGATGATCTGCTTCGGTTGGGAGCGAGAGATGGCGGCGGCGATGCGCGCCACCATGGGTTCGCTTTGCAAAAAATGCTGGCCGAGTTTTTGTCCCAACTAACCTCTGACGTCCACTTGGCTGCGCCGAATCGTGATCCGCAACTTGCCGGAGGTGGGCTGGCCGAAGAACTCGGCGGGTTTGAACCGCA
>JAPKZA010000473.1:2534-33801 GCA_026394015.1 Acidobacteriota bacterium
GGAGTTTCTGGTCGTGGAGCAGGACGGTTTCCGAATCCGGGATGGAATAGTCGACCATGCGGCCCTGATCGTCGAGGATGAGATCGAGGGTGACGTGGTCGGTCCGTAAGCCGAAGGGTCCCATATCGCTAAATTCCGCGCTCTGGTACCAGGACGGTGGGGGATCGTCGTTGGCGAGCACCGGCGGGGCCAGGGTCGGCAGGAGGACGGCGAAGAGAACGAACGCCGTGGCTAATCCGCCGCACATCGGGAGCGCCATGGGCCGCCAGATATTAGTATTCCAAAGGTAAAGGCGATCTTTCCAGCGGAGGCGAGCGGCGCGCTGGGCGTACTGCTTAGACGCGGCAACGCGAAGCGAGATGGCGAGGTTGACCGGTACCGCACGCCGCGGCAAGGTGTGAACGGTCCGCCGGAGGTGCACCATTTCGTCGAGTTCGTCGGTGCAGGCGGGACAGGCGCTCAGGTGGCGCGCAATCTCGCGGGCGTTGGCTTCGGTACAAGTGCGGTCGATGTATTCGGAGCTGAGCGCCTGGGTGGCCTTACACTCGTTCCGAATCTCATTTTGATTCCTACTCTTCATTTCACGGTCTCCTGCATCCAGCCCAAGTTACTCTGCGTGGAACGTTGTTCGGCATGGCTAAGAAGGACGCGGCGAAGAGCCTCGCGCCCTCGTAAAATGCGTGATTTGACGGTACCGAGGGAGGCTTGTGTGACCTCGGCAATTTCTTCGTAGCTCAGTTCTTCAAGATCCCGAAGGATCACAGCGGCGCGGAAGTCGGGGTTGATATCGCGCAGCCCGTCTTCAATCAGTTTATGACGCTCTTCGTTGAGGGCAAGTTCATAGGGGTCGCGTGCGGGATCGGAGATGGATTCAATCCAGCTGCGGGTACCCTCTGCGTCGGTTTCGAGCCCTACTTCCTGCTTGCGGTGGCGGCTAAACCAGCGGCGATGGTTATAGGCTTCGTTCAAGGCGATGCGATAGACCCACGTTTTTAGGCTGCTCTGCCCACGAAACGCTTCGATGTTGCGGAAAACTTTGAGGAAGACTTCCTGGACGGCGTCCGAGGCGTCGGCGGGGTCGGCGAGCAAGCGATAGACGAGGTTGTAAACCGGCTGTTGGAACCGGGCGAGGAGCACTTCGTAGGCGCTCTCGTGATTGGCCTTCAGCTCAGCGATGAGCCGGGAATCTTCTTCGTAACAGTCCGCTGGCCGCGACGGAAGCGCCGCGTCTTCGTAGCCGAACCCGATGATGGAGTCTGCCATAACCGACTTCCTTTCCCTGAATCCAAAGTCTACTGCACTATTTGACGCCATGGTTGCCAAAAAGTTCCCGCCGCTATTCCACCCGATAATTCGGGGCTTCTTTCGTGATGATGACATCGTGAACGTGGCTTTCGCGTAAGCCGGCCGAGGAGATGCGGAGAAACGTCGCTCGTTCCTGGAGTTCCGGGATCGTCGCGCACCCGGTGTATCCCATACCGCTACGAAGACCGCCGACCAGTTGGAACACCAGTTCGGCGATGGGTCCTTTGTGCGGGACGCGGCCTTCAATGCCTTCCGGGACCATTTTGTCGCTGCGGGCCTGGCCGTAGCGATCGGCCGTGGACCCCTCACTCATCGCGCCGAGCGAACCCATTCCGCGGTAGGTTTTGAAGCTGCGGCCCTGGAACAGAATCGTCTCGCCGGGGCTTTCGTCGGTACCGGCCAGCAGACTGCCGATCATGACGCAGTCGGCACCAGCGGCGATGGCCTTGGTGACGTCGCCCGAATACTTGATGCCGCCGTCGGAGATGAGCGGGACGCCGGCGTCGCGGGTAGCCTTGGCGCATTCGGCGATGGCGGTGATCTGCGGAACGCCGGCACCGGAGACGACGCGCGTCGTGCAGATCGAGCCCGGTCCGATGCCGACCTTGATTCCGTCGGCACCGAGGCGTATAAGGTCTCGGGCACCTTCGTAGGTGCCAACGTTGCCAGCGAGGAGGTCGACGTCGGGGAAAGCGTGTTTGACGGCCTTGACGGCGTCCATGACGCCTTGGGAGTGGCCGTGGGCGGAGTCAATGGCGATAACGTCGACCTTGCGGCGGACCAGTTCCTGAGCGCGTTCGAGGAAGTCGCCGGTCGAGCCGATGGCGGCGCCGACGCGAAGACGGCCTTGGGAGTCCTTGGCGGCGTTGGGGTATTTCAACTTCTTCTGAATGTCTTTGACGGTGATGAGCCCTTTGAGCGTGTAGTGGTCATCGACGACGAGGAGTTTTTCCACGCGGTGCTTGTGTAGGATGCTCTCGGCGTCTTCGAGGGTGGTGCCGACGGGGACGGTGATGAGGCGGTCGCGCCCCTGGGTCATGCGGGAGGAGACCGGCAGATGGAAGTTCGTTTCAAAGCGCAGATCGCGATTGGTGAGAATGCCAACGAGGTGGCCTTCGACAGTGGTGACGGGGACGCCCGAGATGCGGAACTGCTTCATGAGTTCGAGGGCGTCGGTGATGGGCTGGTCGGGGCGGATGGTGACCGGATCGACGATCATCCCACTTTCGGAGCGCTTCACGCGGTCGACCTCTTCCACCTGGCGTTCCATGGTCATGTTGCGGTGGATGATGCCGATGCCGCCCTGCTGGGCGAGCGCGATGGCGAGGTGAGCCTCGGTGACCGTATCCATGGCTGCGCTGACAATGGGGATTTGCAGCGGGATCCGACGGGTGAGCATGGTCCGGGTGTCGGCCTGCCCCGGCAAAACGGTACTGTGGGCGGGCTGCAGAAGAACGTCGTCGAAGGTCAGGCCTTCCTTAATCTGATCGGGAATCATGTAACCATCCAGGATAGCTGGTAAACTGGGCGTTTATGTTAGCAGCTACCCAATTGCGCCTTGGAATGGTTGTGAAGTTCAACAACGAACTCCACACGGTCTTCAGCATGGTGCACCGTACCCCAGGAAACTTGCGCGGTTTTGTACAGGTAAAAATGCGCAATCTGCGAACTGGTTCCCAGATTGAACACCGCTTTGCGTCGGAAGACAAGGTCGAAAAGATCGCCCTCGACGAGCAAGAGATGGAATATCTCTACGAAGACGGTGGCCTGTACTACTTCATGAACATCGAGAACTACGAGCAGATTGGTTTTTCTGCCGATATTCTGGGCGATGCGGTGAAGTACCTGATCCCGAACCTGAAGATCAAGATCGAGTTCTACGAAGGACGGGCGGTGGGCGTAGAATTGCCGGCGACGGTGCCGATGAAGATCCTGGAAGTGGAGCCGGGTTTGAAGGGTGCGACCGTATCCAACGTCGGCAAGCCGGCGAAGATGGAGACGGGCCTGATTGTACAAGTGCCGGCGTTCATCAACGAAGGCGAAGTGATCATGGTCTCAACGACCGACGGCTCGTATTCGCAGCGCGCTTAAAAGCGCCGCCTCTTCGTGCGGGAATACCGTACGGAGATCGATCAGCAGTTGGCCCTTTTCGACACGGGCAATTATCGGCGGCTCGCCCAGGCGCAGCCGCCGTTCCATTTCCGGTTGAGGAATGGCGAGCAGGAACGTCGGGAGCGACTGATCGGGAGTGCTGCCGCCACCGATCACGGATTGACCTTCGAGGATCTGGGAGGAGAACGGGAGTTCGGCCTGTAGCCGTTCAGCACGGACGCGGATTTCGGCGGGGGTCTGGCGGATCATGGCCAGAGCGGGGAGTTGGTCCCAGCGTTCCAGAACGAGGGACTGGAGGCACGCTTCGAGGGCCTGGGTGACGAGTTTATCAAGGCGCAGGGCACGGAACATGGGGTTGCGGCGGATGCGCTCGATCGTCTCCGCGTTGCCGGCGATGAGCCCGGCTTGGGGGCCGCCCAGGAGTTTGTCACCGGAGAACGAGACGACGGCGACCCCGGCTTGGAGCGACTCCTGCACGAGCGGTTCGTCGATGCCGAACGGTTTGAGATCGACGAGGCAGCCGGAGCCGAGATCTTCGTAGACGGGCACAGGGAGGCCGCAGAGTTCGCGCAAGGTCGGCTTGCCGGTGAAGCCGCTGATGTGAAAGTTCGAAGGGTGAACGCGGAGAATGAGCGCGGTGCGATCGGTGATGGCGGCACGGTAATCCTCGATGCGGGTGCGGTTGGTGGTGCCGACTTCGATCAGGGTGCAGCCGGCGCGGCGCATGATGTCAGGGATGCGAAAGCCATCGCCGATTTCGATGAGTTCGCCGCGGGAGACGATGACTTCGTGACCGGCGGCGAGTTCGTGGAGGACCAGATAGGTGGCCGCGGCGTTGTTGTTGACGGCGAGGCCGCGGGCGTTGAGCAAGTAGCCGAACAGACGATCGAGGTGGTGATCGCGGCGGCCGCGGCGGCCTTCGGCCAGGTTGTATTCGAGATTGGAGTAGCCGGGAATGGGCGCGACCGGGCCGAGGGGGGCGCGGCCGAGGTTCGTGTGGAGGATGACGCCGGTGGCGTTGATAACCGGGCGCAGCGAGGGCTGCGCCATTGCGTGGACGGTGGTCGCCGGGTCGGCCGGGCGACCGGCGCGGAACTCGGCCAGCGCGAGCTTGGCGGCGGATTTCAGCAGTTCGTGCGGGACGTCGGGGAATTGCGCGCGGAGTTTGACGAGCACCGCTTCGACGCTAGTGAGCTCCGTGATCATTTCTTCGAAATTTCTTTCAACATCGGAAAGAGCTGGCGGATCTCGGCTTCGGTGGGCTGACGACCGTACTCGCAGATCTCGAAGGCTTCGAGGTATTTCGGCGTCTTGCCCGGGCCGTACCATTTCTCGTAGGCGGCTTTGGTCGAATCGTTCAAACGGGCGTTCGTGCGCTGCGTACGGAGCCAATCCTTGCGGGCGGCGGGATCCTTCGGCACTTCGGCCGAGACGCCACTGACCCACGGGAGCCATTCGTAGAACTGCGAGACGTGAGCATCGAGACCGTTCACTTTTTGTTCAAAGGCGTCGGCGATGTCGATGACGATATCGGGGCGGAAGGGGTTGGGGCGCTGGAAGTAGTCCGAGAAGTAGAGGAAGACCGGGTTGCGGCGCAGGGGAGGGGTATCGCTGACGACGTTGGGGACCTGGACCATGTAGGCCGCATCCTGAATCAGGATGCCGGTGTTGCGATGGTCGGGGTGGTAGTCGTTCGTGCGATGGGTGATGACGACGTCGGCTTTCCACTGGCGGATGGCGCGGATGATCTGGCGGCGGACGTCGAGGGTGGGCATCAGTTCGCCGTCGTGATTCTCCATCACTTCGTACTCGGCGATGCCGAGGCGGCGGGCGGATTCCTTGGCTTCGGCGCGGCGGCGGTTGGCGAGCACCTGGCCGCCCATTTCGTGGTGGCCGGCGTCGCCGTTGGTGACGCTGACGAATTTCACTTGGTGGCCCATTTTGGCGAGCATTACGGCGGTGCCACCGAACTTGATGTCGCAATCGTCAGGATGGGCCCCGATGGCGATGATGCGGAGAGGTTGCGCGGCGAGACTAGCGGCCAGCAGGGCGAGAAGAATTAGAAGTTGCATGGGAGGTTTCGGGTTCGTTTTGCGCGTCCAGTCGGAGTTGGCTGAGCTTCATCTTGGTGGCGAGCAGAGCGATGAAGCCGACAACCCAGAGCGGAACGGTAATCACTAAGAATAGTAGAGTCGCATACCCGATCGCCGATTGACGCGAGACGCCGAAGAGCATCACGCCCATCACGACGAGCCAATGGAAGGTACCGACGTTGCCCGGGGCCTGCGGGGGAACGGCACCGAGACGGAGAATCACGAGCAGGATCGCGCATTCGCCGAGCGAGAGGCCGAGGTTGAAGCCGACCGAGAGGAAGTAGATGGGGGCGGCTTGCAGAGCGAGGTAAAGGGCGCTGAGAGCGAAGCTGCGGTAGAAGGAGTCGCTACGGCTCATGGCGGCGATGGCGTCGAGCAGGTGGAGAAAGCCCTGCGCCCAGATGGTGCGGCGGATCCAGCGTTCGGCGCGATCCCGCTGGTAAAGGGCAAAGCAGAGCAAGAAGGCGATGATCGAAAGCAGCCCGGCCAGGATGCGACTACCGACGACGAGAACCTCCGGCAGCTCGACAAAATAGGACGCGACGAAGAAACTGAGGATGAGCCAAACGCCGTCGAAGAGCCGCTCGATGACGACGCTGGAAATGACGACCGAGAAGGGCACGCCGGACCAGCGAGCTTGCAGAAACGTTCGAATGACTTCGCCCGGACGCAGCGGCAGCAGTTCGTTGGCGAACAGGCCGACGTAGATCGCCTGCATGGAGCGCCACACGGGAAGGGAGCCAACCGGCCGAAGCAGCAGGTTCCACCGCCAGCCTTGAACGCAGTAAACGGCGATGTCGGTGAGCACAGCGGCGAGGATATACGACGGTGGAACGGCGCGTATGCGAGGCCACTGCTCGGCCCAATCAAAGTGACGGTAGACGAGAATGAGACACGCAATGGAGACGCCATAGCCCAGCACCGGGATGATCCAGTGGGGAAAGCGTCGATGAGACGAAGTAGACATCCTTATGAACCATGATAGGCTGACCTTCATGCGAAATATCCGCCAAGTGGCGGTGTTGGGTGCAGGGACGATGGGGGCTCGGATTGCGGCGCATTTTGCAAACGCCGGGGTTTCTGTTCTACTGCTCGACCTCACTGTAGACGCCGCGCGAAAAGGCCTTGAAACGGCAGCGAAAGCAAAGCCGGTGGGCTTCTACCTACCGGAATACGCCGCCCGGGTCACCGTCGGCAGCTTCTCCGACGACCTGGGAAAAGTTGCGGACAGCGACTGGATTTTGGAAGCCGTCACCGAACGGCTCGATGTGAAGCGCGAACTGTGGGGCAAGGTAGCCGCGCTGTGCACGCCGAACGCGATTCTGTCGACGAACACGTCCGGGATCCCGCTGGCGATGATCACCGACGGTTTCAGCATCGGCTTTCGGCAGCAGTTTTTGGGAACGCATTTCTTCAATCCGCCACGGTACCTGCATCTGTGCGAAGTGATTCCGGGCGTCGAAACGAAGCCCGAGTTGATCGCCGAGGTCAGCACGTTTCTCGACCGGCGTTTGGGCAAAGGGGTGGTTGTTTGCAAAGACACGCCGAACTTCATTGCCAACCGCATCGGCAGCATGTGGGGCGCGAGCGCTTACAAGTACACGATTGAAGACGACCTGACCGTGGAAGAGGTCGACGCCTTGACGGGATCGTTGATCGGTCTGCCGAACTCGGCGAGCTATCGGTTGCTCGACATTGTGGGCCTGGATATTTGGGTTCATGTGGCCAACAATTTGTACGGGATGGTGCCGCACGACCCTTGGCGCGAACGGCTGTTGCCGCCGCCGTTCGTCAATCAGATGATGACGAACCGATGGCTGGGCGAGAAGACGGGCCAGGGTTTTTACAAGCGCGTCGGGCCGGACAAAGAGATTCACGCGCTCGATTGGAAAACGCTCGAATATCACAAGGCGAGTAAGCCGAAGCTGCCGCCGATGCCGGAGGATTTGCCGACGCGGTTGAAGGCGTTGGTGCAAAGCGACGACAGATACGGCCGGTTCGTTTGGAAAGTGCTGCGCGACGCAATGTGGTATTCGGCGTGGTGCGTGCCGGAAATTGCGGATCGGACGGTGGAGATCGACCGGGCGATGCGGTGGGGTTACGGCCACACTTACGGGCCGTTTGAGCTTTGGGACGTGCTGGGTTTTGAGGCAACCGCGAAGCGCATGCAGCGCGAAGGGCTGGAGCTACCGCCGGCGATCGTCACGATGCTGGAACGTGGGGCAAAGGGTTTCTACCGATCGGCCGATGAGAAGGGGCAACCGCGCACGGACTACTTCGATTTAGGTGCCGGGCACTACGACCGGGTGGCGCCGCGGCCGGGCGTGATCTCGCTGGCGGACCGGAAGCGGGCGGGTGGCGTCGTACGCAAGAACGCCGGCTGTTCGCTCGTCGATTTGGGCGATGGCTGTTTGTGCTTGGAGTTCCACTCGAAGCTGAACGTGCTGGGCGAGGACCAGGTCGGCGAGTTCGCCGCGGCGATCGAGGAGACGCAGCGGAATCATCAGGCGCTCGTGATCGGCAACCAGGGCGATCTGTTCAGCGCCGGGGCGAATCTGGTGCTGGTGCTGATGCTGGCCCAGGAAGGCGAATGGGACGACTTGAACCTGGCTGGGCATCGGTTCCAACAGGCGAACATGATGGTGAAATACGCGCCGGTGCCGGTGGTGGTGGCCGGGCATGGAAGGGCGCTGGGCGGTGGCGCGGAGATCATTTTGCATGCGCCGCGAGCGGTGGTTTCGGCCGAGCTTTATATGGGTTTGGTGGAAGTCGGCGTCGGGGTGATTCCGGGCGCGGGCGGCTGCAAAGAGATGATCGTGCGGCTGAAAGATCCGCGCAAAGTGTTCGAGACGATCGGCTATGCGAAGGTCTCGGGCAGCGCGGATGAAGCGAAGCAGTTGGGCCTGCTCGATAAGGCGGCGACGGTCGTAATGAACCCGGAGCGGCTGCTGGGAGTAGCCAAGGCCGAGGCTCTGGCGATGGTGGAAAGCTATCGGCCGGGCGTAGCGCGGACGGACGTGAAGGTGGCGGGCGAGCCCGGCATCGCTTTGCTGAAGACGGGTGCTTGGATGGCGCGGCCAGGCGGCTACATCTCCCAATATGACGAAGTGATCGCCGGCAAACTGGCGCACGTGTTGTGTGGCGGCGCGGTGCCGGCCGATACGCTCGTCAGCGAGCAGCGGTTGCTGGACTTGGAGCGGGAAGCGTTTTTGAGTTTATGCGGGAATCCGCAGACACAAGCGCGCATGCAGCATATGTTGAAGACCGGGAAGCCCCTGCGGAATTAATGTCATGAAAGAAGCCGTTATTGTGGATTGCGTACGAACCCCGGTCGGCAAAGCGCCGCGCGGGGCGCTGCGGCAGACGCGGCCGGACGATCTGGCCGCGCTGGCGATTCAGGGGTTGCTCGCCCGTTACCCGAGCTTGGCCCCGGACGAGATTGAAGACATCATTCTGGGCTGTGCCACCCCGGAAGCGGAGAGCGGCATGAACGTGGCCCGCATTGCCGGGCTACGGGCCGGTCTGCCGGATTCCGTGTGCGGGGTGACCATCAACCGGTTCTGCTCCTCGGGCCTGCAGGCGATTGCGATGGCCGCGGAGCGGATTCGTGCCGGCATGGCCGAGACGCTGATTGCCGGCGGCACCGAGAGCATGAGCATGTTGCCGATGGCGATGGTGCGGATTGCGCCGAACCCGTATCTGGTCGAACATCGCCCGGAGGCCTACATCAATATGGGCCTGACGGCGGAGAACTTGCAACGGCGCTACGGGATCAGCCGGGAAGAACAGGACGCCTTCGCGTTCGCGAGCCACCAGAAAGCGATTGCGGCGCAGGAGCAAGGCAAGTTCGATGAGGAGTTGATTCCGGTGGGTTCGTTCCGCAAAGACGAAGGGCCGCGCGCGGATACGTCGATCGAGGCGTTGGCCAAGCTGAAGCCGGCGTTCCACGTGAAAGGCACCGTGACGGCGGGTAACTCGTCCCAGATGTCGGACGGTGCCGCGGCGGCGCTCGTTATGTCGGCGGAACGGGCGCAGGCCTTGGGGCTGAAACCGCGGGCTCGATTCGTCAGCTTCGCCGTGGGCGGCGTGGGGCCGGAGGTGATGGGCATCGGCCCGGTGGTCGCGATTCCGAAGGCGCTGCGGCTGGCGGGTTTGACGCTGGATCAGATCGGGGTGATCGAGTTGAACGAAGCGTTCGCGGTGCAGGCGATGGCGGTGATCCGGGAGGCGGGGCTGGACCCGGAACGTGTGAACCGGAACGGCGGCGCGCTGGCATTGGGGCATCCGTTGGGATGCACGGGCGCGAAATTAACGGCCACGATTCTGCGCGAAATGGAGCGCGGCAATCATCGGTATGGCATGGTGACGATGTGTATCGGCGGCGGACAAGGCGCGGCCGGAATTTTCGAAAGGATGGGATAGCGATGCAAGGCGGCGGATTTTTAGTAGAAGACCAGACGGCGGCGCAGGTATTTACCCCGGAAGATTTCACCGAGGAACATCGCGCGATCGCCAAAGCAACCGAGGAGTTCTCGGCCAAAGAGATTGAACCGAACCTGGAAGCCATTCAGCATCAGGAGCCCGGCGTGGCCGTGCGGGTGCTGCGGAAGTCGGCTGAGTTAGGGCTGACCGCGGTGCTGGTGCCGGAGATTTATGGCGGTATGGAGATGGACCTGACCTCGGCGATGATTGTGGCCGAGGGGATCGCGAAAGACGGCTCCTACGCCGGCTGGCACGGGGCGCATAGCGGCATTGGTACCTTGCCGCTGCTGCTGTACGGCACGCCCGCGCAGAAAGAAAAATATCTGCCTAAGCTGGCTTCGGCGGAGCTGATCGGGGCCTATTGTTTGAGCGAGCCGCAGGCGGGTTCCGATGCGTTGGCGGCGAAAACGCGGGCGGATCTTTCCGAAGACGGGACTTATTACACGCTGAACGGCCAGAAGATGTGGATCACCAACGGCGGCGCGGCGGACCTGTACACGGTGTTCGCCAAGGTCGGCGGCGAGAAGTTCACCGCGTTTCTCGTCGAGCGTGCGACGCCCGGGGTTTCGGCCGGGGCCGAAGAAAAGAAGATGGGTATCAAGGGCAGTTCGACGACGCCGGTGTTCCTCGACAACGTCAAAGTGCCGGTAGAGAACGTCCTGGGCGAAGTGGGCCGCGGGCACATCATCGCCTTCAACATTCTGAACCTGGGGCGGCTGAAGCTGGGCCCGTTCGCCGTGGGGGGCATGAAGAACGTCCTGCACCTTTGCTTGAAGTATGCGAAGGAGCGGGTCGCGTTTGGCAAACCGATCGGGCAGTTCGGCATGATTCAGGCCAAGCTGGCCGAGATGGCGATTCAGGCCTATGCGTCAGAAACGATGAGCTATCGCGTGACCGGGATGATTCAGGAGAAGCTGACCGGCTGGAGTTGGGCGCAGGCGGACGCGGCGGCGGTGAAACTGAAAGCCGTCGAAGAGTTCGCGGCGGAGTGTTCCTACATTAAGGTGTTTGCCAGCGAAGCGCTGGATTATGTCGTCGACGAAGGCGTGCAGATCCACGGCGGCTACGGCTATCACCAGGATTATCTCGTCGAGCGGGCCTATCGCGATTCACGGATTAACCGGATTTTTGAGGGTACGAACGAAATCAATCGGATGCTGGCGACCGGCATGATTCTGAAGCGGGCGCAGCGCGGGCAGTTGCCGCTGGTGGCGGCGGTGAAGAAGTTGCAAGGTGAGTTGTTGGCCGGGCCGAGCCTAAGCGGCGGGCCGACGGACCTCGTCAAAGCGGCAAAGAAAGTGGCGCTGCTGTGCTTGGGCGTCGCCTATCAGCGCTTTCTCGCCGAACTCGATAGCCAGCAGGAGATCCTGGCGGCACTGTGCGACATCACAATGCAGGCGTTTGCGATGGAGTCCGTGCAGCTCCGTTCGCAGAAGCATAATGTCGCACCGAAGATGACGGCGGTGTTTCTGCAGGACGCGATGGGCAAAATTGAAGGCCATGCGCGAATGGTGCTGGCGGCGTGTGCGGAGGGAGACGATCTGCGGATCCAACTTTCCGCGCTTCGGCGTTTGGCTAAGCACGACCCGATCAACACGATCGGCTTGCGGCAGGAGATTGCGCAACGGTTGCAGACGGCGCAACGGTATGTCCTCGCCTAAGCAGCGAGTGGTGGTGCTGGTCGGCTTGCCCGGGTCGGGCAAGTCGACTTGGCTGGCGAAGCAGGGCGGGGGGGCCTTGTCGTCGGATGCGATGCGAAAGCTGCTGCGCGACAACGAAGCGGACCAGACGATTCACGGCGAGGTGTTCGCGCTGCTACGGCATTTGCTGCGGCTGCGGCTTCGGTTGGGCGCGGCCACGACCTACATCGACTCGACCAACTTGAGCAAGCGGGAGCGGCGCATCTGGGTGAAAATCGCCCACGAAATGGCCGCGGATTGCGAGGCCGTGTTTTTCGATGTCCCTCTGGCGCTCTGCCAAGCGCGGAACGCTAAACGAACGCGCGTGGTCCCCGCAGAGGCTATGGAGCAATTGGCGGCACGGTTGGTTCGTCCGGAGCCAGCAGAGGGGTTTGCGGCGATTCGAGTCGTTTCCAATTAGCGAGCACCAGGCCCCAGAACAGAATAGGCAGAAGCAGCAAAGTGGCGGTCAGCCCGGCGACGTTTTGCGGGGTCCAACCGCGGTCAATCAAGACGCCCGCGGAAGAACTCGCCAGCGACATGACGATGACCGCGATGCCGAACTCGGCCGAGAAGACGCGACCGCGAAACTTATCGTCGGTATTGATTTGCAGCAGTGTCGTGGAGCCAACCCAGGTGACGGTGCTGCCCATGTGCGCGATGACGACCGCGAGGCAGGCGATGGGCATCGTGGGCGCCTGGCTGAGGAGGAAGTACCCGAACGAAGCCACGACGAAGCCAATCAAAATCGCGTAGCGTTGGCGCGTTTGATTGCGCCCGGCAATGTAGCCGAGCAGGATAGGACCGGTAAGCGCACCGATGCCCCGGGAGCCCATCAGCAGACTGACGCCGAGCGCGGCGGCGCGTTCCGGCGCGGCACCCAGCCAGTTGACGGCGAACTTGTCGCGGCCGAGCATCGTGAGCAGAACCCAGTTGGACGCAATGATGGAGTTGCCGGATTTGACGAACAGGGTGGCCAGCATGCGGGCGTCTCGCCGCACGTAGCGCACGCCTTCGAGAATCGGCTTGAAATCGTAGAGATCCCGCCAGTGCAGCGGCGCGTGGCCTTCGGTGTGGGGCTCGTGAAACTTCATCCGGCGTACGATCATGGCTGAAGCAATAAACGAACAGGCATCGATGGCGAAGACGGCTTCACGGCCCAGCAGGGCGAGCGCGATGCCGCCGAAGGTGAAGCCCATCGCGAAGTTGAAGCTCCACGTGGTCGAGCTGAGCGCATTGCCGACGAAGACCTCGTCGCCGGTGGTGATGTTGGGCACGATGGAGGAGCGGGCCGGTTCGAACAGGCCCCACATGACGGTTTCGAGAAACAGCAGGACGTAGAGGAGCGGCAGCATCGCCGGGGTGCGGACGAAGAGCATGCAAGCGATGATGAGCGCGCGGCAGAGGTCGGCGAACATCATCACTTTGCGACGGCTCAGCCGATCGTTCAGCACGCCCGCGGCCGGGGCCGTGAGGCACTGCGGCAGCACTTGGAGCACGAAGGCAAAGCCGATGGATTCGGCCTTGCCGGAGAAATCGAGCAACAAGTTGTACAGCGCGAGCGTGAAGAACCAGTCGCCGATTTCACTGATGACCTGCGCGCTCCAAAGCAACCGGTAGTTCCGATTGCTGCGGAGGAGTTGCCAGTAGTCAGGGATGGTGACGCGGCGACGTTCGCTCATGTGGCAATGGTGTAGATGCCCATACGCTCTTTGGCGGTCTTGACGATTCCAGCGGCGATGGGAGTAACGCGATCGCGGCCTTGTTGGAGGACGCTTTCGAGATAACCCGGATCCGCCATGACTTCGGCGTACCGCTTTTGGATGGGCTCCAGACCGGCGAGGACGGCCTCGGCCACGGTCTTCTTCAGGTCTCCGTAGCGAAGGCCGGTGAAGTGTTGTTTCATCGCGTCGTCGGACCAATCCGTGAACGCCTGGAAGATCCCGAGTAGATTCTCGACTCCGGGCCCCATCGTTTCAAAATCGACGGCGGGGTTGGAGTCGGTGGTGGCGCGCATGATCTTCTTGCGCGCTTCTTCCGGCTTGTCGAGCAGGCCGATGGCATGGCCGGAGCCAGTGGCCGACTTGCTCATTTTCTTGGTCGGATCGTCGAGCCCCATGACGCGGGCGCCGACCATGGGAAGGCTCGTTTTGGGCACGACAAACGTCTCGCCGTACAAGTGGTTGAACCGTTCCGCGATGTCACGGGCCAGTTCCATGTGCTGGCGCTGATCATCCCCGACGGGGACGACAGCGGCGTTGTAGAGCAAAATGTCCGCCGCCATCAGCACCGGATATTGCAGCAGCCCGTCGCCGATGGTCTCGGCCTCTTCGGCTTTGGCTTTGAACTGCGTCATGCGTTCGAGCCAACCGAGGGGGGTGACGCAGGTCAGCAGCCAGCCAAGTTCGGCGTGTTGCGGGACGCTGGACTGAACAGTGAGCGAACTAACGGCGGGGTCAATGCCGGCGGCAAGGTAGAGGCCGGCGACCTGGCGAATTTTTTCGCGCAGCTCTTCCGGCTTCTGATACACCGTAATGGCATGGAGATCGACGATGCAAAAAATGCACTCGTATTCATGCTGCAGCTTGACCCAATTGCGCAAGGCGCCGAGGTAGTTACCTATATGAAGGTTTCCGGTGGGCTGCATCCCGGAGAAGACACGTGCTTTCATCGCCAACTCCCAGTCTACTAGTCCACAATAGATAGAGTGCAGATTGAAGTAGAAAAATTGGTATACGGTGGCGACGGGCTGAGTCGTCACGAAGGCCGCGTCGTGTTAACGCCGTATGTGCTCCCGGCTGAGCAGGTGAGAGTGGAAGTGGCGCGTGAGCGCAAGGACATGCTGGAGGCGCGCGTCGACGAAGTGCTGACGCCGTCGCCGCATCGGGTGGCCCCGCCCTGTCCGCATTTCGGCGTCTGTGGCGGCTGCCACTATCAGCACGCTGAATATCAGTTTCAAGTGGAACAGAAGGCGGCGATTGTGCGCGAGGTGTTCTCGCGGATCGGCCGGATCGAAATTCCGGGCGAGATCGGGACGATCGTCGGCAAGCCGTTCGGCTATCGGAACCGGATCCAGGTTCACATTGAAGGGGTGCGTCTGGGGTTCAAGGAAGGCGGCACTCATAAGCTGCAACCGATTGAGCAGTGCCCGATCGCGTCGCCCAAGCTGAATGAAAGTTTGCAAATCATTCGCGGGATGTTGAAGAACTCCCGCTGGCCAGGCTTCGTACGCTCGCTCGAACTGTTTACGAACGAGAAAGAAGTGCAGCTGAACGTCATCGAAACGATGGCCGGGCGACGCGTAGCGCGCGGCTTCTTCGACTGGTGCGAAAGCGAGATTCCGGGGGCAATCACGGGCGCGTTGGAGTACGACGGGTTCCGGGTGAGCCACAAATCATTCTTCCAGGTGAATCGGTTTTTGCTGAAGGAATTGGTGGAAGCGGCCATTGGAGACGCGAAGGGCGAGCTGGCGCTGGAGTTGTACGCGGGCGTCGGATTGTTCAGCATTCCGTTGTCGAGCCGCTTCACGAAGGTCGTTGCGGTGGAAAGTTCGAAGTCGGCCGTGGCGGACTTGGAAGTGAACTGTCGGCGCGCGAAAACGACCGTAGAGCATCACCGGGCGAACGCGGATCTGTTCCTGGAGACGATGCAGCGGAAGCCGGAGTTTGTGCTGGCCGATCCGCCGCGGGCGGGGCTCGGCGCGGGTGTGGTGCGGGACTTGATTCGGCTGCAACCGCGGCGGATCGCGGTGGTTTCCTGCGACCCTTCCACGATGGCTCGCGATGCCAAGGCGCTCTTGGAAGCGGGCTATGCAATCGAAAAATGCCAAGTGATTGATCTGTTCCCGCAGACTTATCACATCGAAACCATTACTCATTTCACGCACGGGGGGTAAACGCATGCGTTGGTTGGCCGGGCTCTTTTTCATCTTTCCTTTGGCAGCACAGTTTCCAGCGCTGCGATTCGAACGGCTGATCACGGGGGTCCGGGCCCCGGTGCAGGTGACTCACGCCGGGGACGGGTCCGGCCGCTTGTTTGTGGTGGAGCAGCCGGGGGTGATCCGGATCTGGCAAAACGGAGCGTTGGTGGCGACGCCGTTTTTGGATATCCAGGCTCGAGTGCGTTATGGCGGCGAGATGGGGCTATTGGGGCTGGCGTTTCCAACGGACTTTGGGCGGAAACGATACTTCTACATCAACTACGTGAACCGCCAGACGGAGACGATTGTGGCCCGGGTTCGCCTGACGAGCGATGGAAACGTCGCCGATTCGACGGTTGAGCAGGTGCTGTTGCGGGTCCGGCAGCCGTTTGAAAACCACAACGGCGGGCAGATTGCGTTTCATCCGAAAGACGGGTTTCTCTATATCGGTATGGGGGACGGTGGGTCGGCGAATGATCCGCAGAAGAACAGCCAGAACCCGGCGACCCTGTTGGGGAAAATGGTGCGGATGGATACCGAAGGCAGTGATCCGCCGCAGCCGGAGATCTGGTCCAGCGGATGGCGGAACCCGTGGCGATTTTCGTTTGATCGCGAAACCGGCGATATGTACGCCGGGGACGTGGGGCAGAACCGCTGGGAGGAGATCGACGTCGAACCGAACGGGACGCCCAAAGGACGGAATTACGGTTGGAGCCTGATGGAAGGGAACGCTTGCCAGGACGACCGGAACTGCGAGACGCGAACGGATTTGACCCGGCCGGTGTTTGTCTACGGCCGTAGCGAGGGCTGCTCGGTCACGGGCGGATTCGTCTATCGGGGGTCGCGATACCCGGACCTGCGCGGCGTCTACTTGTTCGGCGATTACTGCAACGGGAACGTCTGGGGGTATCGAGACGGGCGCACGGTTCGATTTACGGCGACCGGGCAATCGATTGCGGCGTTCGGCGAGGACGAGCAGGGCGAATTGTATTTGGTGGATTTGGGCGGCACGGTGTCGCGAATCGCAGCCGAGGCCGCGCCGTTTCAGATTCGCGCGGTGACGAGCGCGGCAAGCTTCGTCGGCGGACTTTCGTCGGGCAGCATCGGCACGATCTTCACCACTTCCCTGCCCGGGGTGACAACGACGATTGCGGCCGAACGGTACCCGCTGCCGACGTCGTTGGGCGGCGTTTCGGTTCGCGTCAACGGGACCGCGGCGCCGCTCTATGCGGTGACCCCGTCGCAGATTAATTTCTTTATTCCTTATGCGCTGCCGAGCGTGCAGGCCGAAGTGAGCGTCGTCGCAAACGGCGCAAGCGGACCGGCATCGGTGATTGCTTTGAACGCCGTGCAGCCGGCACTGTTCTCTGGCGACGGGCAGTATGCCGCCGCGACGCAAGAGGGGGCGGTCGTGTCGCTCTACGCGACTGGGCTGGGCGACGTGACGAATCGGCCGGCAAACGGTGCCGCGGCCCCGGCGAGTCCTCTGGCGATGACCCGCGAGCCGATTACAGTGACGATGGGAGGGCGAAGCGCGGAGGTCCTGTTCAGCGGCCTGGCCCCTGGTTTTGCAGGGCTTTACCAGATCAACGCTCGCGTACCGGCGGGAGTGAGCGGCGAACCGGTGGTGGTGGTTGCCGCGCGCGGGGTGGACAGTCCCCCGTTAAAAATCCGCCTCCGTTAGTCGCCGGAATGCTAAGCTAGTTACTTGCTAGGTCTCGGGCTCCGTGCAACGGGCGGCTGCAAACCCCGCCAGATCCGGAAGGAAGCAACGGTAGTGGTTTAGCTCGTGTGCCGCGGATCACCCGAGGCTTGGCATTTTCCTTTTAAGCCCCCGCATGTATCAGGTCATCGCGCGCAAGTACCGGCCCCAGTCGTTCGGCGAATTGGTGAGCCAAGAGCACGTCAAAACGACGCTCGACAATGCGATCAACCAGCGACGGATCGCCCACGGCTACATTTTCAGCGGCCAGCGCGGGACGGGTAAAACCAGCGTGGCGCGCATCATGGCGCGCTGCTTGAACTGCGTTGAGGGCCCGACGTCAATCCCGTGCAACGTCTGTGCCAGTTGCAAGGAGATCACGAGCGGCGGTGCCGTCGACGTGATTGAGATCGACGCGGCATCCAATCGCGGCATTAACGAAATGCGCGAACTGCGCGAGAGCGTGCGCTACCGCCCGGCACGCGACCGCTACAAGGTTTTCATCGTCGACGAGGCCCACCAGATTACCAACGAAGCGTTCAATGCTTTGCTGAAGACGCTGGAAGAGCCGCCCGAATGGGTCGTGTTCATCCTCTGCACGACGGAGTCACACAAGATTCCAACGACGATCGCCTCCCGCTGCCAGCAATTCTCGTTCCGCAGCGTCGACTTCGATGAGCTGTTGCGGCGGATGGAATGGATCTGCGCGCAGGAAGGCATCGCGGCCGATCCGGAAGCCTTGGCCGTACTGGCGCACGTGGGGGAAGGGAGCGTCCGCGATTCGCTTTCGGCGCTCGACCAGGCGATTGCCTGCTGTGGGTCGACGCTGCATGCGCCCGAAGTGCGGGCTCTGCTGGGCATGTTCTCGCAGGACGCGATGAACCAAGTGACGACGGCACTGCTGGCCAGTGATTCGGCTCGGATGCTGGATATCGTGGACGAGTTGGAGCGCAAGGGCGCCAACTTACAGCACTTTTGTAGGGAGTTGGCCCGGCATATCCGCAATCTGCTGGTGGCGAAGATTTCCGGCGAAGGGACTCGGCTGATCGCGGCCTCGCCGAATGAAAAAAAGAACATGGCGGCGGTGGCGGCCCAGTTCAGCGAGATGGACCTGACGCGGTACTTGCAGGTGACGCTGGACGTATTCAAGGATTTGCAGTATTCGCTGCAACCGCGGTTGCACTTGGAGATCGGGCTGTTGAAGCTCGTCCACGCGGCGAAATTGACATCGATTGAAGAAGCGATCGCGAAGCTGGGCCCGGGTTCGGGGCCGTCGCCTTCGGCGTCGAAGCCGCCGCAGTCGCGGCCGACGCCGAGTGGCGCTAGTTTTGCAGCGCCCCCTGTCGCAGAAGATGATCCGCTGGCCGAACTGGCCGCGATGGCCCCTTGGCAACCGACCGTGAAGGCTCCGGCCGGCAATGCGTTCGTGGATGCCGCGCCAGTCAAGGCAGCCGCCCCGCCTCCGGCCCCGGCCAAGAAGACGGACGGCGATCTCCGCTCTCGCCTCTACGCCGCGGCCCTCGAGCTCGGTCTGAAGTTCACCGCCGATGGCTTCGAAGCCGCCGAAATCTCCGAGAGCAATGGCGTCATCGAGATCGTGGCCCCGGAAGAGTGCGAGTTCACGATGAAAGAGCAGGACGTCGCCCGGGTCGTCGCCGCGATCGGCATGACCGGCGTACGCGCGAAGGTCCGCTTCTCTGCTTCCGTCGTCTCCGGCCCCTCGCCCGCCGCCCAGCTGGCCGCGGCCGACGATGCCACCGAGAGGGCGATGGCCAACCCGACAGTAAAGCGATTCCAGGAGACGTTTCCGGATAGTTTAGTCCGCAGCGTCCGTAACTTGAAGGAGTAACGCAATGAAACTTCCCCCTAACATGCAGGGCATGATGGCCCAAGCGCAGAAGATGCAGGCCAAGCTACAAGAAGATATCGCCGCGATTCGCGTAGAAGCCTCGGCGGGCGGCGGCACCGTGACGGTCCAGATGGACGGCCAGAAGCGTTGTTTGGGCGTAAAGATCGACCCCGAAGTGGCCGGCGACACGGAGATGTTGCAGGACCTCGTCCTGGCCGCATTCAACGAAGCGCATAAGAAAGTGGAAGACGAAAGCCAGAAGAAAATGGGCGGAATGCTGGGTGGACTCGGCCTGCCCCCCGGGTTGTTCTAAACTCCGATGTCGGACCTGGCCGAACCGTTAGCCCGGATGGTGGAAGAGTTTCGGCGCCTGCCGGGAGTGGGGGCGAAGTCTGCCCAACGAATGGCGTTCTACGTGTTGCGGGCGTCGGTGGAAGACGCCCATCGGTTGGCGCAAGCGATCATCGACGTCAAGGAAAAGCTCGGCTTGTGCCGCGTGTGTAACAACATCAGCGACAGCGAGTTGTGCCCGTACTGCACCAATCCTTCCCGCGACCAACACGTGATCTGCGTCGTTGAAGAGGCTCCGAACATTTTGCCGATCGAAGTGACGCGATCCTTCGGCGGGCTCTACCACGTGCTGCATGGCTCGATCTCTCCGCTGCGCGGCATTGGCCCGGAGCAGTTGAAGATCAAGAGTTTGCTCGAACGGCTGCAGGACGAGACGGTGACCGAGATCATCCTGGCGACGAACCCGACCGTGGAAGGAGAAGCGACGGCGGCCTACCTAGCCCGGCTTTTGAAACCGTTGGGCATCAAGGTAATGCGGATCGCCATGGGGATCCCGGTGGGCAGCGATTTGGAGTATGCCGATGAGGTGAGCATGTCCAAGAGCATGGAAAATCGCCGGGAGATGTAGCGTTTAGAGAACGCGGAGCGGATCGAACTCCCGCAGACCGCCGTCGGTGAGCGCGCCGATGGGCACGTCGACCAGCAGATTATCGGTCGCCGGGCGGAGGAGTTCGACCTTCAGGTAGTTGCTGGAGAGCGCCATATTCCCGTGGCCGAGAGTCACGACAGAGAGCGGCCGACCCACGAAACGCTGGCGAAACGCCAGGTTCTTGCGGTCGGCGAGTTCGCGGAGTTCCCGATTGCGCTGCTTGCGAACGGGCATCGGGACTTGCTCCGGAGCATCGGCGGCCGGGGTGCCCGGGCGGGCCGAGTAAGTAAAGACGTGTAAGTAGGTGAACGGCAGCTCGTCAATAAAGCGGAAGGTTTCGGCGAACTCGGCGTCGGTTTCGCCGGGGAAGCCGACCATGACGTCGGCGCCGATGGCGGCGTCGGGCATCAGGGTTCGGGCCTTGGTGACGCGGTCGGCGTAGTGACGCGGGCGATACTTCCGATGCATACGGCGCAGCACGGTGTCGGAGCCGGATTGCAGCGGCGCGTGGACGTGGCGCGCGATGCGGGGGGAGTCGGCCATCAGCCCGAGCAGGTCATCAGAAAAATCCATCGGCTCGACCGAGGACAGGCGGATCCGTTCGATTGTGGTCTCGTCGAGAATGCGGCGGACGAGTCCGGCCAGGCGCAGCGTCTGCCCCGGTTCCCTGCCCCAGCGGCCAAGGTTAGATGGCGAACTTGGTCCATCACCTGCTCGGCGGGCATGGAACGGCTGCGGCCGCGGACGAACGGGATGATGCAAAACGAACAGCGGTTGTTGCAGCCGTCTTGGATTTTCAGGTTCGGGCGGGCGCGATCACCGGCGGCGTCTTCGATGGGCGCGGAGAGAAAATCGTGCTGGGCGAAGATATCGCCAACGTGGATCTGGCCGTGAAACGGGGTGAGGGTTTCGGCGACGATGTCCGGAATCTGCGTCTTGTGGGAGTTGCCGACGACCCACGTGACGCCCGGGAGAGCGGCCAACTCTTCGGGGGCGCGCTGGGCATAGCAGCCGGTGAGCAGGATCTGCGCGGCGGGATTGTCCCGATGCACACTGCGCACCATGGCGCGCACGTCCGAGTCGGCGTTCGCAGTGACGGTGCAGGTATTGAGCACGACGAGGTCCGCCGAACGGGCTTCCGCCGCGCTCGATAGTCCCCGCTGCTCGAGCATCGACTCGAGGGCCGCGCCGTCGGCTTGGGTGGCGCGGCATCCGAAATTGTGAACGAAAAACTTCTGCAAACTACTATTCTGGCAGCTTTTCGGGCGGTTCAGGCAGGAAGAAGCTGCCGGTGACCCCGATGACATAGACGAGAGTCGCGACACAGCCAGCGGCGACGGCCAACTTGGCGGCGGGAGAAGCGCCGGGGGTGTAGTTGGCTAAGGTCGTCGTGAGCAATGCCGCCGAAGTGCCGAGCATGCGTCCGCCGATATTCGCCGCAAAGCTTTCCCCGGTGCCGCGCAGATGGGTCGGGTACATGCGGGGGAGGTAGTTGCCCCAGAAACTGAACTGGGCGACGGTCAGCAGACCGGCCGCGAAGACGCCCCATTTGAGCACATCCACGGAAAGGTTCATCGAGTTGAAGAAGACAAGCGGGACCAGGAACAGGCCCGGGATTTGGAATATGCGGAGAAGTTTCACGCGGCTAATGATGCGGATGGCCAGGAAGGCGAGCAGGACGCGACCCACCAAGCCGCCGATTTCCTGATAGAACTGGACGCTCGAGACGACCTTCTGCTGCAACGGCCGGGCGAGCGGCAGGACTTCGGCCAAGCCCGGGACGATGCGCGGCAGGTGCTGAATCGCGCCGAAAGCGGCCCCATAACTGGCGGCGTACATGATCATCGTGACCCACGTGGTGCGGCTATATTGCGGCGTAAACAGCTCCGCGAAGCTCGGGCGGCGCAGCGTGCCGGCGGCCTTTTTCTGGGCCCAGAGCGGTGATTCGGGCAGGAACGGACGGATGATCATCAGCGGAATAGCCGGGAGGACGCCCGAGATCAGCGTGTAGCGCCAGGCCTCGTGGCCGCCATGAATCGCGGGGAAGCTGGAAGCAAACGAGACAGCGAGAGCGTAGGCTCCAGTGACGAGCAAGCCGCCGATCGAGGAAAACGCTTGCGTATAACCGAGTACGTTTTCGCGCTGTTTCGGGTCGGGGAAGAGTTCGGCGAGCCAAGCCACGGCGGCGACGAATTCCACGCAAACGCCAATGAACGTGGTGCAGCGGAAGAAGAGTAGCTGTTCGAGCGAGGTGGCGAATCCGGCGGCGAGCGCGGAGACGGCGTAGATCAAAATGCTCCAGACGAGTACGGAGCGGCGGCCCCAAAGGTCGGTGAGGTAGCCGCCGATCATGCCGAATATACCGCCGGCGAATGCGGGGACGAAGAAGAGGAGTCCGGTCCAGCTATTGAACTCCGGGGTGCCTGGCTTCAGGTGGCCGAGTTCGGCCAGGGCAGGCCCAGCGATCAGAGGAAGAACGAGGAGTTCGTAGATATCGAAAGCGAAGCCAAGGGCGGCGACGGCGCAGATCAACCACTGGATCGGCGTGAGCTTACTGGAAGAAGACATAGGGGTGATTATACAGAGGCTGGAGGAAAGTATCGATGAATTGTGGCGGCCGAGGGTTTCGGCGTCAAGAGCGACACGCCCCAAACGAGGGCGGCCGAGATGATCGTCATCGGAACCACCGGGGCGAAGCCAGCCACAGTGAAGCCGCGCGGCAGGAAGTACAACGCGACCGTGGCGGCAGAGATGAACAACGTGGCGGCCAGGGCGCCCCACTTGGTCGAACCGCGCCAACACAGCGCCGCGACAAACAGCGGCGACATGGCGGCGTAGCCGGCGAAGGCGTATTGCACAGCAAGATCAAAGATCGCCACCTTGGCGTTGAGCGCCGTGAAATAAGCAAAGGCCGTGACTAGGATTACGAACAGCCGACCCGTAAAAATCTGCGCGCTTTCGCCGAACCTGGCCTTGCCGCCATAGAAGGCGAAAATGTCTTCGGTGAACATCGTCGAGAGCGCCAGAATCTGGGAATCGCTGGCCATCACCGCGGCCATAATGCCGGCGCCGAGCAGTCCGGCAATCCAGCCCGGGGCGTATCGATTCAGCAGTTGCAGCATGACGTCGTCACCCGGAACCGGGCGACCCGTCGCGGCGCGGGCTTCGATTTTGGCTTCGATGGCCGGGATGTCGGTGGCTTGGTTGGCGGCGACCCCAAGGTAAACGCACGGCAGCCAGATGAGCAGGATGCAGATCGGATAAAAAATCACCGTCCGCTTGAACTGCGTCACCTTGCGGGCGGTGAGGCAAAAGATGGCGATGTGGGGAAAGGCGATGGCCGAGAGCGGATTGAACGTATAGCTGAGAAACGCCGTGAGCGAGAACTTTTCGCGGGTCAGTAAGCTCGCCGTGGCGGGGTTGTTCAACAGGCGTTCCGTGACGCTGGTGAATCCGCCCATGCCCTGGCCGATCAGCGTGACGGCGATGGCGCCGAAGCCGAGAAACAAGACCGTTTGAAATGTGTTGACCCAGGCCGTGCCGCGCATGCCCCCGAAGAAGACGTAGCTCATCACAACCAACGCGACGAGCAGACCGCCCAGCCAAAAAGGGATAAAGCCGCCGCTGATGACGCTGAGCGTCGTGCCGCCGCCCATCACGCCGATGATGATGTAGGGCACCAGCAGGGCAGCCTGAAGAAAGAAAATCAACGTGCCGATGTGCCCGCATTCCCAGCGATCGCGAAAGATTTGCACCGGGGTGATCAGTCCGAATCGCTTGCCGACCGACCAAAGCCGAGTCCCCAGAAACAGCAGACAAACCGGCACGACGAGCGCCGAGATCGAAGCCATCAAGCCGTAGGTAACGATGCCGAAGTTGAAGGCGTGGCCGCTTGAACCGAGAATCGCAAACGCCGTCATGTGCGTGCCGAACAAGCTGAGCAGAAACACCCACGGCCCCAGCGATCGGCCCGCCAGGAAGAAGTCTTCCGCCGCAGGACCGCCCGATCGCCGAAAGGCGAAGATGCCGATGTAGAGAACAATGGCCAGATAGGCCAGCACGAAAAGCGCAGGGATCATTCGTCTCGCTCAAGGCCGGAGGGCCAACACCAACGAACCAGGCCCGCCATTAGAAGGGCCGCCGCAATCGTGAACAGGGCGTGGTACCAAAGGCCGACCGGCAGAAATCCGAAGGCGAGCGGGTACGCCGTCGACCAGTTCCACCAATCCTGGTGGGCCAGCAGAAGAGCACCAATTGCGAGCCAAGCCAGTGCGTTTTTCATTGCGCGGCGATGGCAAAAAGATGGCTCTTACCACGGAGAAACAACATCCCGTTCGACAAGGCCGGAGACGACAGCACAGGCTCGCCGATCGAGTTCGAGTGGAGCACAGTGTGCTCGGGTCCGGCTTTGATCACGAAGGAGTCTCCATCTTCACTGGTGATTAGAATCTTTCCATCATACGCAACTGGAGAGGCCGCAAATGTAGCCGGCACCGGCGGCCGCTTACCTTCGTACTTCACTTCCCCGGTCTTGGAATCGATACAGGTCAGCAGGCCTTTATCGGTGATCAGGTAAACATAGGCGCCATAGAAAATCGGGGACGGCACATAGGCGGTGCCTTTGGCGTAGTTCCAAAGGGCCTTACCGCCGGGCCCGATGGCCGAGGCGAATTTTTCCGGATAGCCAGCCGAAACAACCACCACGCCGTCACCGCTGACGGGACTCGGAACCGAGTTCCCCTTCACGCCCGGCGCCTCCCAAAGCTGTTTGCCGGTCTTCGGATTGTAGGCGATCACCTTCTCGGTAGCCGCCGTCACCAGCGCCCCATCGAAGAACAACGGCGTCGACCAAGTCAGATTCACCGGCCGCTCCACTCGCCATTGGGTCTTGCCGGACTTCTTATCGAGGGCCACCAGGTAGGACTTGTTCTCCTCCCCGTTGTCACACTGCAAGTAGATCCGGTCGGCATCCATTACGGGCGAGGTGCCCGGGCCCATCCCGATCGTCTTGATCGGGCCGGGATCAAACTTCCACAGCAGCTTGCCGTCGTAGTCGAAGGCATAGAACCCTTCCGAACCGAAGTACGCGTAAACGTTACGGCCGTCCGTAATCGGCGTCGGGGCGGCATAGCTATAGGCCGTCTTTTGCCATAGGATCTTGCCCGACTTGCGATCGAGCGACAGGACCACCAGCTGATGCGACCGATCCGCGCCTTGGCTGTCCGGGTGCAGAAACTGCTCTCCCCGCAGAAAATGAATGGGCGCTTTGGCTCCGGGAATTGCGTCGCCATCCAATTCGGCGGTGAGGAAAATGCGGTCTCCCCACACGATCGGCGAGCTCCGCCCCCGACCCGGCAGCGGCGTCTTCCAAGCGATGTTCTCTGTCGGCGACCACGTATTGGGAATGCCCGTCTCGGTCGAAATGCCGTTCGCCGTGGGCCCGCGCCATCCGGGCCAATTGTCGGCCCATAGGGTCACCGCTACAAGTCCTAGAAGCAAGCGCATAGCGATAGTCTAGCCGGATTCGGACGATCGTCACGATTTCCGGGGCCAAATACGGAAAACCGGGGCCGAAGGGATGCGGCCAGTCGAAGAATCCAATAAAATGCTTGGCACCATGAAACAAACCCTCTTTGTTCTGATGGCCGCTCTGGCCGTCTTCGTCTGGCAAGGCACCTCCTGGGTGGCGCTGCCGTTCCACAATGCGGCCCTCCATTCGGTGAAGGATGAGGCAGCGGTTGCCGCCGTTCTAAGAGCGAATCTAACCGAGGACGGTATGTATACGCTTCCCGGCAACTCGGGTGACCCGAAGGCCGTAGCGGAGAAATATGCCGCTGGCCCGGTGGCGATCATCGGCTACAAGGCCGTCGGTGGCCAAATGATGTCGCCGGACATGTTTATGCGGGGCGTGCTCCTCGACCTGGTCGTCGCCGCGATCATCGCGTACTTGATGGGAATGGGGCAGTTGCGCGGTTACCTTTCGCGCTTCCTTTTCGTCTCTTTGATTGGCTTGGCGTTGGGACTGTTCACGAACCTGAACAACTGGAATTGGATGGCGCAATCGCTGCACTACACGGTCGTCGACGTGATCGATACGTGGATCGCATGGACCCTGGGTGGAGCGGTGTTGGCCAAATATTCTGGAAAGTGAAGCCCGGTCGCTTTGTTACCCTGGAAGGACGAGGTGAAGTTTTGCAATTGGTGCGAGCAACGGGAGTTTTCATTTGCCTGGCGGCGGCTGGTTTCGGCCAGACCACCGCGACGTTAAGCGGCACGATTCACGACCCCAGCGGTAGCGTCCTGCAAGGTGCCGAGGTCTCGGTCACCCAAACCGCCACGGGTTTGGTGCGCCAGGCCTTAACGAATGGTGCCGGACTCTTCCGCCTGCCGGCCCTGCCGACCGGCAGCGTCGAAGTCCGCATCAAGGCGGCGGGTTTCCGGCCCATCCTCCGCAAAGGCATCGTGCTCACCGTCAATGAGGCGGCCACCATCGACGTCACCCTCGAAGTCGGCGCCATCGATCAAGAGCTCACCGTGAACGCCTCGGCTTCGCAGATCAACACCTCCTCTTCTGAACTCTCCTATCTCGTCAGCGAGTCCACCATGCGGGAATTGCCTCTGAACGGGCGCAACTACACCGACCTGGCGCTGCTGCAGCCGGGCGTCGTGGCCTTCCCCCACCGCGACGGTGGCTCGGTCGTCGCCCACGGACTCGGCACCTCGATCAACGGTCAGGACCCCCGTTCCAACGTCTATCTCATCGACGGCACCCCGCAAAACGACATGACCAACGGACCCGCCGGATCAGCCGCCGGCACCGTCCTCGGCGTCGAAGCCATTCGTGAATTCCGCGTCGAAGTGAACACCTACAGCGCCGAGTTCGGGCGTAACAGCGGCGGCCAAATCAACGCCATCACCAAGTCCGGCACCAACGATTGGCACGGCAGCCTGTTCCATTTCCTACGCAACGATAACTTCGACGCCCGCAACTTCTTCGACCCCGCCAAACGCCCGGACTTCAAACGCAACCAGTTCGGCGGCAGCATCGGCGGCCCCTTGCGCAAAGACAAAGACTTTTTCTTCTTCACCTACGAAGGCCTCCGCGATCGCCTCGGACGCACGATCACCTCCACCGTCCCGGATGACAACGCCCGTCGCGGCGTCCTCCCCGACGGCCCCGTCACCATCAACCCCGCCATCGTCCCGTTCTTGAACGAGATTCCCCGCGCCAACGGCAGCGCCCGCGGTGGCGGCCTCGCCGACTACGCCTTCGGGTTCAATCAGAAGGTCGACCAGAACTTCCTCCAGGGCCGTTACGACCGCAACATCGGCAACCGTGGCCAACTCTTCGCCCGCCACACCTGGGACGACGCCGGCCAGTTCCTCCCCACCGACTTCCCCCAGTTCCCCCGCGAATTTCTCTCCCGCAACCAGTTCTTCACCACTGAATACCGCCACATCCTCTCCGCGCAAACTCTGTTCCACGTCCGCGGCGGATTCAGCCGCACCCGCGTCGGGCAAAACATCCAGGCCAATACGGCCAGTCCCCTCTCGGAATTCGTGCCCGGCCGCGGCACCACCGGCAACATCGACATCGGCGGCATGCCCCGCTTCGGCACCCAAAGCTCGGCCAACCTCCGCCTCACCCAAAACGTCTTCAGCTTCGACACCGGCGCGGCGCTCACTCGCGGCAGCCATCTCATTAAAATCGGCATGATGGCCGAACGCTACCAAATGAACATGGTGAACCCCACGTTCTCCCTCGGCACCTTCGGCTTCAATGACATTCGCAGCTTTCTCGAGAATCGCCCGGCACGCTTCCTCGGCCTCACCCCGCAAGCCACCTTTGACCGTTACTGGCGCTTTACTCTAATGGGCTTCTATATTCAGGACTCCTGGAAGATCAGCCCGCGCTTCACCTTGAACCCCGGCCTGCGCTATGAATACGCCACCATGCCCCAGGACATCTATGGCCGCGACTCGAACATGAAGAACATCTTCACCGACGTCCTCCCCGTCTCCGGGCCCCTCTACGCCAACCCCACCAAGAAAAACTTCTCCCCCCGCCTCGGCTTCGCCTGGGACGTCTTCGGCACCGGCAAAACCTCGCTCCGCGGCGGCTACGGCCTCTTCTACAACACCAACAATCAGCAGAATCTTATCGTTACCGTCACGAATCCCCCGGCCACCCCCCGCGTCTCCATCGCCAATCCGACGTTTCCGCTGCCTCCGTTCGCCCGCGCCATCGGCAACACCGTCCGCCCGGTTGAGTTCAACTTGAAGAACCCCTACGTCCAGCAGTGGAACCTCAACGTCCAGCATCAACTGCCCTTCGGCATCGTCTCCACCATCGGCTACGCCGGGGCCCGCGGCATCCACCTACTCCGTTCGAACGACGTCAACATCGTCGAACCCGTTCGGCAGGCCGACGGTTCCCTGCTCTTCCCCGCCGGGGCTCCTCGTCGTAATCCGAACTGGGCGACCATCGAACTCAAGACGAGCGACGGCAACTCCTGGTATCACGCCGGCCTCCTCGAAATCCGCAAACGTCTCGGCCGCGATCTACAATTCCAAAGCTCGTATACCTTCGCCCGCAATCTCGACACCACCCAGGCCTCCACGTTCTTCTCGGACGGCACCAACGGCACCACCTCGGCCATGCCTGAGTTCTCCGGCTTCAACTACAACAAGGGCCTCTCCGACTACCACGCCAAGCACAATTGGGTCGTCAATTTCACTTACGATCTGCCCATCGCCCGCGCCACCACCGGCTGGCAGAAGGCCGCGTTCTCGGGCTGGCAGCTCGCCGGCATCAACAACTTCCGCTCCGGTAGCCCGCTCACCGTCTTCGTCAGCGGCAACCGTTCCCGCTCCCTCTGGTCCCCTTCACTGGGACCCGGCATCGGGCAGGATCGCGCGTCACTCGCCCCCGGCTACACCCATCAATCGGCCGTCCTCGGCGGACCTGACCAGTACTTCGACCCGCGGGCCTTCGTTCTTTCGGCACCGGGCACACTCGGCAACCTCGGCCGCGGCACCTTCATCGGCCCGGGGCTGAAGAGCTTCGACCTCGCCGCGCTCAAATCGTTCCCCCTCCGCGGCTGGAACGAAAACGCCCGCCTGCAGTTCCGTGCGGAAAGCTTCAACCTGTTCAATCACGCCAACCTCGGCGTCCCAAACCTGTTGTCGATCTCCACCACCACCGGAGCGCTGGGCGCGTTCGGGCGCATCCGGTCCACGGTCACGTCCTCACGACAAATTCAGTTCGCTCTTCGCCTTCAGTTCTAGCTACCGCCGCGCCCCAATCGCATACAACGCCCCCGCTGTACGGATGAAGATCTGCCCGTCCGAAATCGCCGGCGAAGAAAGAGTGTACTCTTTCATATCGTTTTCGGCCAGCACTTCAAACTGCGGGCCCGCCTTCACCACCGTCACTAACCCGTCCTCGCTCGTTACGTACAACTTGCCATCGGCCAGCACCGGGCTCGCCGAATAGATCGCCGCTTTGATCCGTTGCCCGCCCCAAATCTCTTTCCCGGTCTTGGCGTCCAAACACCACAAAATCCCGCGATCGTTCGCCACAAACAGGTACTTCCCGTCCGTCACCGGCGAAGGCACATCCGGCCCGTTCGGGTTCTGCCACACCACGTGCGTCGCCGTCACGTCGCCCCGTCCGCCCGGCCGCAACGCTGTCAGCGGCTTCACCCGCGTCGGGCAATAAATCAGGCCATCCTTCACCACCGCCGAAGCGATAATCCGGTTCATCGGGTTGTTCCCCGGGTTCAACACATTCGCCCGCCAAAGCTCCTTCAAACTCCCCGGATCATGCCCCGTCACCACATCGCCACCCGTGATAATCAACTCCTCCTGCTTGCCGTCTTTCCAAATCTGCGGCGTCGTATACGAGTCCGGCGACTCCACCACCGCGTTCGTCGCGCGCTCCACCCGCACGAGCGTCTTGCCCGACTTCGGGTCGATCCGCAGCAGATAGGAAGGATCGTCCGTCTTCATGCCGTGCAGCACCTGCACATACAGCGAGCCGCCCCACAGAAGCGGTGACGAAGCGTAGCCCCAGTTCAACCCGAACTTGCCATAATCTTTTTGAATGTCCCGGGTCCAAAGCTCCTTGCCCGTGAAATCGAACGCCTTGAAGATCCCCACCCCCGTCATCACGAAAACCGTTTTCCCGTCCGTCACCGGCGACGGCGACGACATGTTCTGCTTATTGATCTTGTAGTTCCCCCCAGCCAGCTTCTGCTTCCAACGCAGCTTCCCCGTCGCCCGATCCACGTCCCATAGCTGCAAATCGTCCCCATCCGCCACGTTCAAAAAAACATGGTCGTTCCAGATGATCGGCGTCGCCCCGCTTCGTCCCGGCAGCGCCAGCTTCCACGTCACCCCCTCCTCGGTCGACCATTTCGTCGGCAAACCCTTCTCCGCCGAAGCGCCGTCCATCGACGGTCCGCGCCACTGCGGCCAATTCTCAGCGCATCCAACGCCGACCATCAAAATGAGGAGGAGTACGAAACGAACCATAGCGTGAGGATATCTCACTTCGGCCTATTGCAAAAAGAAATCATAGTGATATCATTTCAATATGAGAGAAAAAATCACATCCACGCCGAGCGGGTATCTGATGCTGCTCGTTGATCTCGCCGTCTTCGCCGCGTCCATTGCGATGCTGATCTCGGCCAAGGGAAGCGACGATAAAGTCGCCCTGATCCTCGGAGGACTGTTCCTAATGGTCCTCGGCTTCGTCATGATGCCCGGCAACTTCACCGTCCAGCCGAATCAAGCCGTCGTCCTGCAACTGTTTGGTCGCTATGTCGGCACCGTAAAGGAGCCCGGGCTCCGCTGGGCCAACCCGTTCTACTCCAAGAAGAAAGTTTCCCTCCGCGCTCGCAACTTCGAAACCAACCATCTGAAAGTGAACGATCACGACGGCAACCCCATTGAGATCGCCGCCGTCGTCGTCTGGCGAGTGGTCGACTCCGCCGAAGCCACTTTCCAAGTCGACGATTATTCCAACTACGTCACCGTGCAAGCCGAATCGGCCTTACGCAACTTGGCCACGGTTTATGCATATGATGCCCATGAACCAACCGATATCTCCCTCCGCGGCTCTACCGACCTGGTCGCCGAGCGCCTGAAGACGGAGATCCAGTCTCGCCTCTCCGTCGCTGGGG
>JAPKZA010000473.1:33827-38777 GCA_026394015.1 Acidobacteriota bacterium
GTCGCTGGGGTCGAGGTGACCGAAGCCCGCATCACCCATCTCGCCTACGCCCCGGAGATCGCCGCCGCCATGCTCCAGCGCCAACAAGCCGGGGCCATCATCGCCGCTCGCTCGAAGATCGTCGAAGGGGCCGTGGGCATGGTAGAAATGGCGCTCGAACAGTTGAGCCGCCGGTCGGTCGTCAACCTGGATGAAGAGCGCAAAGCCGCGATGGTCTCGAATCTCCTCGTGGTCCTGTGCAGCGAGCGAAACGTCCAGCCTGTCGTCAACACCGGCACCTTGCATCACTAAACCATGGCGGAGAAGAAGTCTTTTCTACTGCGCGTCGATGGGAAAACACTCGATCTGCTCAAGCAATGGTCGGATGCGGAATTCCGCAGTCTGAACGGGCAGATCGAGTATCTGTTGCGAGAAGCCTTAAAGCAAAGCGGGCGGCTGAAACCAGAGCAATGATAGATTACCTAGATCGTGATCTCTCCCCGCCTCATCCTCTGCTCCCTTTCGCTTGGCCTCCTCTGCGCCCAACGGCCCGTTCCTGACCCTACAGCGCTCCTTCTCTGGCCGCAAGGCGCCCCCGGAGCCCTGGGCGACACCGAGAAGGACCAACCGTCGCTGACGCCCTGGCTCGCCAAGGTGCCCAACGGCCAGTCGGTGGTCGTCTGCCCCGGCGGCGGTTACGGTGCCCTCGCCATGGACCACGAAGGCAAGCAGATCGCCCAGTGGCTGAACTCGCAGGGCATCAGCGCATTTGTTTTAAAGTACCGCCTGGGCCCGAAGTATCGGCATCCGGTGATGCTGCACGACGTGCAGCGAGCGATCCGCACAGTCCGCGCGAAGGCCACCGAATGGAAGGTGGACGGCAAGCGGATTGGCGTCTGGGGATTCTCGGCTGGGGGCCATTTGGCCGCCACCGCGGCCACACATTTCGACGCGGGCAAACCAGCCGACGCCGACCCGATCGAGCGGATGGGTTCTCGTCCGGATTTTGCGATTCTCGCTTACCCGGTGATGACCTTCACGCAGGAGGAGTTTGTGCACAAGGGATCGCGGAAGAACTTGTTGGGCGAGACGCCGGACCCGAAGTTGGTTGAACTACTTTCGAACGAAAAGCAGGTGACGAAGGAGACGCCGCCGACGTTTTTGTTCCATACGAACGAGGACACGGGAGTGCCGCCTGAGAACAGTGTGTTGTTTTATCTAGCGCTGCGGAGGGCCGGGGTCCCCGCGGAACTGCACATTTACGAGAAGGGGCCGCACGGAGTGGGCTTAGCCTGGAGCGACTTGGCCCTATCGAGTTGGCCGGGCCGTTTAGCGGATTGGCTGAAAAGGCGTTGAACCAGTTGACACTTTCGGTCCAGATTTGCTCAAATAAAAGGGTTGTATCGCACAGCGTTCCTCGGTAGCTCAATGGTAGAGCATTCGGCTGTTAACCGAAGGGTTGTAGGTTCGAATCCTACCCGGGGAGCCAATCTTTTCAACGACTTACGGACCTTCTGGGTCGCATGTCGCTAGTTCAAAGAGACCACTGTGGGGAGTTTTGTGGGTACGGGCTTTGAATTGTGGGTGGATGCTGCCCCAGGTTCCTGTGCAGCCAAGTCGGTGGACGGCTTCCGAACGATGGATTCAAGCGCGTTTCGCTTTGCTGTCATCCGGATATGGGAGTAGTGCTTCAGCATTTGCTTCGAGACGTGACCGGCGATATCCCGAATCGTTTCGTCCCCCGCTCCGCTTTCGGCTAGATCGGTGATCAGGGTATGCCTGTTATCGTGCCAACGTCCCTCGACACTGGCTTTCGCTTTCACGTTCTTCCAGGCGGTCTTTAAGCTGACCATCGGCTTTGACGGATCGCAGGGGCGAGGCTTGCCGAAGGGGAACACGTACCACTCTGGTTTCGCGGTGCCGAACTTCCCGGTGAACCACTTCGCGTGGGCAATCATCGATTCGAGCAGAACCGAGTTTAGAGGGATTGTGCGCCCTTCCCCCGCTTCCGTCTTGCTCTCGCCGACCGTAAGGATTGCCTTCTCCAGGTCCATTCGTCCCCACTGAAGGCCGCGTATCTCCGCATCCCGCATTCCGGCGTTGAGCGCCAACATGAGCGCCGGATAGATGACAGGAGACCGGGCGGCCCGCGCAGCGTCGAGCAAGGCGGTCTTCTCGTCCGGCGAGTATGCCTTGCCTACCTTGGCTCCCATCGCTAGCTTCAGCGCCCTCTGACGGCGCAAGCGTGCCCGCAGCAATTCGCCCGTCTCGCCCAGAACCCGCAACAGGAAGCCGACCTCTTCGTTGATCGTCTTGGGGGCCGCCTTCTCTTTCAGTCGGGCCGTCTGATAATCCGTTACGGTCTTTTCCGTCAGGTCTACCAGCATCAGTTCCCCGATATGCCGCGTGACGTTTCCGAGAGCGTACCGGGCGAACGTGATGGACTTGTGCCGGAGAGCATAGCCCTCCAGGTAATCCGTCGCCATGCTCTGCAACGTACGGACGCGATCTTCGCGTCGATCCTCCACCCCGTTGAATCCCTTCTCCATTTCGCGTCGACGATTGGACTCGGCCAGCTTCGCCACGGTCTTGCTGGCGGATTTAGAACTCTCTCGAATTCGACGCCCGGCAAACACGAATTCGTAGTGCCAGATGTCGCCTCGCTTAAATACTGCCATCTTTTTTCTCCTTCGCCGGCTCCCCGGCCTTCTCTTTTTTTTCGGACGGCCACCCATCCGGTCCCACTCCGCGAGTTGCTCGGCGGTATGCTTGGCGGCGCGGGATGCGCAGCTTTTTCTTCCCGCCTTCCGTAGCAACTCGCGGACGAGGTCGAAGGGTTGTTGGTCGTCTGTCATGGGCTAAGCATAATTTAGCTGCTATCTTCTAGCAAGCGAATTGTTAGCGAGTCGCTCATCGCCATCTCGAACGAGGCGCAGGTGCCTGCGGCTTTCCGGGTGTTGAGTGTCAACCGCTAGGGTTTGCCAGGTGGCCTGGGTCAAGATACTTCATCGGGTAACCTCAATGAGCGCTTATCTCCAACTTCTTCAAGTTTTTCTCTATTGCGGGGGAATAGAGTAAGGGGTGCAATGAAAAACGGTTGGAGAACATGGAAAGAACAGCCTGAGCCGTAATCCCTCCTTTCCGCTTTGTCATTCAACCGTGTCGTCACAGGACAACACATTGATCAAATCGCGGCCCAACTTCATCAAGAGCCGGCATGCAGCGCGTGCCTCCTTCGCGTCCTTGGTCCGCAGGCCGTGCTTGGTCACTGCCCGTCGGATCCGTTCCAAGCCCAGCCTTGTCCTAGCCCCAGTGCTTAAGCCTCCATGCAGCCGGCAACGGCCGTTCCCCATCGCCGGGCACTGACACTTTGTCCCGCGCCGCGTCTTTGCGCCACACCGCGGGGACTTCGTAAAATCACCGGAAGGGTTCCCATGCTTCAGCTTCCCGAATCGCCGATCTTGGGGTAATTCGCTAGAACTCATCGCACCCCCCCCTTCGCCTCAAGCTTCTCCAAGGACACTGCGCCAACAATTGCCTGTCCGCCTTGATGGACGTGCACGTGCTCCACAGTCATTCGTTGTTGTCCTGTTTTCCCTTTCAGCCGCTGTAGCGTCTCGGTTTGATCGGCAAACAGCCGGAGCAGCCGTTGAGCTCCCCGAATGTCCGCGTCCGCTGCTTCAGCAAATCCCGCCCCGGACGCCGCCCGCGTCAGCAACCTCATCGCCGCCTCGTGCACCGCAACCATCTGAACCGCAAGCATCGCCTCAATCGCAGAAGTCGGCCTTATCTCCAACATCAAGCTGCTGACTAGAAGCAGGCAATCCGGCTTTGTGATGTCGCTCCCCATCACCCTGGCCGTCTGGGATAGTAAGTGCGCCGCTGCTGGTTCGGACTTCAACCCCATTCCATTTATTAGCCCCTTAACGGCATCACGTTCCAGGACCTTCCGGTCCTGTGGTTCGGTAGCGCCGGCAGCGCCCGTCTCAATTTGCTGGTCCATAAATACTCCCCTCCCGCATCAGCGGCTCTCCGCCTACGCTTCTAACTTTGCACCTGGCGGGCACATCATCGCCGTCTAAATGGAGCGCCCGCGCTCCGTCCAGGCCTACGGCCCCAATGGCAACGTGGAGTGCAAGGGTCCCTAAATCACCCCAGTCTCCTGCTGGCCCTGTCCCGTCTTTGATCCAACGCACGCCCGTTCGGTTTAACTCCGCCCTGGCGAATACCGCCGCCTGCTCGGTTCGGGCGGCCTTCTTCTTTTGCATAATCCTAGCTACGGAGCCTACAAAAACATCAGAATTCAATTCTGTAGTTTTTGCAGGTTTAGTGTCCGTGGTTCTTTGCGGAATTTGATCTGCCGAACGCTCCCAGTCCAGCCATCGGCTTTGTACTGCACTCATTGGCTACCCGCTAGTGACTCAGCGATGGGTCGATTTTGTTCGCTCATTTGAGCACCGCCGGATTGATCTGGAAACGATTCGCGGGCCGCCCGCGCCGCAGAGGGTCCGCTGATTTACTTTCAACGGCACGAATCCATCCGGCATCCAGGAGAACGTCCATCGCCAGCCGCACGACTTCGGGGCTATCAAGGCCAGCCCAGTTTTTCAGGTAGACATCTCGAGGGGAGAAAACCCCGTTTTTCCCGACTTTCCGGGACCGGATCTTTTCCGCCAGATCACGAGCGGCTTTAACTTGAGGAGACGCTACGCCTGCGTAGACCCTCACTGCGTGGGATTCCAGGTAGTCACACCAACCAACAGCCTGCCGCGCATGATGTACTGAAACCGCCTCAAGGGGTCTACCTTCCGCCGCCGCATCCGCAAGAGCAAACAGTAGCGCTAACGATGGCATTAGGCTTCGATATTTCGACAGGTGAGAGATGAGCGCATGATGCAATTCGCCGCCCCGTATTTTCTCTTCGAGCTCAGTGAGCCACTCGATAAACAAAGCCTGCGCCTCCATGTCGAA
>JAPKZA010000313.1 GCA_026394015.1 Acidobacteriota bacterium
CCGCCGACGACGGCGTGAACGGCGTCGAACTCTGGCGGACCCCCCGCGCCGACGTTCCGACCTTCGGCACCCCGGCCGTGGTCCCCGGCGCCAACCCGCAAGTCGTCGTCAACGGCTGGAAACACATCGGCGGCTATGACCTTTCCACCGGCAAAGAGCGCTGGCGCTTAGAAGGCACCGGCGACATCCCCGTCCCCACCCCGCTCTACGGCGGAGGCCTCATCGTCATCACCAGCGCCCACGGCGGTGGCCGCCCTATTTACGCCATCCGTCCCGACGCCAAGGGGGACCTCTCGAAAGACCGTTCCGCCATCGCCTGGACCCAGGAACGCTCCGGCAACTATATGCAGACACCCCTCCTCGCGGGCGGTCTCGGCTATTTCTGCTACGACAACGGTGTCCTCACCGTCTTCGAACTCTCCTCCGGCGAGCGCGTTTTCCAACAACGTCTCGGCACCGCCTCCGGCTTCACCAGCTCCCCCGTCGCCGCCGGTGGCCGCCTCTACATCACGAACGAAGACGGCCACACCTTCGTCCTGCAGCAGGGAAAAGAGTACAAATTGTTGGCCGAAAACGATCTCGGCGAACCGGTCATGGCTTCGCCCGCCATTGCCGACGGTGTTCTGTACATCCGCGGAGGACAGCACCTATTCGCCATCGCCCAATAAGGTATATGATGCCTAGCGACAGATGACACGAAGAGACCTCTTCGCCGGAGCCGCAACCGTCGCCATGGCCGCACCCAATTATCGAATTCTCGATCCCCACGTTCACGTCTACAAAAAGGATCCCCGCTTCCCCTACTGGAAAGGGAACGCAACGCACCCCACCGACGACAAGTCGCCCGATATGCTCCTCGAACTGATGAAGGCCAACGGAGTCGCCAAAACCGTCATCATCCAGGTTCGGCACTACATGTTCGACAATTCGTACCTGCTCTCGGTCCTCCGCCAATACCCGCAGTACTTTCAAGGCGTGTGCCGCGTCGACCCCGAGAACCCCAACGCCCCCGAACATCTATCCGAACTCACGCAGGCCGGCATCCGCGGCGTCCGTCTCAGCCCCGCCGCTAACGCCAGCGGCGACTGGATCAAGGGGCCGCTGATGAAGCCGCTCTGGAAGCGCTGCGAGGAGCTCAAGGTGCCGATGACCATCCTCGCCCCCATCTCCCGCATGCCCGAGATCGGCGCCCTCGCCGACCAGTTTCCCGATCTCTCCATCGTCATCGATCACATGGCCGATTGCCCCGTCAACCAGCCCGCCGAACTCGAAAAGCTCATCGCGCTGAAGCGCCATCCGCACCTGTTCGTCAAGGTCTCCCACACCTGGTCGCTCTCCAAACAAGCCTACCCCTGGCTCGATTCGCAGGAGCACGTCAAACGCCTCCACCAAGCGTTCGGCCCCCAGCGCCTGATGTGGGCCACCGACTGGCCCGTCAGCCTGCCCCACGCCACTTACGCCCAAACTCTATCCGTCATCCGCGACGAAATGAAGTTCCTCAACGACGACGACAAGCATTGGATGCTTTCGAAAACCATCGAAAAAGTGTGGCCCTTATGATGCGACTCAGCTGTCTCTCCTTGAGCTACCAGAATCAGTTCAAGGCCGGAAAAATGGACCTCCCGGGCTTCATCCGCACCGCGCGCAGCCTCGGCCTCGACGGCGTCGATCTGCACATGCAACACCTGAAAAGCTTCGACCGGATCTACCTCAAACAACTCCGCCGCCTCTGTCTCGATAACGGCCTGTCCGTACCCAGCTTCCCGGTATCCACCGAGTTCGGCCAGTTCCCGGAACGCATCAACGCCGAAATCGAAAAGTGCCGCGTCGGCATGGAAACCGGCCTCTTCCTCGGCGCGCCGCTCGTCCGCGTCTTCGTCGGCTCCACACCGTCCGGAGGCAATGCCGAAGACGCCTTTAAACGCGGTGTCGACGCTCTCCGCCGCTGCGCCGAAATCGGGGCCGACCTCGGCATGGTCGTCGCCCTGCAGAACCATAGCGGCCTCACCTCCACCGGCGACGACATGCTCCGTTTTCATAAAGCGGTCAACCATCCCAACTTCGCTCTCGTGCTCGATACCGGCCATTTCACGGGCCGCGACGGCCCCCGTGGACCCAAGCAGGAAGGCCATACCTACGAGAACTACTACCGTTCCCTCGAACAGGTCGCCCCCCTCGCCCCCTTCGTCCGCGTCAAGCTCTATCAGGTCGACGAACAAGGCCGCGAAAAGTTCATCGACTACAAACGCGTCTTCGATATCCTCCGCGGCATTCACTACAACGGGCATTGCAGCTTGGTCTACGAAGGCACCGAAGACGAGCTCGAAGCCATTCCCCGTGGGGCCCGCTTCCTCAGCTGAATGATGTCGTCGGCCTAGCCGATGCCGTCTCGCCGGAACCTACACTGCTTCCGATAACACGATGCGGGTTCCCAAGTCCGTGCTCGCGGTTGTCAGCACCGCACGCAGCGGCATCCATCTTTTGGTGCCGCTCATCGAAGCCGTCGTTCAACTCGCCGTCGCTTTTCGCTACCGCTCGTCTTCTATCTCTTGCTGATTCTCGAAACCCTCGTGCGCATCCTCGTCGGCCGCATGAAGCCTATCCACTTCGCCAACACGCCCCCCGGCGCCATCGGCAACCAAATTGTTCTCCCGCTCGCCATCCTCATGCTCGGGCTCTGCTTCCTCCGCCCTAGCGCACGCGCGTCCAAGCCACCGTCTTCTTCATCATCCCGGCCGACACCCGCACCTCCAGCGAATCGCCCCCCACCATCACGAGCTTGGCATCCATCACCTTGCCCCGCTCCGGAGCATAGATCTTGCCGCCCATCCCGTCGGCCCCAAAGCCGGACAAAATCCGCGCCCCGACGAGCGGCCGGCCGCGCAGCGTCGCGTCCGCATTATTCGCATCATTCTTCGGCGTCTTCATCCACTGGATCGTGCCGCAATACCGGCTTCCGCATTTCGTGATTTCCACCTTGGACAAGCCACCCGAGGTCACCCACGTTCCCAGCATCGCATCGCCTTCGCCCGCCATGGCCAGACACGCCATCAGCAAACCCATCATCAGAACCCATCGCTTCATCCCGCCCTCCGCGTCAAGATAAGGTACCGCACATCCGCCACTTCAGTCCCGGCCACCTTGATCGCCCGCAACGTCAGCGCCCCCCGGCCCGCCGCCAGTTGGATTGTCCCCAGCCGCAAGGGCTTGAAGTCCTTCGCGTAGGACTCTGGCCCCCGGTCATGCCGGTCTTCCTTCATCCCGAACAGCGGCGGGTTATGCGCCTCTCCAATCGAAAATTCCAGCCTCCCCGCCCCGCACGAAAGCTCCACGATCGAACCCGCCGCCGCTGCCGTATAGTGCATCACCGCTTCGTACTCGCCAGCCTGCGCCACCTCAATATCCCATTGAATCCGATCGGTCGTCTTCGTCCAGTTCGTAAAATACGAACTATTCGGAGCCGTATTACTCCGTTTCACCTCTCCGGATCCCACCCCGTCTCGCGCCGGCAAGTAAGTCATCTTCGAATGGCCCACCGGATACGGTCGATCGTCCGGACCAACCAGCGGCAACACCTCCCTGCCCCAGGCTTCCGCCGCGGCCCGCAGACGACCCGCCAATTCCGGCTCCAACGCCGCAACATCCTTCGTCTGCCCCGGATCGTTCCGCATATCGAACAACTTCCCCGTCGGATCGAGACGATGCGTCTGTGTGCGCACACTGATCCGTTTCGCCTGCAGCGAGAAAATCATGCGATCCGCCCAATCCACCTTCTGCCGGAGTAAGAGCGGGGCCAAACTTCGTCCATCGAGTGGCTTGGCCGCCCCCATCGGCACTCCAGCCAAGGCCGACAACGTCGGCAGTAAATCAATCGCCCCCGCAATCTGCGGGATCATCTGCCCCGCCGCAATTCGACCCGGCCACCGCACCAGCAGCGGAGACCGGATTCCACCCTCATCCACGGCACCTTTCCGGCCCTTCATCCCGCCATTCCAACGCCAGCTATTCGGCCCGTTGTCACAGAAGAACACCACCACCGTGTCGTCCTCCAGCCCCAATCCCTTCAACCGAGCCAACAGTCGGCCCACGTTGCCGTCGATGTTCTCCACCATCGCCAACGCCGCCCGCGTCATTGCCAGGTCCTCCTGCGCCGGGTCTGTCGCCTTCAGCGCCGGCTGGAACTGCGCGAACTTGGCGTAGTTCGCCTCCGGCACCTGCATCGGCGAATGCGGCGTGTTCAGCGGCAAATAGCAGAAAAACGGCCGCGCCCGGTTCTTCTCGATAAACGCCATGGCGTGGTTGGTCAAATCGTCGGTGATGTAGCCGCGGCCCTTTACCAGCTCCCCGTGTTATGGTCCATCTCGGCGTCGAAATAATGCGCCCAGTGCCCCGACGTAAGCCCGTACTACTCAGCGAATCCCCTGGAATCCGGGTGGTAAGGCGCTTGCGAGCCGTTGTGCCACTTGCCGAAAGCCCCCGTCGCATACCCCGCCTTCTGAAAGGTTTGCGCAATCGTATGCTCGTCCAGGTTCATCCGCTCCTGCCCCGTGCTGACGCCGCGAACCCCGGCTCTGGCATGGTACCGCCCCGTCAGGAACTCAGCCCGCGTCGGCGCACAAACCGCGCAAACAAAGAAGCGTTCAAACTGCGCCCCCTGCCGCCCGATCGAATCAATGTTCGGCGTCGATAGATTGCTGTTCCCGTTGATGCTCAAGTCGCCCCAGCCCTGGTCATCGGTCAGAATCACCAATACATTGGGCCGGCGCCGCCCCGTCTGCGCTGCCGCTGCCAAGCCGCACGAAGCCAGAAACGCTCGCCGGGAAAGTAAGCTCATCGCGCTACTATAACAAGGCTCAAAACGTCAGTCGCATCCCAACTTGAATCTGCCTCGCCGGCCGCGCCGCACTCACGATGCCGAAACCCGGCCCCTCAAACACCCGGCCCGGCGTCGCAAAGTTGGCGTGGTTGGCCAAATTGAACGCCTCACCCCGAGACTGCAACTGATAGCGCTCCAAAATCCTGAACGTTCGAATCAACGACGTGTTCAGGTTGATCACCCCGGGCCCACGAACCAGCCCGACCCCCTGGTTTCCAAACCTATAGTTCGCCGGCTACCGAAACGCGCTGGTATCAAACCAGCGGTAGATCTCACGCTCCCCCACCGGCAGATTCGGATCCCGAATCACATCCGCCCGTAGCGCCCCGGCCGAGTTCGAAAACGTTGTATTCTGCTGCGTGGCCACGGTAATCGGCGGGCCACTCTGCAGCAACATCACCGCCCCAATCGACCATCCGCCGAACGCCTTGCCCCCCAACCCCTCGGTCAGAAACCGCCGCCCTTTGCCAAATGGCAACTGGTAAACCGAACTCCACGTCAACCGGCTCCGAATGTCATTCTCCGACGGCCCATAGTCCGCCCGCCGATTGTAGAAGTTCGAATACGCCGCCCCCTCATCCCCTAACCCGGCCGCCCCGGCATCGGCATTATCCAGGAACTTCGAAAACGTGTAAGTCGCCAAAACATTAAATCCCTTCGCAAACCGCTTCTCCGCCCGCAGTCCCAGCGCATGATAGTTCGAAACGCCAATGTTCGGCGCAATAATCGACACGTTCGAAAACTGTGGAAAGGGTCGCTGCGCCTGTCCCGAACCCGGCTGCATCAACTCCGGCCGAATCTGATTGATCGGTAAGTTCCCACTCGGCAACTTCTTCGACAAGTTAGCAATATAAGCCACTTCGAACAACGTGCCGCCCCACAACTCCTGCTGTACGCGCAGGCTAAACTGCTGCGAATACCCCGTCCGCCGGTTCGTTTCGAAAAACGTGATCGCATTCGTCGCCGCCGTGCCCACCCGCACCGCTCCGTACCGATCGTCCAGCACCGGCGCCTTCGGGTCCACCTGCGGCAAGTTATTCGTCAACGTATACGGCACCGTCTCCACGTTGCCCAGCACCACCAGGTTCAGCGCTTTTTCAAATCCAAGAGACGCTGCATTCGGCACCCCCCGGTCGAACGGGTGGGCAAAAAACACCCCGTAGCCCCCTCGAATCACGGTCGACGGCAGCCGCCCCGGCTTCCACGCAAAACCCACCCGCGGCCCAAAATTGTTGTAATCCGGATCCCACATCGTGTCCCGGTAACCATTCCTCCCGCCAAACTTCACCACGCCCGGCGTCCCGGAAACCGGGTTGATCGCCGTCGGGTCAAAGCCATTGAAACGCCCGTTGATGTCCCGCATCGGCGAATCGAACTCCCAACGCACCCCCAGGTTCAGCGTCAGCCCCGGCACCACGGTCCAATCGTCCTGCAGATAACCCGCCAGGTAAACGCTCCGCCGATCCAACACATCCGTCTCCCGCACCTCCACCGTCCCCGGTATCCCCAGCAACAGCGTCGCCACCCCGTTCCCGCTAAACGCCTGGTTATTGATCGCCGCCGAAAAGCCCCGGTCAAACGTGTACCGACCCGATGCGTACGGTCGGAAAATCTCATAGTTCAACGACTGCCTCACCTCCCCACCGAACTTCACGGTATGCGTACCCCGGTTCCACGAAAAGCCCTCCGACAAGTGATACTGTTGAATCGGCACTTGTCGCCGCTCCTGCGACGTCGAACCCAAAGCCGCGTACCCTGCCACCTCCAGCCGCGGAAACGCATCATCGGACACGCCCTTGAACCCAATCTTCGAAGGCCAGTTCGCTCCAAATCCCCGCGAAAAACTCAGCGCCTTCCGCCGGCCGTACGTCATCCGCAATTCGTTAATCCGTGTCGGGCTCACCACCCGCGTCCAGGTCCCATACCAAAACGTCTGATTGCTATTACTCTGGTTGGTCGGGTCAGCGTCCGGAACCGGAAAGATGCTGTTCCGCAGGCTGATATCGCTGTTGTACATATACCGTCCCGTCACCGAATCCCGGTCACTGAAACGGTGGTCGATCTTCACGATGACGTTGTCCCGGGTCAACGCATTGATGTCGTTGGCGCGAAAATTATGCGCCCCGGTTACGTCATCCGCCACACGGTTGGGCAGCGGATAAAACGGCAGAATGTTCTTGCCGATCGCATCCCAACGGCTCACTGGAATCACGTTGCCCGGAAACGCGTTGCGCACCACCGCCGTGCCCTCCCGGCGTCCCGAAAACGGATCATAAACCAAAACCGGACCCCGTGCGTTAAACGTCCGATTGAAGTCGCCCTGACGTTCCAGCGCCGTCGGCACCGTCAACGTCCGCACCGATCCATCCCGCCGCCGCGACCCTTCATACGAGCCAAAATAGAACGTCCGATTCTTCAGAATCGGGCCGCCCACCGTCCCCCCGAACACGTTGTAGCGCAGCGATGGCTTCTGCTTGGACCCATCTACAATTGGCGAAAAAAAGTTCGGCGTATCCAGCACCTGGTTGCGCAAATACTCAAACAGACTGCCCTTTATCTTGTTCGTCCCCGATTTCGTATTCGCAATCACCAACCCGCCCGCCGACCCGCCAAACTCCGCCGCATACCCGTTCGACAGCACCTTCACCTCTTGCAGGCTCTCCACCGGCGGATCCGTGTCAATCTGGCCAATTCCCAAACGCATATTCTGCCCCGAACCCCCATCAATCAGGAACATCTGCGACTGCGTCCGCCCCCCTGCCAGCGAAAAGTTGGGCTTCGCGCCGGACTCGTAGTTCACAAACACCGCCGCCCCCGTAATTTCAATCAAGTTCATCGCCCGCCGATCGCCCAACGGCATGTCTTCAATCGTCTTGGCCTCAATCAACTGGCTCCCCTCCGAACTCCGCGTGTCCAGTAGCGACGGCCGCTCCGAAACCGTCACGCTTTCGCTCGTCGAACCCACCTCCAACTTCGCGTTCAACTCTCCCGCCTGGCCCGTCGTCAACTCCACCTCGTTGAATCGTTCCCGCCGAAAACCCGCCTTCTCCATCTCCACCGTGTACTTACCAATCGCCAACGGACGCAGACTATAAAACCCGGACGGATTCGTCGTCGCCGTCAGCCGCACACCCGTCTGCCCGTTCACCGCCGTCACCACGGCCCCAGGCACCGCCGCTCCTAACGGATCCACCACTGTCCCTGACAAGGAAGCCCCGGTCGATTGGGCAAATAGAGGCGTAACACTGGCCAAAACAATCGGAAGGAGAACCCGCATTGCTCCTCGAAGAGCACAGGCCGCGCAGGCACCGCACCGACTGGCGAGGAACTCGCCTATCCTGCCGGGCCGAAGCGAATCCGTTGTGCGCGTATTCCATAGAAGTGTAAGAGAAGTCTAACCGGATAGCAATCGTCGCCCGTCTTTCGGCGCGCCTGTACTATGATGGATCGGTAAGCCTTTGCGGCCTTCCAAATGAGCTCGATTCGATTCGGCGCCACACACGAGTTTCAGCTATTGCGGCGGGAAGAGGTGCGTACCCGCTGGACCCTCGAAACGGCCCTTGATTTCCTCAAGCGCTTCCGTAACGACACCGCCGCGCTCTCTGGCTTTCGGCGCCTCGTTCCCTCCAAAGGCCGTGGCATCACCGCCGCCACCAGTGACCAGCAACTCTTCCACGCCATCGCGAAAATGATGGTCTCCGGCGAACTGCTCATCGTCAAGCCCCAGGGCCTCATCGACCACGGCCACCTCAGCCTGAAAGTCACCGCCTCAGCCGTCGCCGAAGCTCCCCCCGCCGAACGCAAAGAGCCGGAAATTATCGAAGAAACCAACACCTTCGATTCCGACCACGACGGCGTCGCCCAAGCCGCCGCCCTCCGTGCCGCCGCCGCCAACGGCGTACCCTTCTGCGCCGAATGCGCTCGCTACGCCGCCGAACAAGCCGCCGTAGTCCGCCCGGCCGTCAAACCTCCCGCGCCGGCGCCTCCGCCTCCAGCGCCCGAGCCGGCCCCGCTCACCTTCAAGAAAGATGCCAACGCCGTTCGACAGGCCGCCACTCTAATTCAAGCCGCCGAAGAGGGCCTCCCCTTCTGCGAAGAATGCAACCGCCTCGCCGAAGAAGAAGCCCAAGCGGATGCGGCATCCGTCTACGCGCCCCCGCCCGCACCGACTCCCGAACCCCTCACCTTCTCCAAGAACGAAGCCGCCCGAAATCAGGCCGCCACTCTGGTCACCGCCGCCGCCCAAGGCCTGCCGTTCTGCGAAGAATGCAATAAGCTAGCAGCTCAATCGGAGTAACTTTCATGTCCAACGACCTCCGCGCCACTCTCTGGCCTAAGGGCCCCCGCTCAGATATCTGGGCCATCATCGATACCGCCCGGGATCCGAAAGCCTATTGGACCCTCGCCAATTCTCATCTCAACTACAGTTGCCTCTTCGCCGGCGAGCTCCCCGACGTCCTCGAACAGGCCGCCCCCTATCTGGTCCAGTTGACCTCCGAGGACGCCTATACCGACTACCTCGCCGCCAATCTCGGCAATAGCCTCGGCGTGTTTCTCCAATGCGATGCCGCCATGAAATCGGTGCGGCACCACCTCCGCAAGCTCCTTACCGTCCGCGATCCGCGCGGCACCAAAATGCTCTTCCGCTTCTACGATCCCCGTATCTTGCGCGTCTTCCTCCCCACCTGCGACTCGGGCGAACTCGAGCAAATGTACGGACCCATCAAGACCTATTGGGCCGAAGACACGACGCCCAATAAGCTCATCGAGTTCCGGAATTCGAAGAAGGGCCTGGAGGTCGCCAAGCTCTCCTTAGTCGCCATCCACGGCGGCTCCGTTGCCGACGAAGTGCTGCTCCCCGCCGTGCTCCCGTCCACCAACTTCGTCCTCCTTCCCCAGGGCCGTTCGTCCCTGCCGCGGGTCCCCATCGTCCTCCAGTCGGTCGGGCGCGGCGGCCAACTCCGGCGCACCCCCGGCCTCCTCCGCCTCTTCCGCACCTCCGGCGTCGGCGAACCCATCCCCTTCGTCAATAATTGCTACGACATCCCTTCCTCCAGCCTCAATCCTGACCTCACCCTCTACGCTGAAGCTTCCGCGCCCGGCGAAGAGACGCTAACCCTTCAGGTCGATAAGCATGACGAAACCAGCGCCACCCTCACCGTCGCCCAACTCACTCTCGAAACCGCGGCAGGAAGCGCACAATACACGGAGGGCATCTACGTCGGCTGCCCCACCCCGGACGGGCGTTCGAGCCGCACCCGCATCGTCGTCCCCCCCCCCAAACCAGCCTCGGTCCGCCATCGGCTCTTCCTGCGCACCGCCCCGGGCGGCCCTTCGCTTCTCCTCTTCAAATTAGCCGCGGGCGGTGCCGGTGAACCACTCGCCAACGGCGTCGAGTTCGATGCCCCTAAAGAACCGGTCTCTTTCTGGCTCGAGGCCCAGGGCCCCAGCGCGAAGCGCGGAGACGGCCTCCTCCAACTCGGCCTCGCCGGCGTCGACGGCGTAGGCGATTCTTGCGTCGTTACCGCCGTCGCCGTTGGCGTCATCACCGCCGCCGCCGAACCGGGAGATCGAGACTTGGTCCTCCTCGCCGGTGCCCTCGGCCCCCAACAGCCCATCGCCCTGCGCGCCTCCGTCACGCCCCAAGGCGCGCCGTTCCGGTGGTCGCTGCACCGCAGTAACGACGACGCCGCCGGCATCGTCGCCCTCTCCTCGCGTCCCCTTCCCACCCTCGTCCCCGGCAGCGAACCTGGCGAAGCCGCCCTCTTCACCGACGCCGTCGGAAGCTTTGAGCTCCTCGCCCAAGTCGCGCCGCAGCAAGCCCCGGATGGCGACTGGGGCGGCCCCCAATGCTCCCGCTCCGTCGTCATCATCCGCGCCACCATCGAAAGCAACGACACCGCCTTCAACGGTCGCTTCTGCCGTTGCGCGGTCGAAGCCGATGGCAAACGCTTCGTCCTTTCCAGCATCCGCGAAGGCGGATCGAACTCCTCGGTCCAACTCGCCGCCACCGTCCGTCTGGTCGGCGGAGGACCCGATGGCCAGCGCGGCACCAACTCCATCTCCGCCGCCTGGGTCCACGACGTCATCTCCGACAACACCGGTGCCCGCTATAAAGGCGGCGTTACCGTGCAGCGAGAGGAAAACGAACTGGAGGGTCTCCGCGGCACCATCACAGCCTCGCTCGACCCGGCAGCCGATGGGCTCGGCCTAACCTTTCCGGTCACCACCGGCGCCGCTCCCGCCGCCTCCTTCGATGCCTACGCCGAGGCCCGCCCCGAACGGACCATCGAACAGATCTGGAGCTATTTTGAATGTAAATCGGCGCTCATCCTCTGGTCCGAAGCCGCCCCCGACGATCGAGGCGCTCTCCTCGAAGTCGGCTGGTCCTTTACCGGCGACTACTCCTGCGCCGCGGGGCGGGTGCGCGAACCCCTCATCCCCGCCAAATTAGCCCCCACGACACAAGTCGTCCACCCCGCTCCCATCCCGGTCGCCCAAGCCGGAATCCCCATCCCCAGCCTCCCCCGACGTTCCCCTTCGCGTCCACTAGCGCGAGGCATTACTTAGGATTTTCATGATCGGCAAAACCATCGACCACTACTACATCATCGAAGAAATCGGTACCGCCGGCTTAGGGATGATCTACAAGGCCCGAGACCTCAAGCTCGACCGCTTGGTCATGCTCAAGGCGATCGATGTCCCCAACAACGACGCCGACGCCCTGGCCTCTTTCCAAAAAGAAGCCCGCGCCGGCGTCTCCCTCAACCACCCGAATATCTCCTCTATCTTCGACGTCATCGACGAAAAAGACGGGCGCTATCTCATCTACGAGCACCTCCCCGGCAGTTCGCTCCGCGAAAAGCTCGAACGAGCGAACTCCAGCGGAGAACTCCTCCCGGTCGACCGCAGTATTGACTACGTTTTAGCCGTAGCCCAAGGCTTGGCCGAAGCGCACCGTCACGGCATCGTCCATCGCGATATCTGCCCGGAAAACGTCATCGTCACCCCCACGCACGCCGTAAAAATCACCAATTTCGGCAAAGCCCGTTTCGGCGATGGGCCAACGTTTGCCTCCGGCGGAAAGGCCCTCACCAGCGCCTTCAGCGCCTTCGTCCCCGAGCAGCTCCAAGGTTCCGGCGTCGACCATCGCTGCGATATCTATTGCTTGGCCGCCCTCCTCTTCGAACTGCTCACCGGCGAGGCCGCCTTCAAGTCCAAAAACGCCGCCGCCCGCCTCAACGAAATCGTGTACAACCCCGTGCCCAACATGCTCGACATGCGGCCCGGGATCTCCAACGGACTCCAACGCATCGTCGAACGCGGCATGGCCAAAAAGCCCGATGACCGCTTCCCCGATATGGAAGCCTTCATCGCCGAATTGCGCGCCGAAGCCCACGACGGCCTCCAACAAGCCGAACCCCTCCCGGACGAACCCGCCGTCGCCGTCCTCCCCTTCACCTCCCTCGCCCTCGACCCCGCCCTCACCGAATTCTGCGACGGCCTCACTGAAGAGGTCTCCTATCAGTTACAATCCGTCGAAGGCCTGCGCGTCGCTTCCTCAACCTCTGCCGCCCGCTTTCGCGGTCGTACCGACGACCTCCGCAAAGTCGGCGCCCACCTCAACGTCAACTTACTCATCGAAGGCTCCGCCCGCTCCGCCAGCGGCCAGGTCCGCATCATCATCAAGCTCACTGACGCCGCTTCCGGCTACCAGGTCTGGACCGAACGCTTCGATCGCGATATCTCCAAGGTCCTGCAGGCTCAGGATGAAATCGCCGTCGCCATCGCAAACGTCCTCCGCGCCAAAGTACGGGGCGAAGCGCTCGTCAGCGCGCCTGCCGTCCCCACCGGACGCACCGCCGAGTTCAACACCGCCTTCGCCACCCCGAACCTCGAACTCGGCGAAGTCATAGCGGCTGCCCGCGGACTCCGCGAACCTGTGGAAACGATGTCGGCTGCTATCATCGCCGCCAAAAAACTACTCGAAGCCCGCCCCGATGCCGTGGAAGCCTTCGTCGCGGCCGGTTTCGCCCATGCCGTCCTCAATAACCCGAAGTCCGCCGAACAAGCCTTCGCCCGCGCACTCAGCATGGATCCCCATCGCGCCGACGCTCGCGCCGGGCAAGCGCTGTTCGTTCTGGCTCCCCGGGGCGACATGGACGGTGCCATCGCCCTCCTCGAAGCCGCCACTACCCCGGCCCTCGAAACCGTCCTGGGCCTCGCCTGGCTCTATTTCTTCCAGGGGCGCAACGAAATGGCCATCGAACAGGGCCGCCGCGCCTTCAAACTCGACACCACCGCCCCCGACGTCTATCTCCTCCTCGGCCGAGCCTACGCCGCCCTCGGCCAGTTCCGCGAATCGCTCATTGTGCTCGGCCGCGGCCAAGTCCTCGCCCCCGATGACGCCCGCCTCCTCGCCGCCACCAGCTACGCCCACGCCCTCTCCGGAGCCCCCCAGGAAGCCAATCGCATCGCCGACGACCTCGGTGCCATCGCCCAAAAACGTTACGTCTCCATGCTCGATCTCGCCCTGCCCTACGCCGGCCAGGGCTTGGCCGAATGGGTCGACTGCTGCGTCGACAAAGCCCGCGAAACCGGAGCGGCCAGCATGCTCTGGTGGAACCTCGATCCCGCCTGGAAGGATTTCCGCAAAGCCAGTTAGAGAAAAATTCGGAAATACGGAAAATTGGGGAACTTCGACTTCGGGACATCCATGATAGGTATTCGTCAAGGGAAAACGGAGATTTCCCCTGCCTCGAACTCCGAAGCGGCTTCTCGTCAATCGCATTGGCCGGCGGCAGGTATTGAAATCTAGGCAAGGGGTCTACAGAACAGGTCTGTGACCAGACATCCATTTGCGGGATCGAGCGACTGCATTCGTCCCGAAGATTGAGTTGAAGTTTTACCCGCCCGCTCCAAAACAGCCTGTAGCGGCATCGGCGCTTTCGCGCTGTGCCGAGTCCCGAGTTCGGGGAGCCAGGCGGGAACCTGCGACCACCAGCAAACGCTGATGTTCTGAAGCAAACCCGCTTACGCGGCGGATTTGGCTTGTTCTTTGAGTTGCTTTAACTCCGAAAAATAGGCACGATCAACCGCCAACATATAAGCAACTAACTTCCGGGCCACGGCCAGCGTCGCCCGGTTCGCATGACCCTTTTGCAGCTCTTTTTCCTTGACTGCCTTCAACGTCTCATTGAATTGTGGGGCCAACTTCGCCGTCTCAATCAGCACGGGTTGCAGGTAGGCGTTCCGCTGTTTGGAGAGCGGCCCCCTCTTTTCCTTTCCCGCTGACTCCCGCAGCGCACTCGACAATCCGCAGTAACTCAACGCATGCTTGATGGAAGAAAATCGCTCCGGGTCTCCAACTTCCAGCGCCCAGGTTAGCGCCGTCACCGGGCCCACCCCCGGGATCGACGTCAACTTTCCAACCCTCGTCTGCAAAGCCGGATGGCGGCCCAACAACTTCATCAGATCCATGTCCATCCTGCCCAGGGATTCGATCTGCCCGCGGCTGAAATCGAGCAAGGGACGCAACTCTTCGGTGATGGCGGGTTCGGCTTTCAAGAGTTCACTGAAGTACTTCTTCTGATGGATCTTTCCCTTCGTGTACTCGATTCCATGTTCCATGAGCAGCCCGGTTGTCTTGTTTTTGAACTTCACGGTTTCATGAACAACTAACCGTCGAAAACGCAACTGCCGCCGGAGCGCCTCCATCTGGGGATTCATGACGTAACAGCGAGGAAATAAATCTGCTCGCAGCAGGTCGGCTAGCATTCGGGCATCCAGCTTGTCGCTCTTCTTCTTGCCTGAGCTAATGGCCTTCATCCGTGCAGGATGTCCCATCCAGAGCTCGTCGGCGAACGGCTCCAACTCGCGATAAATCCAACTGCTAAACAGCGTTGCTTCCATTCCTCCACGCCATGGTTTGGGCAGGGCGGCCGCCCAATTCTTTAGATCAACTCGCCGTGCGGGAATCTTGCCCTCAGAGACAATTTCTCCGTCGGCCTTCTTCACGCAAAAAAATAGAATTAGCTTGTGGACGTCGAGTGCCACAAAATATTGAATGTGCATAGGTCCTCCACGATTGGGTTTGTTTAGGGCTTGCAGCGCCCTTTCCGATTGTGGAGGATTTCTCTTCCACTACCTATGCATTCAAACAGCCT
>JAPKZA010000281.1 GCA_026394015.1 Acidobacteriota bacterium
CTCAAGCCAGGCGAGAGTACTTTCAGCAGGCCGTCGCAGCCTAAACCAGGCCGTCGCAGCCTAAACAAAGATGTGTCCAAAGAACCGGGTGCGCTACACCGCGTGAAGCGCGCCGATCTCATCCGCCACCTGGAGTGCTACGGTTGCCAGTTCCTGCGAGAAGGCGGGCAACATACTGTCTCTGTGAATCGGAAGGCGAGTAAATCGTCCTCGGTGCCGCGTCACCGCGAAGTTAACGACTTCTTGTGCCGGAAGATTTGCGACGATTTACAAATTCCGCGAGCCAGGTAGCCAAGAAGGAGTTGCGCTGGGCGTGGGCGGATTGGGCAACGTCCTTAATAGGGGAAGCTATTTGCTGTCGTCTCCAGCAACCCGCAAGCGTGACAGACGGTGCCCATGGCTGCCCGAGCGTCAATTGGGCTTTGAACTCCAGTTGGACTCTACGGTAGCGAAACTTGACGGGCCAAGGCCGGCCAGTGTTTGAAACGTTTTGGTGGACCTGAAGGGATTCGAACCCTTGACCTCTTCCATGCCATGGAAGCGCGCTCCCAACTGCGCCACAGCGGGAACTGGTGCCCGGCGTGATTTCACGCTCGCGGATGCAGGCACCCTACAAATTTAGTCCCCGGCCGAAGGTCGAGATGCTTCCCGCTCAAGACCCAGTTTCACTTTTCCATCGGGAAACACGGCGTATATTTCCAATCGTCCGCCCATCGCTTCCACAAAGTTTCCGAGCGTACTGAGATAGACATCCGTGCGTTGTTCCAGTTGTGAAACCGCCGCCTGCGTCATATCCAGGGTCTGCGCGAGTTGTTGCTGTGTCAGGTGGCGGGCGGCACGCAGCTCATGCAGGGGCATCTCCTTCAGATCCTGGTCGGCGAGGCGTCGGGCTTCGGCCCTGGCCTCCGGTGGCATCTTCGCCCGAAGTTCACTGAATTTTGTCGTTTTTGACATCGTCTTCCTCCTCGATCTCGGCAAGGTAGTTTTCGTAAAGCTGGTCAGCCAGCGGTACGTTTTTCTCGTACCAGCGATCATCGCCAGCTTTGTCGCCACCCAGTAACAGCAGGGCTACGCGGCGGGGATCAAAAATGTAAAGCACCCGGTAGGGGTGGCCCTGGTGTTGCACGCGGAGCTCACGCAACGCGGAATGGCGCGAGCCGTTTACCTTGCTGCTATACGGAAAAGGGAGATGGGGGCCACGCTCTTCCAGCAACAAAACGGCTCTTTCGACCGATACGCATTCTGCTTCGGTGAGCCCACTCCACCAGACTTTGAACTCATCGGTAACCTCGACTTCCCACGTCACGCCACAATTATAACTCACAGCTAATATAAGTCAAACATTATAGGGACACGGGCGGGCTTAATGCAGCGACAAGGCACGGGCAGTACGGTCACCCTGCGTCGTTCTCTTCTGCGCGACCACGATCGGCGCGGGTGCTACTCGTTTGCGGACATCCTTGACCTAGCGGCTCATCATCTCGTGTGCACCGGAGACGCGGTAGAAGTCCAAGCCCGCTTGCGCTCTGGCGCGGTCACGGTCCGGACCTTCCTCCGGGAGAGGTACGGCGTCGATACCGGTGGCGGTTGCGACAAGAACGACTTGCGGCGATTCCGCTTGTGGCTGTCGGACGCCCGGTGGCGGTTGAGGGCGGAAGAGAAGCGGCAAGAGTGCTTTCGGCGCGTCACGGCTTGGAACGCCCGGCCGCCCGCAATGGTGAGGTAAGCGGCAATCAACCAAACAAGATGCAGGGTACGTTGACAAAGTACACGACATTGATATTCTGAATGAAATGGAACCGGTGGAGGTCCCCAAGCCATGTCGGACAACCTAGTCGGAATCGCGGAAATCGCAGCTCTATCCAACGTCACGAAGCAGGCCGTAACGAACTGGCGACTTCGCTACGACAGCTTTCCCAAACCCATCTAAACCCTAAGCAGCGGTCCTGTGTGGGATCGTGAAACCGTCGTCACTTGGGTGCAATCTTTCAGGAACGAAGCCACTCACGTCCTTAGCTTCATCAATCTGAAGGGTGGAGTGGGAAAAACCACCACCGCCGTGGCCGTTGCTGAGATCCTAGCCCAAGAGGACCGAAAGCATGTCCTGTTGGTGGATCTCGACCCGCAGACGAACGCCACTGTGACATTGATCTCTGAGGACAAATGGTCCGAGTTGGACCGTGAGGGGAGGACTATAGCTCAACTGTTCTCTGATCGAATCAATTTTCATGAACCGCCAAAGTTTGATATTGAGACGGCAATAGTCAAACGGGTCTCAACAATCAATGATGGAATAGCCCGGCTGGATCTTCTGCCGTCAAGTATCCGGCTCATTGACATTCAAGATCGCATCCCGATGATTGCCCTGTCCGGCAACTTCACTACGAACCCCCTGGAGATCCTAAAGAACGCCCTTCAACTCGTCCTAGACCGATATGACTACGTCATCATTGACTGTCCGCCAAGCCTTGGAACTGTCACCAAAAATGGACTCAGAATCTCAACTGGCTACGTGATTCCAACGATCCCTGATATCGTCTCTACATGGGGCATCTACCAGATCGTGGAGAATGTCGAACGATTCGCGAAGGACATTGGCCGCTCGATACCTCCGCTCGGGATAGTCGCGACCAAGGTTCAGCGCAACAACCTCCACAGCCGCGTTATGGATGACCTGAAGGCTCGCCGCCTTGGTCGATTTGGCGAAGAGGGCGCCCTTCAACAGCCACCCCTCTTCAATAGCTCCATACCTCAATTGGTTTCGGTTGCACGCGGAGCGGACGTGGGAGAGGAAATACGTACCTTCAAGGGGAAGTACGGTGAGGCGTATTACTCATCGAAGAAGCCGAACGCAACACCGACTTCGCCAACCGGTTGGACGCCGTGCTCACTTCTCTTCAAGAACCGAAGACGGTACCGCCGAAGCCGATCACGAAGCCCCCCCAACTCGAACTCCCAGATATCCACAGTGAGTTCGCTTCGCGTGGCGAATCCGAGTTCCGCCTGTGGTTGAGGGACCAGCCTGTGGCGGTAATGTACGCCCTCATTCGGCGGCATGATTTGGACGCCACTCGGCGAAGCTCGAAGTGGAAGGACCCGGAAACACTAAGCGGCTTCATTGCCGATAAACTTCGGTCTAGACTCTCCCGAGGTTCCGCATTCTTATCGAGTGGGGAAGCGCCTAACGACGATCCGAGGGAGTGAAGACCCGGTTCTTCAGCCCCTGTGGGTTAAGGCCACTCTGCACAGAACCTTGGTTTACCCGCTGGTCGCTCTCGGTAAACCGTCGAAAACTTTGGTGGACCTGAAGGGATTCGAACCCTTGACCTCTTCCATGCCATGGAAGCGCGCTCCCAACTGCGCCACAGGCCCACTCGTGGACAACCTTCATAGGATAACATCAGAGAAGACTTGTGACAAGAGACGAAGCTTGGCAGATTGTTTGTGAATTTGTGCAGTCCGATGGATTGCGGAAGCATATGCTCGCCGTAGAGACCTGCATGGTGGCCTACGCCCGCCAGCAGGGGGGCGACGAGGAGGCCTATGCCGTCACCGGATTGCTCCACGATTTCGATTGGGAGATCCATCCGACGCTGCCGGATCACCCCACCAAGGGCGAGGCGATTCTGCAAGAACGCGGCGTTTCCGAGGAAATTCGACGGGCGATTCTTTCGCATGCCGACTTTACCGGCGTCACGCGGGACTCGCTGATGGAGAAAACGCTGTTCGCCTGCGATGAACTCTCCGGGTTTCTCATGGCGTGCTCGTACGTGAAGCCGTCGCGGAGCATCCACGAAGTGGACGGGAAATCGATGAGGAAAAAGTTGAAAGACAAGGCCTTCGCGCGGGCTGTGAACCGGGACGACGTGATCAACGGCGCGGCGGAGATGGGTCTGGATCTCGATGCCCACATCGAATTTTGCATTGGAGCGATGCGAGCCCGGGCGGAGTTGCTAGGATTGCAAGGGACGGTTTAATTGCGGAAGCCAATCTTGGCCGGTGCTGGGCCTGGTCTTCAAAACCAGCGTGCGTCGCGTAAGCGGCGCGGTGGGTTCGACTCCCACTGGCTTCCGCCACTTGAAACTCACCTTGCACCGTAACCCGAGAGCCCTCATACTGCAACCATGACCCTCAAGAGTGCCGCGCTCCTGGCGCTGATTGGATCGCTGCTGTTCACGATCCTGATGGCGTTGGATTTTATTAAGGCCGTTTCGGGCTTTCTTGGTGACGTCGTGCCGGTCATCTCGTTGTTGCGGTCCCTGGTTTATCTGGTTGCCAGCCTGAGCGCAACGATCTTCTTCTTCGTCTTCCACAAGGCGCAGTCTCGATGAAGGAGAGAGCGTAGCGGTTTCGCTTGCCTTCCTAAACGTGCCAGAACTCGCTCTTTGGAAATGGTTGCTCGGCGCCCTCTGCGCCTTTTTGATCGGCGTCGCGAAAACCGGCGTGCCGGGAATCGGCATTCTCGCCGTGCCGCTGTTCGTCTTTACCGTCGGCGATGCGCGCCTGTCGACCGCGTGGCTGTTGCCGATTCTGATCTGCGCCGATTGCTACGCCGTGATCGCCTATCGCAAGAAAGCAGCGGCAAACGCCCTGTTTTCGCTGTTGCCGTGGGTGATGACGGGCATGGGGCTCGGCGCTCTAGTCCTGGTTTACCCCGATACAGTGATCCGCCCGCTGGTAGGCGGGATCACGTTTTCCATGCTGCTGCTCTTCCTTTGGCGTCTGCGCTATGCCAGCCCTACGCCGCCGACCGGCTGGTGGTTCTCCGGCTTCTTCGGCTCTTCCGCCGGGTTCGCGACGATGGTGGCCAACGCGGCGGGGCCGATCATGAACATCTACCTGCTTTCGAAACGGCTGCCCCGGGAAGAGTTCGTCGCAACCGGAGCCTGGTTCTTCTTCTTCGTCAACCTGACCAAAATCCCGGTATATCTGGCGCACGGACTGTTCAGCCAACAGTCGCTACTGTTTGATGCCGTGATGATCGCTCCCACGCTGGCCGGTGCCATGGTGGGCCGGAAAGTGATTTCGCTGATTCCGGAGCGCGTGTTCCTGGTGGTCGTGATCGTGCTGGCGTTTGCGGCTACCGTACTGCTGTTTCTACCGTCGCGTCGCTAGGCCGGGGGCGTCGGCGCTTCGGCACCCGTCAAACCCTGATCGGCCTGCGCGGGTACATAACCCGGATTCGGCTTCGGCATCGTGGCCTTGACGGCTTTGCGCCATTTGGAGAGCGCCTGCTTCAGCTTGTCGGCGACGTCGCCGTGCTGGTTAAGCAGATTCTTCTTTTCGCCGGGGTCGCGGGCGAGGTTGTAGAGTTCCAGGCGGTTGTCCTCGTAGAACTCGATCAGCTTCCAATCGCCGTCCCGAATCGCCCCGCCCGGGGCACCGCCCTGGTTCGAATAGTGGGGATAGTGCCAGAACAGGGCGCGAGGTTTGAGGGCCTGTTGCTGCAAGGCCGGCGTCAAGCTGACGCCGTCGATCCCTTTGGGAATGGGGAGCCCGGCGAGATCGCAGATGGTGGGGAGGAAGTCGACGCTCGAAATCGGCGTCGCGTTGACGCCTTTGGCAACGCCCGGGCCGGCCGCGAGGAACGGGACGCGGATGCCGCCTTCATAAAGATGCCCCTTGCCGTTCCGCGCGGGGGCGTTGTCGGTGATGGGTGCCTTGGCTTTGCCATCGAATCGGAGGCCGCCGTTGTCGCCGGTGAGCAGGAAGACGGTATCGTCCGCGCGACCGAGTTCGACGAGTTTGCGGCGCAGGCGGCCTACCGAATCGTCGAGCGTCTCCATCATGGCGGCGTAGGTGGCGTTACCGGTGAGGCCCATGAACTCGATCTTTTGCTTATACTTTTCGATGAGCGGGGCAGGGGCCTGGATCGGCGTATGAACAGTAAAGTGTGGGAAATAAAGAAAGAACGGGCTGCCCTTGGCCGAATCGAGGAACTTTTCGGCTTCGGTGGTAAGGGCGGCGGTGAGCAGGTCATCTTTCGATCCGCCCTGGAGGCCGGGTAGATCAAAGGGGCCGAAGTAGCTGGCGGGGGAGCCCTTGGCGGTGCCGGCGATGTTTTTATCGAAGCCCTGTTGCTCGGGGCCGAAGCCGTCGCCGCCGAGGTGCCACTTGCCGATGCTGGCGGTGCGGTAGCCGGCGGGCTTCAGGATCTCGGCGATGGTAGTTTCGGCGAGCGGCAACTGCTGCTCGAAGGCCGGAGTCAGCACCTTGGCGGTGGGCCACTGCTTACGACCCGGGATCCAGTCGGTGAGTTGGAGGCGGGCGGGATACTTGCCGGTGAGCAGCGCGGCTCGGGTGGGCGAGCAGACGGGGCAAGCGGCATAGGCCTGGGTGAAGCGGAGGCCGTCGCGGGCGAGCGCGTCAATATGAGGCGTTTCGTGATAGGGATGCCCAGTGCAGCCGAAGTCGCGCCAGCCGAGATCGTCGACGAGCAGGAGTACGACGCTGCGTTTGGTGGGAGCAGCGAGCAGATTGGCAGATAAAATGCTTGAAAGGAACGTGCGGCGAGAAACATTCATGATTTACGGCACCAGAACGCTTTGATCATACGTCAGAATCAATACATGGCGGGTTGGCTGACAAAATTTCGGCGGAGCGCGGCGGGAGTTTGGCGCCGGTTCCTACGTCCGTGGATGCGTCCGATACACGGTGCGTTTCCATTGACTCGCACGGGTATGGCGTTTACGGCCATGTTTGCGCTGGCTGTTTGGTTCCAAGGCGTGCTGCATTTAGACCTGGTGATGCTCGTAGCAGGCTTGGCGGGCCTGATGGTCGTCGCGTCACTGTTGCTGTGTGTCGTTTTGGGATCGGCTTACCTATTTTGGAAAACGAAGCGGGCGGTGACGCCAGGGTTGTTGGACCTGGAGACGACGATTCCGCAGCCGACCGGGTACCGCTTGCGCTATCCGCGCTGGATTCCGTTCACCGTGGCGCAGTGGCAGTGGGTGGACGACGGGGGCGGGGAGACGGCGGCCAAGATCGCGTTGGAGCGGCAGGGCGGAGAACTTGTGGAGTTGGCTTCGCCGGGGCGGCGGTGCATTGTGCAGCGCGTGGTGCGGCGGTTTGCGGTGAAAGATTTGTTCGGTTTGGCCGAGATCGCGTGGCGGCGGACGGAGACGGTGAGTCTGCGGGTGTTGCCGGAACGCGGGATGCTGGCCCAGATGCCGCCGCCGGCGGGCATGGCCGATGGCGATGATATTTCGGACGTTTATGCCGAACCGCGCGGCGATAGGGTGGAGATGCGGCAGTATGCGCCGGGCGATCCGCTGCGGATGGTGCTGTGGAAGGTATACGCCCGGACGAATCGGATGATGGTGCGGACGCCGGAGCGGAGCGTGGCGGAGCGACGGAAAGGCTGTGCGTACCTAGTGACCAGCGAGCATGACGACGCGACAGCGGCGGTGGGTCGCGTTGCGATTGAGCGGGGGTTATTGGGGGACGACTGGTGTTTCGCTGCCGATGGCGTCATGCGGCATGCGACCGAACGGGAAGAAGCACTCGAGGTGTTGGCCCGGAGCGGCGAGGCGGATTTTCAAGAGCGGGGCGGGGGACTCGGAGAATTCCTTTCCAAAATGGAATCGGAAGGCTACCAGTTCTGCATTTTGTTGCTGCCGCCGGAGGCGACCGCCTGGGAACACGCGGTGAACCAAGGGGCCGGCGGGGGCACGATGCGCATGCAGATTCTGACCGGGGTAGAGGCGGTGCGTGCGGAACGCGATGGCCCTTTGCCCTGGCAAGAGCGGGTGGCGCAGTGGTTTTTGCGGCCCGGGGGCGGAAATGAGGTTACGTTAGCCGAGTTACAGAAACTGGCGGCTGGCACGGCGGGGTTGGCAAGTACGACGGGAGTGGCGGAGCGAAGAACCGGGCACCTATTCCACGATATCCTCGGAGGTAGGGGCTAACATGACTTCGCGTAACTCAATCTGGTGGAAGCTGCCCGGCGTGGTCATCTGGATGGCCGCGGTAGGGTTGCTGGCGGCGGGATATACCTCGAAGTTGGGCGTGTTGTTTGCGCTCAGCGGGGTGGTCAGTGCGTTTGCCTTGGCGACCTGGTTGGAAGGATTTTCGCTGCGATTGAGTCGCGTGTGGCTCTGCTCGGGCCTAGCGATGGGCCTAACGGTGTTGCTCAGTTCGTTCTTACGGGGCAATAGCGGCGTGGTTGGCCTGTTCGGCAGTGAGACGATTTATGGCTTCACGGAGTCGACGAACTGGTTCATGGGCGTGCTGTGTTGGCTCGTGCCGGTGCTGCTCTCGGCCAAGCGCTATTCGCTGTTTCTGACGCTGGAAGCCGCGTCGCTCGTGGGTATTTTTTCCAGCATTCTGGCGGCCCACCGCGATGGGTCGATTCATCGGCCTTTCTTTCTGACCGACTGGCTGCTCGAACGGAACTACGATCCGATGCCGTTTTTCCTGGGCGCGGGCGCTCTGCTGGGCATCATGCTCGTCGTCTGGATGCTGAGCCGCAGTTCGGCCAAGCGGACGCTGCTGGATCCGGCGTTGCTGATTGCGATGATCGTGGCTCTGTTCCTATTTTTGCCGGATGGCAAACTGCGGCAACTTTCCGCGTTTGCCGGTGGAGAAGGCGGCAAGGGCGATCAGAGTAAGAAAGATAAACAGCATCACGGCGGCCAGGGTGGCAAAGGCGACCAGAAGCAGGACCAGGACAATCAAGGCCAAAACCAGGATCCGGACCCCTCGAACGGGGAGGGGCGGAGGAGTTTTCCGGTGGCCGTGGTGAGTTTACACGACGACTACAAGCCGCCCTATGGAACGTTCTATTTCCGCCAGGATACGTTGAGTAACTACAACGGACGACGTTTGGTCCGCGACGCTTCGGGGAAGTTGGATACCGATGTCGGCATGCCGTTTCCGGCTGAGCCTATCGAAGTGCCGTTGCGGGATCGGGCGGACTTACCTTCGGCCGGTTCGCGCGAACGAGTCGCTCATCGGCTACGGACGACCGTGGCGCTCATGACGCCGCATTCGAAACCGTTCGGATTGATCGACGTCGCTAAGTTAGAGCCCGCCCCGAACCCGGACGCGAAGCGCTTCGAACGGGCTTACAAAGTGGAGTCAATTGTTCTCGACGCCGATTTCGGAACGCTGTTGAACCGGTCGCTGGGATCGGAGAAATGGACCCCGGAGATGTGGCAGCACTATACCGAGGTGCCAGAGGACCCCCGCTACCGCGAGATCACCGAAAAAGCGAAACTCTTACTTCCTACCCATTTGCGGGGCATCCCCATAGCGCAAGCGCTGGCCGTGAAGTTCTGGATGGACAAGAACACCACGTACAACTTGAAGGTCCCGAAGCTCGACGAGGACGCCGATCCGGTGGCGAATTTCCTGTTCGGTGATCGCAATGGGTACTGCGTCCATTTGGCGCATTCGGCGGTCTATCTGTTTCGTACGCTGGGCGTTCCGGCGCGGGTGAGCTTAGGCTACGCCGTTGGCTCCCGGCAGCGCGGAGACGGTTCGACGATTCTGATTCGCAACGGCGATGCCCACGCCTGGCCCGAAGTCTACGTGCGGGGGTTGGGATGGGTGGTGCTAGATATCACCCCCGAAAAGGTCGTCACCCCTCCGCAAGAGGAAAAGGTCGATCAGGACCTGCAGCGGATGCTGGGCGAGATGGCTCGGCAGACCCCGGGATCCCCGAAAGAAGAGAATCCCCCGGCTGGGGATGGCGATCTACGGAAGGCGCTGGCCGAAGCGTTACGAGGGCTGAGCCAGGCGATGGTGCCGGTGCTCCTGCTGACCTTGGCCGCTCTGTACCTGATGAAAATCTGGCGTCGGATGGAGCCTCGGTTCTGCGGCCCGGCTCGCTTGCCGGTGGCTTCTTACCGGGCGACACTAGACGGACTGGCCGATCTCGGTTTCTATCGCGACTACGGAACCTCTCGGGAGGCGTTCGCCAAGCGTCTGGCCGAGAGGGCTCCAGACTTGAGCGACCTCACCGCGCTGCATATGCGCGCGGCGCTTGGCCCGGGTGTTCCCCCCGTTGGCCGGGCAAAATATCTGGCTCTCTCGGCGGCGATTGCCCGTCAGGCGGGCCAAGGCATTCAATGGTGGCGGCGGGCACTCGGCGTGCTGCATCCGCTTTCTTGGTGGAAAGTTTCGTAAACATGGACCCTTCAAACAACTCCGCTCTTCATCCCCTTTCTCCAGCCGCCGAGGTGGCCCGCGTCCTGGGCAATCGCTTGCGCGCGGCCATCAAGGGCCGCGACGAGGTGATTAACCTGATCCTCACCGCGCTTTTCGCCGACGGCCATGTCCTTCTCGAAGACTACCCCGGCTCGGGAAAAACGACACTGGCCAAGGCGCTCGGCGAGTCGATCAATGATCCGAACGGTGCGCACATTGCGGCCTTCCGACGGGTTCAATTTACCCCGGACCTGCTCCCCAGCGATATCACCGGCGTGAGCATTTTCGATCCGCCGACGGGCCGGTTCGAGTTCCGCCCGGGGCCGATCTTCGCCCACGTCCTGTTGGCCGACGAAATCAACCGGACCTCGCCAAAGGTGCAATCGGCGATGCTCGAATCGATGGCCGAAAAGCAGGTGACCGTCGACAATGTCACCTATCCGCTCGACCAGCTGTTCTTCGTGATCGCAACCCAGAACCCGCGCGACCTGGCGGGCACTTACCCCTTGCCGGTCGCTCAGCTGGATCGGTTCCTGTTCAAGATCAACATGGACTACATCGATCGCGAGTCCGAGGTCGAGGTTCTCAACACCCGGCGCGAACGCCGTTCGGCGCCGACAGAACGGTTGGTCGGCCGCGATGAAGTGATCGTCGCCCGGCAGTTGATCGAACAGTACGTCTATGTCCACCCGCTCATTAATCACTGCCTCGTGGATACCGCCCGGAATCTACGCTCGCATAAGAAAGTTTTGCAGGGGCTGAGCACCCGCAGCCTAGTTCTGATGATCCCGGCTTTGCAATCGATGGCGATGCTCGCCGGTCGGGACTTTGTCTCTCCCGAGGACATTCACTACCTAGCCCCGTACGTCTTCGGCCACCGCCTGGTCATCGCCCCCGGGGCTGGGGAAATGAAGAAGGTCGTGCACGAATGCCTGGCTGGTCCGCTCGAACAACTGACGCGGATGACGCTGGCAGGGCAGACCCCGGTCCCCGCTCCGCCCGCTGATCCTTTCCCGCTTGCTCCGGTGAACTAATGCGCCTGCTGCTGCTGCTCGTCCTTTCCCTCTCCGCCCTTCTGGCTGAAGATCTCGATCTGGCTTCGGCTCGGAACTTGATCGATTCCGGCCGCTTTGTGCGGATTCGCGAGATCGCCGAGCAGACGCTGCGCGAGAACAAGCAGTCCATCATGGGTAACTATCTGATGGGCGTGGCGATGCATCGGGGCGAGGCGAATCTCCCGTTGGCCCGCTACTACCTCGGCCGAGCCAGGACGCTCGTCGAGCAGGCCGAAGAGGTCGGCTTCGACAATAGTCGTTCCGACCTCCACTCGAACGTGCTGTTCGAAATGCTCCTGGTTGCCGGATTGACGGAGAAGCACGACGAGCAATTGAAGATTGTCGCCGAGTTCAATCGGCTCTTCCGGATCGATCTGGGGGAGCGGACGGGCTGGGCGCTGATGAAGCTTGGGCGAAACGATGAGGCCCGCAAGCTGATGCGGCGGTACGTGGAGTCCAAGGACCCCGACATTCGCCGCGGGGCCCTGAACACGATCGGTTCGATCGAGATGACCCTCGGCAACTACGAAGAGGCCTTCCGATGGTTCACCATCTTGAAGAGCGAGTTGACCGAGCGGGATCGGGTCAATATCGCGACGCTCGTGCGGAACCGGGCTGAAGTGGCGACTGTCCTATTGCGCTTCCAGGAAGCCGAGGCGGATACTCTATACGCCACCAAGCACTTTCATCCTTCGAGCAACTCGAACCCGTGGATGTCCCTATCTTTGCTCTACGTCGGAGAAGGTCGACTGGCCGAGGCGCTCGGCGCTCTCCGCAACATGCACACCTGGGACAAACGCAGCGACCCCACGCTGGAACAACAACGCTGGAACGATGGCCAGCAGGCGACCGCAATTATTCTCCTCGCTGCCGGCTACAACATCGAAGCGCTGAACATCCTCCGCAAGATTCGCAACAAGCCAGACCGTCGCGGCGTCACCAGCGGCAACGCCGAACAGGCTGAAATCGGCCTGTTGTACCTCTATCGGGAGGCGTTGCAATTACAGCGCGAGCAACTCCGTGAAGAGATGAGCTGGAACACAGTGCCGGAATGGGCGGTCGCCCTCTGGGAACGACTCAAGGTGGAGCGGGAACTCTGGGCCGCCAACAGTCGGTTCAACTCCCTGCTCGTGCCGCAGAGTCGGCTGAATTGGATCCTCCGCCCCTATGCTCCGGATTCTCCAATCGTAGAATGGATGCGCCCGGGGCTCCATACGCCGGTCGGCGATGGACTCGTCCAAGTGGAACTGCAGAAACTGCTGGCCCGGACGGGCAAGAACGCGGATCGCGAGAAAGCGTATCTCCAAGCATCCCTCGGCGAAACGCTAGTCGGCCAGGGATCCTACGCGAAAGGGCTGGCGGCGCTAGCGACGGCGCGCAATTCCCTGCCCCAGGAAGAGGTTCTGCTCCGCGCCCGCGTCGAAGTGCTAATCGGCTACGCGAACGAACGCCTCGGCCAGACCGATGCATCGATTACGGCCTACCGGAACGGACTCGAGCGGAATCCGGGGCTGTTCCGCACGCTGGATATTGCCTTACCGGTGACGTTTTCGCCCGACGCGAGCGAGGCGGCCAAAGCCACCGTTACGTTCCTCGAAAAAAGTCCGCGTTTCGTGCGCGGACGAGGGTTTTCGCTTTCGGTCTTCGCTGCCGGGAACCGTCTGGCCGCACGGCTCTCCGGCCGCGACGGGACGATGTTCATGCAGGCTTCGGTCGTACAGCTACCGGATGCCACGCTGACCGCCCGGCTGTTGGCCAAGGAGATCCATCGCCGGGCGTTTGCCGCCAAGCTGGACCTGTCGCAAGCCGACCTGAACTCGCTCGACGGCTCCACCACGGCAGGCGACACCATGCAGTTGAAAGAGATGTTCGGGATTCAATAGCAGGCTGCCCCGCGATTGAATCCCGGCGAACTACCGCTTCTTGCGGGCGACCAGGCGCATCCGCGGCTGGGGCTTCGAAGTGGCGTCCATAGCCTCTTCCACTAACTCCGACTGCTCGAAGGTATGCCGCTTGAGCGAACCCGGTGCCGGGCTGGCCGACTCGCCCCGCCCGATATACCGCAGCACCCGGCGACTCTGGTCGAGCAGCGGCTGCACATGGTCGCGGACAAAATGCCACGCCCCCATGTTCTTCGGTTCTTCCTGAACCCAGCAAACCTCCGCCGTTACGGGGTACCGAGCCAGCACATCCTGCAACTCGGCCGAGGGGAACGGATAAACCTGTTCCACCCGGATCAACGCGACATTGGTGATCCCCTGCTTTTCGCGCGCGTCCACCAGATCGTAATGCACTTTACCGGTGGTCAGCACCACGCGCTTCACCCGGGTCGCCTCGGTCAGCGTCGTATCCCCGATGATTTCGCAGAAGCCACCGCTGCTCAGCTCGTTCAGCGTAGAACCCGCCCGCGGCAACCGCAGCATCCCCTTCGGAGTAAACACGACAAGCGGCTTCCGCATACCGCGTCGATCGTCGCCGCCGTGCATCTGACGCCGGAGTAGATGGAAATACTGCGCGGCGGTGGTCGGGTAGACCACTTGCATATTCTCTTCCGCGCACAACGTCAGAAAACGTTCGATGCGCGCCGAAGAATGCTCTGGACCCTGTCCTTCCTGGCCGTGCGGAAGCAACATCACGAGCCCGCTCGGTTGGCCCCATTTCTGCTGGGAGCAAGTGATGAACTGGTCGATCATGATCTGCGCACCGTTGACGAAGTCGCCGAACTGCGCTTCCCAGATCACGAGGCAGAGCGGATCAGCGACGGAAAACCCGAACTCAAAGCCGAGCACGGCGTATTCACTCAAACACGAATCCCACACTTCAATCCGCGCCTGGTTCGGGGCCAGATTCTGCATCGGGACGTAACGTTCCCCAGTCTCGGCGTCGGAGAAGACAAGATGCCGCTGCGAAAACGTTCCGCGACCGGAATCCTGGCCGCTCAGGCGCACCGGGGTCCCTTCGAGCACCAACGTGCCGAACGCCAAAGCCTCGGCGGCCGCCCAATCAATGGCTCCGCCCTCCAAACTCTGCAACCGCCGATCCACGATCGGCTTCAGCTTGGGATGCAGATGGAAGTCTTCCGGGAAGGTGGTCGAACCGTAAATGACCCGCTCCAGAATCGCCCGATCGACGGCCGTCTGCGGAATCTCGCGCCGCACGTCGGAGTCGTCGACAACCGCCAATTCCTGGAATTCGTACTGCTGGGCGTTGGCTTGGCTGCGCGCCTGCGCATCGGAAAGGCGCTGGGTGATCGCCTTCTTCATCCGCTCAATTTCATCGGCGGAAAGCACCTTGTCCCGCACCAACCGTTCGGAGAACAGCGTCGCGACCGAAGGCTGCTGCCGGATCTTGCGATACATGATCGGCTGCGTGTAGCTCGGTTCGTCGCCTTCGTTATGACCGTGGCGACGGTAGCAGACCATGTCGATCACAACGTCTTTCTTGAACTGTTGCCGGAAGTCGAACGCCAACTGGGCCACTCGAATACAAGCCTCGGGGTCATCGCCGTTCACATGGAAAATGGGGGCGTCGACAATGCGGGCCACATCGGTACAGTAGAGCGAACTCCGGTAGGACTCCGGCTGCGCGGTAAAGCCGATCTGGTTATTGATCACCAGATGCAGCGTGCCGCCGGTTTTGTAGCCTTCGAGTTGGGACATGTTCAGCGTTTCCGCCACGACGCCCTGGCCGATAAAGGCCGCGTCACCGTGGATGAGCAGCGGAATCACCCGCTCGCGCTTCACGTCGCCCAAACGATCCTGCTTCGGCCGCACGACGCCTTCCACAACCGGGTTAACCGCTTCCAGGTGCGACGGGTTCGGCGCCACGCTGACGACGATCTCACGACCCGACGGCGACCGCCGAACGCCACTAGCACCGAGGTGATATTTCACGTCCCCGGAGCCTTGCATCGAACCTTCGTACGGATTGCCGTCAAACTCGCTGAAAATCATCTCCGGCTTCTTGCCGATGATGTTGGTCAGAATGTTCAAACGCCCTCGGTGCGCCATGCCGATCACGATCTCGTGAACGCCGTGGTCGGCCGCCCGGGTGACGAACTCATCCAGAATCGCGACCGTCGATTCCCCGCCTTCGAGCGAAAAACGCTTGTGGCCAACGAACCGGTTGCCGAGAAACTGTTCAAACCCTTCCGCTTCCAGCACGCGTTCCAACGCCCGCACCCGCTCGCTTTCGCTCAACGGCCAGTTGTTCGCCTGCGGTTCCATCCGCTGCTGCAGCCACGTTTTCTGCTCCGGCGACTGGATGTACATGTACTCGCAGCCAATCTTGCCGCAGTAGGTCTGCCGCATCTTTTCGAGCAGTTCGCGCAGCGTGGCCACGATATGCGCGGCCCCTTCGCCCACGGACGTCCCGAGCGATCCCGTCACAAACTCCCGGTCCAAATCCCAAATCGTCAAGCCGTAGTGGGCCGGATCGAGTTCCGGGTGGTAGTGGATCTCCGAGCCGAGCGGATCCAAATCCGCAATCAGATGCCCGCGCATCCGATACGCGTTGATCAACTGCAGAACCGAACTTTCCTTGCCGACTTCCACCTGGCGAAAGCCGCCGGAAGGACGCGACATCGCCGTCCGATCCGCTTCCCACTTTACGGGCTGGTGCGGCATCCGGAGATCCTGGAAGATCTCGTTGTAGAAGTTATCCTCGCCCTGCAGCAACCCCTGCAGCTTGCCCAGGAAGGCGCCGCTCTCGGCTCCTTGAATAATCCGATGGTCGTAGGTGCAGGTGACCATCATCACCTTGCCGATGCCGAGCATCGCCCGCATCTCTTCGGTCACGCCCTGGTATTCGGCCGGGAAATCGATCGCGCCAGTGGCGATAATGCAGCCCTGCCCCGGCATCAGCCGCGGGATCGAACCGACCGTGCCGACCGTGCCGGGGTTCGTCAACGAAATCGACGTCCCCTGGAAATCGGCCACCACCAGCTTGCCCTTGCGGCCACGCTGGACGAGATCGTCAAAGCCCTTCAGATACTGCGAAAACGTGAGTGACCCGGCATTCTTGATGCTCGGCACCACCAGCGCGCGCCCGCCGTCCCGCGACGGCAGATCGATCGCCAAACCGATGTTGATATTGTGGCGAACAATCTTGAACAGGTCCTTGCCCTGCTCGGCGTAAGCGCAGTTCAGCGCGGGGTTCGTTTGCAGCGCCTTCACGATCGCCCATCCGATGATGTGCGTGTAGGAGATCTTCGAATGGCCCAACAACGAGCGATGCTGGTTGATGATGCGCCGGTTTTCGTCGATCACCTTCACCGGGATCGATCGCTGGCTCGTCGCCGTCGGGATCGCCAGCGATAGCGTCATGTTCTCGGCCAACCGTGCCGGGGCTCCGCGCAACGGGACCAACTGTTCGGACGAATCGACCGGCTTGCTCGGCGATGGCTTGGTCTCAACAGCCGTGGACGGGGCTGCGGGAGGGGCGGCCGCCGCTACCGGTGGCGGCGGAGGAGGAGGGGGAGGCGGCGGTGGCGGTGGCGGTGCCGCCGCGGACGCTACGTGTCCATTCCCTTTATCCGCCGCGAACTGGCTCTGCCAGGTCTCGTCCACGAATGAGTGGTTGTTCTTATACTGCTGAAAAAGCTCTTCTTCGAGCCAACTATTGACGTCGATCTGTGTACTTTCCGACATGGATGTGCTGCCGCTGCGCAATGCGGCGTTTAACTTTCATGATAACCGCATTGCTACCTTCGCGGTTACCCAGTCCGTCCACAAAGCGGTCTCCCCGCTCGAAATCAACGTCGTCCCGTCCAGAATACAGTTGGCAAAATGCTCAATCAACGGATAATGCAGGTTCGCATGCGGCGGCAAATCCTCCGATCCCCCCGGCCAAACCAGACGTCCACTGTTGAGCGAGGACATCTCAATCGCCCCGTCCGTGCCGATAATCCGGAACTCATCCCGGTCGACTCGGCTATGCCAGCGGACGTCCACCGTACCGCGGATCCCGCCCGCGTACTCCACCAAAACCGTCGCGTTGTCTTCGACGGCATAGTGATGCACCGCGTTCGAAACTAACCCGGTGGCCCGCGTCGGATTACCGAAAAGGTAGTTCATCGCGTCGATGCGATGCGAAGCGATATCGTACAGCGGTCCGCCGCCGGCCAGGGCCGGGTCGAAACGCCAGTAGTCCGCCTCAATGCCCGGCGGCACCCAGCTATGGGAGTTCGCTTCGCACAACACCGGCTGGCCAATCGCCCCCGCCTCCACCAGCGCCTTCGCCCGCTGCAGCTTCGGATACAGGCGCCGATAGTAGGCCACGCCGAACAAGCGCCCGCTGTCGCGCGCGCAACTCACCATGTCCATCGCTTCCGGATAGTTCATCGCCATCGGCTTTTCACACAGCACGTGACGGCCCGCGTGCAAGGCGAACATCGATTGCTCCGCGTGCAAAGCCACCGGCGTGCCGACGTAGACCGCGTCGATCTCCTTGTCCCGCAGCGCCACCTCCAGCGACTGATAGACGTTGCACTCATACGGCGATGCCTTCTCCGGCGAACGCGTCACGATCCCCCGCAGCCTGCTCCGCTCGTGCGCCAGAATCGCCGGCAGTACGCGCTTCTTTGTGATGTCGCCGACTCCGATCACCAGCCAGTTAACCATCTTGTCCATGTTTGTTATTGTCTACTCATGAGCTCCCATTTAGGAATTAAACCCGAAGACCATGTCGTTCTAGAGTTGATCGGCACTGAAGACCCGACCGGAGCTTGGCAGCGCAATTTTCCGGACGCCTCCACGCAGTTCCCCTTCCTGGTCCCGGAGGGTCGCTATCTCGTCATCACCGATGTCGACTGGCAGTTTCAACTCGCCGAAGATCCCCAACCGCAGAACGTCACCTTTCGTCTCTTTGTCGCCCCGCTCGACGATCTCACGAATAGCTATCGCGTACACTGCTCCACCACGATGCTAGACGAAATGGGCTACGGCGGTACTTCAGAAGCGATGACCGCTGGCTTCGTCGTCGCCGAGTCCGCCACCATTGTCTGGGACAGCATCCCGGCCACCGAGCAAGTCGTCCACATCCTCCTCCGCGGCTACCTGGTCGACCGTCAATGACCTGGGCCCACCGCCTCATCGAAGCGGACTGGCTCGACACCGGCCCAGCGGACCCCGTCCCCTGGGCCGATGCCGCGGAACTCACCCCGCGCCTGAACCGCGCCCGCGCCCTCGGCTACTCCCACCTGCTCGTCTACGGCGATCGCGAACACTACGCCAACCTGCTCTGGGCCACCGGCTTCGATCCCCGCTTTGAAGAAGCCCTGCTCATCCTTCCCGCCGTCGGCACGCCGCTCCTGCTCGTCGGCAACGAGTGCGAAGGCTACCTCCGCATCAGCGGGCTCTACAAAGCCGGCCTGATGCGCGGCGAGGTCTATCCGCCGTTCTCGTTGATGGACCAGCCTCGTGGCCACGGCCGAGAGCTCCGCACGATTCTCCTCGCCGAAGGGCTCACCGCCGAATCCCATATCGGCGTCGTCGGCTGGAAGGATTACGATCGGCCATCGCAGTCCGATCTGCCGTCCTACCTCATCGACTTCCTCCGCGAATTCGCCCCGGTCGAAAACGCGACCCGCGCCTTCACCCGACTCCGCGCCCAGGCCTCCCCCTGGGAGATCGCGTTCTTTGAATCCTCCAACGTCGCTGCCGCCGACGGCATGCGTCGCATTCTCTTCGGCGTCCGCGAAGGGCTGACGGACCACCAACTCGCCCAACAGGCCGGCTACAACGGCCTACCGATGGCCTGCCATTGGACGCTCAAGACCGGCCCAAGCCGCGTCAGCCTCGCCAGCGCCAGCGGCAACGTCGTCCGTCGCGGGGAGTTCTTTTCCGCCAACGTCAGCTATTGGGGCAGCAACTGCTGCCGCTGCGGTTGGCTCGCCTCGGACGCCTCCGACGCCCCCGCCGGCTACGTCGATGAGTTCGCCGGCCCCTACGTCGCCGCCATGGCCACCTGGTTCGAGCACCTCACCCTGGGCCGTCCCGGAGGCGAGATCGTCGAACTCATCAACCGCCTCCTGCCGTTCGATCGTTTCGGCATCTTTTTGAATCCCGGTCACCTCATCAGCTACGACGAATGGCCCGGTTCGCCCATCTACGCCGGTTCCACCGAACCGCTCCAGAGCGGCATGGTTTTCCAGTCCGACGTCATCCCTTCTTCGGCCGCGTACTCTTCCACCCGCATGGAAGACACGTTCGCCCTGGCCGACGCCGCTCTCCGCGCCGCCCTCGCCGAGCAGTACCCCGCCACCTACGCCCGCATTGAGCAGCGCCGTCAGTTCATGACCGAAACGCTCGGCTTCGTCCTGCCGCCGGAGGTGCTCCCGCTGGCCGACCTCTGCGGCATTGTGCCGCCGTACCTGTTTGAACCCAACACCCTGATCGCCGTCACGCAGAGCTAGAAAAGCGAAAGATCGTCGAGCAAGCTCTCGCCGCCTTTGCCGATCCATCTCAACGCGAACACTACTTCGACTCCTATGCGCCAGGCATCGTCCTCGACGGGAATCGATACCATCAGCAGATCCTACAACGCCTTCTGGAAGGCCTTTCCTCACGCCCGGGTGTCGGCCGTAGGCATCCTCGAGACCCCAGATAAAGTATTCGTCCGGTTTTCGATGCCACGGGAGAGCAGGTTCGGATCTCCGGCATGACCACTCTCCGATTTGACGGCGACCATTGCGTCGAACGGTGGAGCGTCACCGATTCCCTCCCAACTGGGGATTTCTATTCCACAAACATCCGCGCCACTCTCGAGCTGATCCCACACAGCACGGCATAAGAGATCGTCCCCGCCGTCCGTGCAATCTGCTGGGCATCGATCTCGCCGCCCAGCAGCGTCACCGGGTCGCCCGTCTTCAGCCCCTCAATGCCGGTCACGTCGATCGTCGTCACGTCCATCGAAACCGCCCCGATCACGGGACAAATCCGCTCGCCCACCAGCACCTTCCCGCGATTCGACAGCCGGTGCGGATAGCCATCGGCATAGCCCGCCGCCAGCACGGCGATCCGAATCGGCGCCGTGGCCCGGTAAATCGCGCCATAGCCCACCGGGGCGCCTGCCGGTATGTCCTTCACTTCCAGCACACACGTCTTCCAAGTCAACGCCGGCGTCACATCCAGCAACCGTTCCGGCGCCGGACCCTTCGCCGGCGAAATATAGCCATAGATGGCGTGCCCCGGACGCACCATGTTGCCCCACGCCGCTCGCCGGCCATAGGCAATTGGAATCGTGCTCGATAGGTGTACATACGCCGGCCGCAGTCCGGTCGCCGTCAGCAGATTGAAGAAGTACTGCGTCTGCTCATCCGTCTGCGCCGATGCATAGTCGCCGGCCGAAGCGAAATGCGTCATCAATCCTTCGAACTGCGCCGTCCGGCAGGCCCCCACCGCCTCGGCCACCGCGGCTGCCTCGGCCCGCGTTCCCAGCCGGCCCATGCCGCTGTCAATCTTCACGTGAAACGCTACCGCCTGTCCGCGCCGACCCGCCAGCCGTTCGAGCTCCGCAATTTCGCCCAACTCGTGAATCGCCGGCGTCAGCCGATAGTCAAAAAACGCCTCCCGGCTAGCCGGCAGAAAATCGGCCATCACCAGGATTCGCGTCTGGATCCCCGCATCCCGCAGCGCCGCCCCTTCCTGCACGTTGCTCACCGCCAGCCAACGCGCCCCGGCCCGCTCGAGCGAGCGCGCTACCGCCACCGCCCCATGCCGATAGGCGTCAGCCTTCACGACCGGCATCACCGTCACGTCTTGGCCCACCACCGCCCGGACCGCGCGAAAGTTACCCGCGATCTGCCCCAGCGAAACTTCTAACCACGATCGATGCATAGCTCCTCAAAGAGTGCCACATACTCGTCCGTTACCGCGTCCCAGCTATAGCGATCCTGCACCCGCTCCACCGCCGCCGCCCGTAGCCGCGCTTGCTCCGCGGCCGGCAGTTCCAACGCCTGCTGCATCACCGCGGCCAGGTTCGCCACCGTGAACGGCAGCCCCGCACCCCCGGCCACCTCCCGGTTCTCCACAGTATCCAGATACAACACCAGCGCCCCCCGGCCCATCGCCTCAATCAACGCCGGGTGGGTCCCCCCTACCTCCGTCGCATGGACGTAGGCAAAGCAAAACGAACCCAGCTCCTTGTACCCTTGGCCATAGATCGCCCCTGGCATTACGATCCGCTGGTCCGTCGTCTGGCGAACCCGCGCAATGTAGTCATCGGCGTAGGGGGCGTCGCCGATCAAAGCCAGCCGCAGGTCCGTTGCGACCCGCTCAAACGCCTCCCGCACCACCAGCCCATTGTTCTCCGGCTCCATCCGGCTGACGTACAGGAAATACCGGTCCGGCTCCAGTCCCAACTCGTCCAGCGCCGCCCGGGTTTCCACCTTGCCCATCTCCGCCCCGTAGGCGATGAAGGTCGTCTCCGCGTTGTACTCCTCACGATAGTAAGTGCGGATGGCGATCGCATCGGAGACCGCCCGCGTCGGGCAAAATGTCGAAAGCCACTCGGAAAGCCGATACCAAGCCTTGGCCACCCGATTCCACTTCTTGCGCTTCCGCTCCAATCCATCGACGTTCAAAGCCACCGGAGTACCCACCACTCGTGGCATCCACGTAAAAATCGCGTTGGCCGCATTGCAGTACAACGCCACATCCTGCCGCTGCGTGAGCAAATGAAGCGTCGAAATGCCCGTGTGGACGATCGTTTCCAAATACTTGTGCCGAATCGTCGGCAGCGTTTGCAGCCGCATACCCAGGTACCGATCGCCCGGATGCTTCTCCCGGCAATAGACGACCACCTCATGACCCCGATCCACCAAACGCCGACCTAACTCCTCGGCGAACGTTTCAAACCCACCGTAGTTGGCCGGTACGCCCCGCGTGCCAACAATCGCAATGCGCATCCGCTACCCGCGCGCTGTCTTTAGCCGCGCTTGCACCCGGGCCGGGGTCGGCTTCGGAGCCGGGCGGGCCGTCGGCTGCTTCTGGAACCAGCTCGCCATATACTCATCGGTCACCCGCCGCCGCCGCATGATCACTTCGCGCTTGGCCCAAACCCGTTTCCACATTTTGGCCACTTCCCAAAATGCCCGCAGCGAAGACGTCTCGCGGGTAAAGCAACACGAGATCACCACGGCGTCCCGGAACGTGATCCAGAACCAGTGCCGCTTGTACAAATCGGTCGTCATGTTCTTGATTCGCATCAGGAACCGATTCTTCACCGAGTGCATGTTGATTTCCGCCGGCAACGCCCGCCGATTGCCCGGCAACACGTTACGGACGTGGTACGCCCGCGGATTCGGCGTATACAGACATCGCCAGCCCAACAATTGCGCCCGCCAGGCCACATCGGCGTCTTCCCGATACACAAAAAAGTCAGAGTCGAAAAATTCGCCGTCGATCGAGATATCGTCGATCATCTCGCGCCGATACAAAGCGGCCGCGGCGGTCGCGCCGAAAACGTACTCAAAGTTCGAATACTCGCCGTTATCCACTTCCTGGCTACCGCGATCCAGATGCCGCAGCATCGGCGTGAAGTAAATGCCCGTCGAATCCACTCGCGGCTTATCCGGCAGGTCGAACGTCGCGCTAATCGTCAGCAGCTTGCCGCAGACAGCCCCGATGCGCGGATGCAAATAGCCGGCCTCGAGCAACTGCGAAATAAAGTTCGGCAGCAACAATACGTCCGGGTTAAGCGTCAGAATCCACTCGCCGCGAGCCTTGCCAATCGCTTGGTTCTGAGCACCGGCAAACCCTGAATTTTCGTCGTTATAGAAAATTCGGCAACGCCCTTCAAACTGCTCCAAAATATCGACCGTGCCGTCCGTCGAGTTGTTATCAACGATCACCACTTCCAAACTGGGGTGCTTCTGAGCCAGCACCGACTCAATACATCGCTTGATGAAGCGGCCGCTATTGTAAGTGACGATGGTGACGGAAACCAGATCTGGATAAGCCATGTAGTTGATTAATGGTTCTCTAAACTTCCAAAAAACGCGCAGCGGGCAGACAACAACAGCGAATCAAACTGAGCGCCGAGAACCGGCCGACCCGACAGTAGGAAAATCCCCAGGACCATCCGAACCGCAAGGCCGAGAAACACGCTGCCGGCCACCAGCCTGCCTGAAACAGGTCCGAAATGCCGAGCCGCGTACCTAAGCAGGCTACCATACCAGAATCGAATCCGGCAGCCGTCTTGGAGTTTTTCCACAGAATGGCCGCCCCAGTGGTGGGCGCGTACCGAGGGCTCCAGGACAATAGCCCCCCCTCGGTCGAGCAGTCGCTTGCAAAAGTCCACATCTTCAAACCAAATCGGAAAATAGCGCTCATCGAATCCACCCAACTCCAGCCAATCGTCCCGTCGGAACAGAAAAAACGCACCAGCAGGTTGCTCTACTTTTTGACGTAAGGATAGATCGAGGTCGGTACAGCGGTAGGACCGGTTGACGGGGTTGGCGGGCCAGATACGGTTTATTCCGAGCACTTCAAGGGCCAGAGCCGTGGGAGTTGGTAACCGTCTGATACTAAAGCCTTTCTGTGGTTCCCCACTGGCGTCCACCAATAACCCGGTGACCGCATTGTGTCGGTCGGCAACAGCAATGTCACATAACGCCTCCACTGACGTCAGCAGACGGACATCCGGATTGAGCAATAGAGTCAACGGGGCGTCGTGCGCCCGAACCCCCTGATTCACCGCCGCGGCAAACCCTCTGTTCTCCTCGTTCCGGATCAAAATCACGTCGTCCGGAAACACCGTCCCGTCGGTCGAAGCGTTGTCGACGATCACCACCGGTACCCCAAACTGGCGGCAGGAGCTAACCACCTCGGCAACGTGGGTCCCTGAATTGTAAGTGACGATCACCGCGCAGACCCGGCTCATCCCCGCACCAGCCGATAGTACCAGCGCCAAAATGTGTCCATGCCGGTCTCCCGTTGCAACGCCGCAATCAAGGCGTCGTCGGTCGCCACCGGTTCACCGGGCGTCGTCGGAAACGAAGGAAACGTCACCCACCGGCCGTGCCGAAGCGCCAGTAGCCCCCACAGACCGCGAGCGACCCCCACCGCCCAACCATGGCGCCCTCCCCAATGCTTGGCCACCAGCCGAGCGTGGTTGGTCGCCATCTGCCGAACCGCGAATTCGCTCCACGCTCCGGCCGTCGCGCTGCCTTCATGAACCCCGGTCGCCCCCGGCACATAACTCCCGCTCAGCCCCGCCTTCCGGCAACGGACCCCAAAATCAACATCTTCGAAATACGTCCCAAACTCCTCATCGAGGTAGCCAACCCGGTCTCGCAGCTCCGTTCGCAGCAGCACGGCGGTAAACGACGCCAGGGCGATCTCCCGCGGCTGGTCCCACCGCAGCCCATCCGGACGCCCATGCCCCGCCCGCCAAGGGAACCCGCCCCGGCTCAGCAGGTCAAACGTCCCATCCAGCAAGCCGGACTGACCATACAGCTTACCCGTGGCAAACCATCCGCCCGCCGCCAGTAGCTGCTCCAACCAACCCGGGTCCAACCGCACGTCGTTGTTGATCACGGCAATATGCGTAGTCTCCGCCGCTCGCCAACCGGCGTTCACGGCCGCCGCGAACCCCCCGTTCTTCTCGAGGCGAATCACATCGGGTCCGGCGTAGGGCTCCGTCGAACCATCGTCCACCACCAATATCCGATCAAACGGAACCGTCTGCGCCCGCAAACTCGCGATGCACTGCCGGGTCAAATCAGCCCGGTTCCACATCGGGATAATGGCGGTGACGCTCACGAGAATCGTTTCTTGACCAGGAACCAAAGATTGTAAAAGCCGTCCCGCCACGGGTTCAGCTTGATCTCGCCCAACCGCGACGAGTACTGAATCGAAATTTCAACGAAGCGCACCCGGGAGCTTTTCAACGCTTCAATCTTGATCTCCTCGCTGAAAGCCATACCGTCGGAAGTCAGCTTCATCCCTTCCAGAATCGATCGGCGAAACACCCACATCCCGCTCTGGGAATCCCGCACCCAGCGGAAGTAAAGCAAGCTCATCGCCACCGAAAGCACGAAATTGCCGAACTTGTGCTTGAAGCTCATCGCCTCGCGGTCCCGCACCGGAAAGCGCGACGCGTTCAGGAAATCGGCCTCCAAATGCAGAAACGCCTCCAGCAGATACGAGATCGCATCCGGCGGGTAGCTGTGGTCCCCGTCCAGCGTGATGATCACGTCGCCGGTCGCCACCGAGAAGCCCTTTTTGTACGCGCGGCCATAGCCCCGTACGTGCTCCCGTATGACGCGGGCGCCCATCGATTCGGCGACGTCGGCCGTCCGGTCCGTGGAGTTGTTGTCGACGACAATCACCTCATCCACAAATTCCGGCATACGCCGCATGACTTTTTCTATGCCCTGCTCTTCATTGAGACAGGGGATGATGACGGTGATCCGGAGTCCTTTATACAAACTTCGAAGGTATCATGAAGGAATGAAGTTCCTCCCGGCATTGTTTTGCGCGATGAGTCTCTGGGCCGCTGATCCGGCCGTTCGGGAGGTCAAAGCCGTCTACCTGCTCCCGATGACGAGCGGCCTCGACCAGTTCCTGGCCAGCCGTCTCACCAGCGAAGGCGTCGTGCAAGTCGTCACCGATCCCCTGAAGGCCGACGCCGTCCTCACCGACAAAGTCGGCGAGGCGCTCGAGCGCAAGATGCACGAACTCTACGATCCAAAACCGGAACCGCCCAAGCCAGATCCCGCCGCCGAAGCCAAAAAGGACGAAAAAACTAAAGAGAAGGAAAGCAAGGATGCCGCCAAGGCCGCCGAAGCGACGAAGATGGCCCGTGCCGGCCAAAGCTCCTGGGGCCGTGGTCGCGGCAGCATCTTTCTCGTACAACGCTCCACCGGCAATGTGATCTGGTCCACGGAGGGGCAGCCGAAAGACAGCTCGCCCCCCCAAGTCCGGAAGACCGCCGCGAAGATTACCGCCCAGTTGAAGAAGGACCGGACCGTGGCCCCGGCGAAGTAACGTACTTCTCAAACCAGCCCAGAATATGTTCGATCTTCGCGATCCGGTGGCTCGGGAACGCTCCCCGGATGCCATGCGGCTCCCGCGGCACCCTCACCAGCACCGTATCCACTTTCCGTGCCTTTAACGCAAAGTAGAACTCCTCGCTCTGCGCAATCGGGGTCCGCCAATCCTCTTCGCCCGTAATCAGCATCGTCGGCGTCTTCACCTTATCGGCAAAGAAGAGCGGCGAATGGTCCATGTAGCTCTTTGGGTTCTCCCACGGCAGCGCCTTCATCCATCGCGCCGTCGTCAGCCCGATGTCCGATGCCCCCGCCTGCGTAAACCAGTTGATCACCGGATACTGCGAAACGGCCGCCACGAACCGATCGGTCTTCGTCACAATCCAAGCCGTCAAAATGCCCCCGCCGCTGCCACCGGTCACGCACAGCTTCTTCGGGTCGATATAGCCCTTCGCCACCACCGCGTCCACCCCGGCCATCAGGTCTTGATAATCGTCACCCGGGTAGTTCCCATGGATGATATTCGCAAACTCCTCGCCGTATCCGGTCGAACCACGCGGATTCGTATACAGCACCACGTATCCCTTCGCCGCGTAGATCTGCATCTGATGATTGAACTCAATCCCGTACATCGCGTACGGCCCACCGTGAATATCCAAAATCAGCGGGTACTTCTTCGAAGGATCAAAATCAGGCGGCTTGATGATCCAACCCTGCACCATCTTGCCGTCGAAGCTCTTGTACTTGATCTCCTCCACCGCGCCAATCTTGTGCGCCGCCAACAAGCTACCATTCGTATCCGTCAGCTTCTTCAATCCCCCCGGTCCCAGTACGAAAATCTCCTTCGGCTGCAGCGGGCTCGAACCCGTAATCGCAATCCGACCATCACGAGCCACCGTCATCTGCTCCGCGTTCGCATAAGCCGTCGCCAAGCGCAGCTTGCCGTCGGTCAGCGCCTTATAGTTCCCGTCGATCCCGAACGAGTAAACGGCGCTCGTGCCGCCGTCTTCCACCACGGCCACCAAACCGTTGCCGCTCCATTCCGGCGTGCTGACATTCCGGTCCAACCCCTGCGCCAACCGCCGCGCGTTCGTCCCGTCTAAATTCGCCACCCATAGCGAAGTGATGTGCGCCGCATTTCCCTTGTCGACGAAACCGGTCCACGCGATCAGCTTCCCGTCCGGCGATACGCTCGGGTTAAGCTCCGGGCCATTGCCCTTGGTGATCTGCTTCGCCGCTCCCGTCGCCACGGTGAACGCCCAAATATCATCCGGGTAAAGCTCATGGTCGGCGTTCCCGCTCCGCGCGGCGTGCACGTAAATCTGCTGGCCGTCAGGCGTCCACGCAGGCTCGCCGCCGTGGTTGAAGTCCCCCGTAGAAATCCGGCGCGGCGTCCCGCCCGTCACCGGCACGACAAAAAGCTGCGTAAACCCGTTCGGAATCAGCCCCGCCCCGCCGATTCCGTCCGACCGCCACTTCAGCCGCGTCGCCACCGTCGGCGGCTCCGCCCACTTGGCCCCCTCCGGAGCCTTCGGCATCTTGATGCTCCACTCCGGTGTCCCCGGCACCCGGCGCAAAAACGCTAACTGCGTCCCGTCCGGCGACCAACTCATCGCCGTCGGCGGCGTTTCCAGATCCGTAATCCGCGCCTCCGCGCCCGTATCCATCCACCGAACCCAAATCTGCGACTGCTTCAAATACGCCAGCTTCGAGCCATCCGGAGACCATCGCGGCAACCGACCGGCCGTGATCGGCCGGTGATCTTTCCCGTCCGTCGACACCATCCAAAGCGTATTCACGAAACTGTCCGTGTAGCGGTCCGCGGTCTCTAGCGTGTAGACGATCCGCTGCCCGTCCGGCGAAATTTGGGGAAGGTTGGGAGTCCGCCAGTCGAGGAGCGTCTCCGAAGTCAGGACGAAGGCAAGCAGAGTAAGGATCATAGGAGAAAGGATTTCGGACGGGTAAGTTGATCAAAGCCCAGAACGCTCAGGGCTACGCCGCGGCCAGAGTCCTTCACCCCTGTCCAGGCCAGCGAAGGGGCAAGATAGTCGCAGCGATTGTGCAAAACGGTACCGGTCTCAATCTGGTCGCCAATGCGGAGTGCGGCGGCCTGATCTTTGGTCCAGATGCTGGCCGTTAGGCCATAGGCGCTATCATTCATCAGCCGGATCGCCTCCGCCTCGGAATCGACCGGCATGATGCCTACGACCGGCCCGAACGTCTCCTCCGTCATCACCCGCATGGAATGGTTGACACCCGTAAGAATCTGCGGCGGCAGATAAGACCCACCGGGGTCTAGCATGTCGAGATGAGCCACCGCGCCCTGCGCGATCGCCTCAGCCACTTGTGCCCGGACAAAGTCCGCCGCCGCCGGCCGCACCATCGGGCCCAGCGTCGTCGCGGCCTCAAAGGGATTGCCCAGCACGTACTCCTTCGTCAAAGCCACCGCCCGCTCGACGAACTCGGCATACACCGCCCGATCCACGTAAATCCGCTCGACCCCGCAGCAAGATTGGCCGGAGTTGAACATCGCCCCATCGACGAGGTTCTCGACGGCATGGGCCAAGTCAGCGTCCGCCCGAACATAGGCCGGGTCCTTCCCGCCCAACTCCAGCGCCAACGGCACCCGCGCCGCCGCCTCGATCGCCCGCCCCCCGGCCACCGAGCCGGTGAACGAAACGAACCCAATCCGCCGATCGGCCACCAGCTTCAAAACGTCCGCATGAGACGCGTGAGCGTAGCGAAACACCTCCGGTGGAAGCGCCGCCGCAAACCGCTCCGCCACCAGCGGCGTCTGCGCCGAAGCCTTAAAGAGCACCGCATTACCGGCCAGAATCGCGGGCACGACGGAGTTCACCGCGCAAAGATACGGATAGTTCCACGGCGCGATCGTGAAGACGATCCCCACCGGCACTTTCCGAATGAATCCCGCCGCCGCCGGAATGTCCGCCAGGCACTGCGGAGCCAGCGAAATCATGTGCCGCGCCCGCTCCGCAAAGCCCCGTCGAATCTCGTTCGGCGTATACCGAATCGGTCGGCCCATTTGCGCCGTCAGTTCGTGGCCAATCGCGTCCGCCTCGGCCTCGAACTGCGTCACCAGTTTTTCGCAGATCGCAATGCGCTCGGCCAAAGGCAGCTGCGGCGGCGGCGCAAGCAGGGCCTCAAAATCCGTCGTTAACGGACGCTCGGCGTATACCGACCCGTCCACCGGAGAGATCGTCCGCTGCCTCATAGCGGTGTCGTGTAGGCAGCCGTAATCCCGCCGTCCACCAGAAACTCGGTGCCGGTGACAAACGACGAATCGTCCGAAGCCAGGTAAAGCGCGGCCTTGGCGATCTCCTTCGCTTGGCCAAAACGCCCCATCGGAATGTGCACCAGCCGCCGCTGCTTCTTCTCTTCCGTATTCAAATACTTCATCAGCAACTCGGTCTGCAGAGGACCAGGGCAGAGCGCGTTCACCCGGATGTTCTCCCGCGCGTGGATCGCGGCCAACTCGCGGGACATCGAAAGCACCGCACCCTTACTCGCCGTATAGGCAAGCTGCGGCGTCGCCGCACCCAGCAAGGCAACGAACGAAGCCGTGTTGATGATCGACCCGCCCCCCGCCCGGCGCAACGCCGGAATGCCGTATTTACATCCGAAAAAGACGCCCTTCACGTTTACGGCAAAGGTCAGATCCCAAACAGCCTCGGTCGTATTTATCGCGTCATCATCGTCGGCATGAGAAATGCCGGCGTTGTTGAACATCACGGTCAATTTGCCGTATTTCGCCTCCGCCTCGGCCACCATCCGTTCGCAATCGGCGGCCTTCGAAACATCGGCCTGCACGGCATGAACCCCGGGAATTGCCGCCACTGCATCGCCATGCAAATCAACGGCGACCACGGAGGCACCCTCCGCCAGAAAGAGCAGCGCCGTCTCTTTGCCTATTCCACTGCCGGCCCCGGTGATCAGGGCAACTTGATCTTTGAGTCTATCCATGTCTTTAGATCTTCTCAAAGTACCGGCGCCGTTCCCAGTCGGTCACGACCGTATCGAAAGCCTTTTGCTCGTTCCGGTAGAAATGGGCGTAGTGCTCCACCACCTCGGCCCCCAGCACACGCTTGGCAAACGCGCTATTTTCAAATAAATCGGTCGCCTCGCGCAGCGAATAGGGAACCCGCGGCAGCGTCCGCGACGCGTAAACGTCGCCCAGAAAAACCGCCGGCGGTTCAATCTTGTTCGCAATGCCATCCAAGCCGGAAGCCAGCGACGCCGCAAACGCCAGATAAGGGTTCGCATCCGCCCCGGGGATCCGGCACTCAATCCGCAGGCTAGGCCCGCTGCCCACCACCCGAAACCCCGCCGTCCGATTGTCCTGGCTCCAGGCCAGTCGCGTCGGCGCCCACGACAAATCCTCGTAACGCTTATACGAATTTACCGTCGGCGCGTAGAAGACCATCATCTCCGGCGCATGCGCAATCCAGCCGCCCAGAAAGTGCCGAAACGAATCGGAATGAATGTCCTGAAACTGCGCCAAACTCAAATGAATATGGCAGCTCGACCCCGCCTGCCCATGATGCGGCTTGGCCATAAACGTCACGCTGATCCCGGACTGCTCGGCGATCTCTTTCAAACACTGCTTGAACAGGCTATGGTTATCCGCCATCTCCAGAATCGGGCCGTACCGAACGTTCACCTCATGCTGGCCCAAGCCCCACTCGCCCTTCGAGTTCTCCACCGGAATCCCCGAATCGCGCAAATGTCGCCGTACCGCGGCGGTGTAAAACTCCTCCCGCGAGCCCTGCAGCAAATTGTAGTCTTCCAGATACCAACTCAGCGGTTCGAGCTTCGCGTAGTCCTGCTCATGCGCGGCGCGATAGGTCTGGCGATAAGCGTAGTATTCCAACTCGGAAGCCGCCATCGGGTTGTACCCCGCCGCCTGCGCCACCGCCAACTGCTTCTTCAGAATGGACCGCGGTGCCACGCTCACATGGTCCACGTCGCAGTGGACAAAAACGGTCCGCGGCTGCCAGGAAATCAACCGCAGCGTCGTCAACACCGGCACCATATGGAAGTCACCGTAACCAAGCTCCCAGTTGGCGAACCGGTAGCCCGGCGTCGGCTGCATCTCGGCGTCCGTCGTCAGCAGGTAGTTGCAGGCGTGCGTTCCGCTGATGGCAACCTCATCGAGAAAGAAATGCGCATCAAAGCGCTTCCCCATCAAGCGACCATAGTGATCGGTAAAGCCCGCAACGACCGTATCAACGGCCCCCGTGTCTACAAGCTGGCGGAGGGCGGGCAAATCGAGATGGGCCATGATGCTGCCATCCTATCACTGCGGAGGGGTTAAGTAAATCTGCGCGCGGCTCTGTCAGATACTCACGTTGGCCCTAGCATTGCTTAAGTTTAATAAAAGATTTAAAGCCTTGTTTTCAGTAACTTAAAGGAAAAGCTTGTCACTCCTGCCCCGAGTGTGCTAATAATTGGGACGAAGTACCGCAGGAGATAAACATGAACATCCGTCCGCTCCACGACCGTATCGTCGTGAAACGCATTGAAGAGAAAGAAACCGTCCTGAACGGCATCATCATCCCGGACAGCGCCAAAGAAAAGCCCCAAGAAGGGGAAGTGGTCGCCGTCGGCAATGGCAAGCGCCTTGATGATGGCAAGATTGCTCCGATGGAGCTAGTAGCTGGCGACCGCATCCTGTTCGGAAAGTATTCCGGCAGTGAGATCAAGGTCGATGGCATCGAATACATGATCATGCGCGAGGATGAAGTCCTCGGCGTGCTCGCGAAGTAAGAACCGGTAGAGGTTATAAATCACATGGCTGCAAAACAGATTGTTTATTCGGAAAATAGTCGCCAGGCGATCCTGCGCGGCGTCAATCAGCTCGCTGATGCTGTGAAAGTGACCCTCGGCCCGAAGGGCCGGAACGTGGTCCTCGAGAAAAAGTTTGGTGGCCCGACCATCACCAAAGACGGCGTGACGGTTGCCAAGGAAATCGAGTTGGCCAACCCGCTCGAGAACATGGGCGCCCAGATGGTCCGTGAGGTCGCTTCGAAGACCTCCGACATCGCCGGCGACGGCACCACCACCGCCACCATCCTGGCCCAGGCCATCTATCGCGAAGGCGTGAAGGCAGTTGCTGCCGGCGCCAACCCGATGGCCCTGAAGCGCGGCATCGAGAAGGCTGTCGAAGTCTGCATCGGCGAAGTCAAGGCGATGTCGACGAAAGTCGCCAACGACGAGAAGATCGCTCAGGTCGGCACCATCTCCGCCAACGGCGACTCCACCATCGGCACCATCATTGCGGAAGCGATGAAGAAAGTCGGCAAGGACGGCGTCATCACGGTGGAAGAGTCGAAGACCATGGTCACCGAACTCCAGACCGTCGAAGGCATGCAGTTCGACCGCGGCTACCTCAGCCCCTACTTCGTCACCGACGCCGACCGCATGGAAGTCGTGATGGAAGATCCCTACATTCTCATCTATGAGAAGAAGATCTCCAACATGAAGGACCTGCTGCCCGTACTCGAACAGGTTGCCCGTGGCGGCCGTCCGCTCCTCATCATTGCTGAGGAAGTGGAAGGCGAAGCCCTCGCTACCCTCGTCGTCAACAAGCTCCGTGGCACTCTGAACTGCGCGGCCGTCAAGGCCCCCGGCTTCGGCGACCGTCGGAAGGCGATGCTCGAAGACATCTCGATCCTGACCGGCGGCAAAGCCATCATGGAAGACATCGGGATCAAGCTCGAAGGCGTCCGTCTCGAAGATCTGGGCCGCGCCAAGCGCGTCACGATCGACAAAGACAACACGACCATCATTGATGGCGGCGGCGAAGTGAAGGGCATCGAAGGCCGCGTCAAGCAGCTTCGTACCCAGATCGAAGACACGACGTCCGACTACGACCGTGAGAAGCTCCAGGAACGCCTGGCCAAGCTCGCGGGCGGCGTCGCGGTGATCAAGGTCGGCGCGGCTACCGAAACCGAAATGAAGGAAAAGAAGGCCCGCGTCGAAGACGCGCTGCACGCCACCCGTGCAGCCGTTGAAGAGGGCATCGTTCCTGGCGGCGGTATCGCCCTGCTCCGCTCCGCTCTGGCACTCGAGAATTTGCAGGTCCCCGGCGACGAGCAGATCGGTGTCAACATCATCCGTCGCGCTTGCGAAGAGCCGATCCGTCAGATCTCCGGCAACGCCGGCTTTGAAGGCGCGATCATCATTGGGAAAGTTCGCGAGAACTCCAACCCCAACTTCGGCTTCAACGCGGCCAGCGGCGAATACGAAGACTTGATCGCCGCGGGCGTCATTGACCCCGCGAAGGTCACCCGTTCGGCCCTCCAGAACGCCGCTTCGATCAGCGCCCTCATGCTGACCACCGAAGCGATGATCTGCGAGATCCCCGAGAAGAAGTCCGCTCCGGCTCCCGGTGGTCATGACCACGGCGGCGGCGGGATGGACTACTAACCAAACCCTGCCATCACGGCAAACGAAAGGCCCCGGACGAAAGTTCGGGGCCTTTCGCGTTCTTGACTCTCCCTTCGCTCCGGGGTACGGTGACAGTATGGAAGTCACGGTTCAAATTCCAGACGAGATCGCCAACCGAGTCACCGCGTCGGGGGTCGATCTGTCGCGCCGGACCCTGGAAAACTTCGCCCTTGAAGAGTTTCGGGAGGGGCGCATCACCAAGGTGGAACTCCGCAAAATGCTCGGCCTGGAGCGGATCGAACTCGATGGCTTCTTCAAGTCGCACGGTGTGTACGAGGAGTACACGATGGAAGATTTCGAGCGCGAACGGCAGGCTCTCAAGGAACTTGGATTCTAACCCGTGAAGTCGGGGATTGCGGATACAGGGCCCATAAACTATTTGGTCCTGATTGGCCACGTCGACCTACTGCCGCGCATGTTTGAAAGAGTCGCCCTGCCGAAAGCAGTACAGGCCGAGCTATCCGCGATGCGTGCTCCTTTACCAGTGCGGCGCTGGATTGCCGCCCCACCCGCATGGCTCGAGATCCACGACACCACCGTCCTGCCCCGTGTGTCCGGCCTCGATGAAGGAGAGACCGCCGCTATTGCTCTGGCGGAGTCCCTTCATGCCGACTTATTGCTGATGGATGAGCGCGATGGCTGTCGCGTAGCTCGCAGCCGAGGCTTGCGCGTCACAGGCACTCTCGGCATTCTCGATTTAGCTGCGGAACATGGGATTGTTGATTTCTGTCAGGCGATCGAAAAACTCAAGAAAACTAACTTCCATCGGCCGGAAACCGTGCTCAGACTTCTCCTGAAAAAGCATAGCAAGGACGGCAGGGCCTGAATCCATCCCGACGTTTCCCGCTTTGAAAGAGGACGAGAGACTTACCGACTCGTCGCCGTACCCGTCCACCCCGTCGGAACCCCCGCCCACTTGTTGCTCGCGGCCGTCGCCGTGAACGTGGCCTGAAGCTTGGTCCAATCCCCGGAAGGCAGGCAGATCAAGTGTTTCCGTTCAATCGATACACTCTCCGTCGATCCCGCCCCGATCCGCAGAACAATCGGCTCCAGTTAGCCCGCGACATGTCCCACGGTCGTGTCGATCACCTTGCACGCCTTTCCATCCGCCCGAACGCCCGCAAATTCAAGATTGTAGAGAGAACCCAAACCCGTCCGACCGCCCACCGCAAACGTCATCGGCGCAGCCGTCGTATTGCGAAACTGAATCACCACACTTGTCAGGCGGTGCTCCAACGACAGCGCAAGCTCAGCCGCCGAAGCACCGCCCAAAAATGCGATCAAGACAACTAACTCTTTGCAAGCTCTCGTAAGGACTCCGTGAACGGTGGGTACGCCACGCCCTTCTCCGTAATAATCCCCATCACGTACCGATGCGGCGTCACGTCAAAAGCCGGGTTCAAAACCGCAATCCCCTCCGGAGCCACCGGAACCCCATACACCTCCGTTACCTCCTTCGCCGCTCGCTCCTCAATCGGAATCAAGCTCCCATCCGTCAACGTCAAGTCGAGTGTCGAAATCGGCGCGGCTACATAAAACGGCACCCCGTTCTCCTTCGCCAACACCGCCACGCTATACGTCCCGATCTTGTTCGCCACGTCCCCATTCGCCGCAATCCGGTCCGCCCCCACCACGACGCACCCAATCCGACCAGACTTCAAAAAATGCCCCGCCATGTTGTCGGTAATCAGCGTCGTCGGAATCCCGTCCTGCTGCAACTCCCACGCCGTCAGCCGAGCACCCTGCAGAAACGGCCGCGTCTCATCGGCAAATACGTCGATCGTCTTCCCCGCCGCCACCGCCGCCCGGATCACGCCCAACGCCGTCCCATACCCCGCCGTCGCCAACGCCCCCGCGTTGCAATGCGTCAAAACCGTCTTATGGTCCGGCACCAGCGCCGCCCCATGCGCCCCAATCGCCATGCAGATCGCGACGTCTTCATCTTTAACCAACTTCGCTTCGGTCACCATCGCCGCTACCATCTCGGCCCGGCCCTGCCCCGCCAAACTCGCATGCAATCGACGCATCCGGTCAATGCCCCAAAACAAGTTCACCGCCGTCGGCCGCGTCGCCGCCAGCGTCGAACAGATCAGTTCAAAGTCGTCATCGCTGCGCTCCACCCCAATCGCCACCCCCATCGCCGCCGCCACGCCAATCGCCGGTGCCCCGCGAATGATCATCGTCTTGATCGCGTCCGCCACCTCCAGATACGTCCGGCAGGTGACAAACACAGTCTCCCGCGGCAACCGCGTCTGATCGATCATCACAACCCCATCCACAGTCCATTCAATTGTTTCGACCATTTAGGAAAAAGCCTCCAAACATCGCAAGATTATAAGTGCAGTGGGTCAGCGTCGCCGCCGCCGTGCCGGACTGCAACCGGAGCACACCAAAAACCAATCCCGCCACCGTCAACAGCAACAAATGCTGCCAACTCCACGAATACTGCGGCCCGTGGATCAGCGCAAACGGCACACTCGTCAAAACCAAAGCCGCCACTTTGCCCAAACTGCGAACCGCCACCGGAAGCACCAGCCCCCGAAAGAAAAGCTCTTCGCACACCGGCCCAAACGTCACCGCAAAGACAAAAAACAACACTCGTTGCACCGGGTCCGCCAAAAGCTCATCGATCAGAGGCATCTTCACCTCCTTCGCTTTCAAAACAGACCCCGCCACCCCCACAAAAACCGTCAACGCGGGACCGTAGACGAGGAAACGCCAATAGTTCTCCGGCAGCCCAAACCCCAGACCCGCAAAGAGCGGCTTCCCGTGCCGCCACCGAAACGCCCCCCATAACAGCAACACCCAAAGCCCATAAAACAGCAGTTGCGACGGCATCGCGATGTCCTTCGACACCGGCTTCACGCCCACCAACCAGTACACCAAAAACACGGCCCCGCCCGACACCAGCACCGCCGGCAGCATCGCCCCCAAGGCAATCACAATATCGGTCCAGCCCCAAAAGGGCGACGGCTCGGTGTTCTCCATCACGGTTTCAAAATCCTCTCCAGCGCCCGCGCCGTATAGCTCTTCTTGTTGCGAATCACCTGCTCCGGAGTCCCCGCCACCACCACCGTACCGCCCCGCTCCCCGCCCTCCGGACCCATATCCACAATCCAATCCGCCGATTTCATAATGTCCAAGTGGTGCTCAATAATCACCACGGTATTCCCCAAATCCACGAGCTTGTTCAGCACATCCAACAACCGCTGGACGTCCTCAAAATGCAACCCCGTCGTCGGTTCATCCAAAATATAAAGCGTCCGCCCAGTCTGCCGCTTACTCAACTCTTTGGCCAGCTTGATCCGCTGCGCCTCGCCGCCCGACAGCGTCGTCGACGATTGCCCCAGGTGGATATACCCCAGCCCCACATCGTTCAACGTCTGCAACTTCACATTGATCGTCGGGATATTCTCCAGAATCGGCAGCGCCTGCTCCACCGTCGCCGCCAGCACATCCGCAATCGAATAATTCTTGTACTTCACCGCCAACGTCTCGGAGTTGTACCGCTTCCCCCGGCAAACATCGCACGTAACGTACACATCCGGCAGAAAATTCATCTCGATCCGCTTCAGCCCGTCGCCCTGGCAAGCCTCGCACCGGCCACCCTTCACGTTGAAACTGAACCGGCCCGGCTTGTAACCCCGCTCCTTCGAATCCGGTAACATTGCGAATAAGTCGCGGATCGGCGCAAATAACCCGGTGTACGTCGCCGGGTTCGAACGCGGCGTGCGCCCAATCGGCGATTGATCAATCTCAATCACTTTGTCGATATGCTCAAAACCCAGAATCCGCTTATGCGCTCCCGGCTCCGCCCGCGACCCATACACTTCTTTCGCCAACGCCCGATACAAAATATCGTTAATCAGCGTCGACTTACCCGACCCACTAACTCCCGTGATTACCGTCAACGTCCCCAGCGGAATCTCCAGCGTCACATCCTTCAGGTTGTGCTCGGTCGCCCCTTCCACCACGATCCGCTTCCCGTTCCCCGGCCGCCGCACCGACGGCACCGGAATCGACCGCTTCCCGCTCAAATACTGCCCGGTCTTCGAAGCCTTGTTCCGCTCCACCTGCTTCGCCGTCCCCGCCGCCACCACAAACCCGCCCAACCGACCCGCCCCGGGGCCCAGGTCGATCACGTAATCCGCCCGCCGAATCGTGTCCTCGTCGTGCTCCACCACCAGCACCGTGTTGCCTAAGTCCCGTAGTTTGAACAACGTTTCCAGCAGACGTTCGTTATCCCGCGGGTGCAACCCAATCGACGGCTCATCCAGCACATATAAAACCCCGCGCAGCTTCGACCCAATCTGCGTCGCCAACCGAATCCGTTGCGCCTCCCCCCCGGAAAGCGTCGCCGCCGAACGGTGCAAGCTCAAATAGTCTAGCCCCACCGCCAGCAAAAACTCCAACCGGTTCTGAATCTCCTCCCGCAGTCTCCCCGCGATCAGCGTCTCCCGCTCGCCGAAACTCCATGCCCGTGCGGCCTCCAGTGCCCGCCCCACCGGCATCGCACTCAACTCGGCAATCGAAATATTCTTCACTCGAACCGCCAGCGACGCCGGCTTCAGCCGCAAGCCTTTGCACTCCACGCACAACGTCGGCGACATATACTGCATCAGTAACTCAACGTAACCCGGCCCCGCGCTCGCATAAATCCCATCGAGAATCTTTAAGATGCCCGGAAATTTATCCCCGCCATACAGTAATAACTTCTGCGTTGCCGCCGGCAACTGATCAAACGGCTTCGCCAAATCAATCTTCAGCCGCTTCGCCACCTCTTCCAACCGGTGGTTCATCACAGACGTCCCCGATGCCGCCCCCAACCCCCCTTCCAGCAGCGGTCGACCCGGATCCAGCATCACCTTATCCGGATCAAAACTCCACTTCGATCCCAACCCGTTACAAGCCGAACAAGCCCCAAACGGACTGTTAAACGAAAAACTACGCGGCTCCGGCAACGGCACACTCAGCCCACACTCCGGACAGGCCAGCTTCTTCGAATACATCCGCTCTTCGCCGTTCACAATCGCAACGATCACCAACCCATCGGCCAGCTTCATCGCCGTCTCAATCGAAGCCTCCAGCCGCTTCTCACTTCCCGGCTGCACCAGCAACCGGTCCACCACCACCTCAATCGAGTGGTTCTTTCGCTTATCCAGCGGGATGTCCTCATCCAGCGAACGCAACTCCCCATCCACCCGCGCCCGCACAAACCCCTGACGGAGATATTTTTCCAGATCTTTCTTATACTCGCCCTTCCGACCCCGCACCACCGGAGCCATGATCATCACCCGCTCCTCCGTCTTGAACTGCATAATCTGCTCAAGAATCTGCGTCGTCGACTGCGCCGAAATCGGCACCCCACAGTTCGGACAATGCGGCACCCCAATCGAGCTATACAGCAGCCGCAGGTAGTCGTAAATCTCCGTTACTGTCCCCACCGTCGACCGCGGACTCCGATTCGTCGTCTTCTGCTCAATCGAAATCGCCGGCGACAAACCATCAATCGAGTCCACCTCCGGCCGCTCCATCTGGTCCAAAAACTGCCGCGCATAGGGCGACAGCGTCTCCACATACCGCCGCTGACCCTCGGCGTAGATCGTATCGAAAGCCAACGAACTCTTCCCGCTACCAGAAAGTCCCGTAATTACCGTAAGAGTATTCCGGGGAATCTCCACGCTCACGTTCTGCAAATTGTGCTGACGAGCCCCGTGTACCGTGATCCGGTCGATCATGTGCCCCTCACCTTCTCCATCTTCGCCTTCGCCCAATCCACCAGCCGCTTGATCGGCGGATAGTAGTCCGCCAAAATAACCAGCCCCGGAATCAAAAAAATCCACCCCGGCATCACAGGCAGAATGATCCCAATGACACCCAGGATGACCAGCCCGATTCCGGAAGCGATACGAAGAATTGCGCGCAAAAAGAAGCCTCTTTCCAGTGTACCAACCGAGCCACCAACCGCAGATCCTATCGCCTCCTAGGGGAAATCCTATACAAGTACTGGGAGGAAAGTAGTAAGGTGATGGGCCTAGGTCTATTGACCGCTCTAGGTCATTAGCCTTAGTCTGTAGATGTCGTGAGCGAACAACGCAAAACTAGAAGATTCGAAATCCAGTTGCCCGTCGAACTGGTACGCACCGGGAGCGAGCCTGTCTCGCGAGCGGGCGAGACGCGCAACATGAGCTCCGGCGGCGTACTCTTTACGTCGGAAGCTGAAATGCCGATTGGCGATCCCATTGAATACCTGGTCACGCTTCCCAGCGCTGCCTCAGGCGCATCCGTCCGACTCCGCTGTATGGGGAAAGTCATCCGTAGCCAAGGCGTCCGCGCCTCCGACCAAGCCACCGGCCGTCGGCCGTTCGCCATCGCGGCTACCCTCGAGCGCTACGAATTCATTCGTACCAAATAACCCACTTGTGTTGGGGCACGGTTTCGGCGAAACTTAAGCGAAACCACCCCCCATGAATCTAACCTTAGGCTTTCCTGATCCCACCGCCTCCCTCAACCGCCCTACGGGCCTCGACGGGGCGGTGGTTCGTTTTCAGGAGTGGATGGAGGCCGAAAACTCCCCCATCCGTTCGATTCAGCACCAGCTTGCCAAGGATCCGGTCGTCGCCCCCATCCCGGAATCCGTCGCCCCCGAACTCTCCCAAGCCCTCGTCAAACGCGGCATCCGCGAACTCTATTCCCATCAAGCCGAAGCCTTCTCCCACGTCGAAGCCGGCCGCAACGTCGTCGTCGTCACCCCCACCGCCTCCGGCAAAACCCTCTGCTACAACCTCCCCGTGCTCAACCGCCTAGTCCTCGAACCCGGCGCCCGAGCCATGTACCTCTTCCCCACCAAGGCCCTCGCCGAAGACCAACTCCAGGAATTCCAGAAAACCGTCGACGCCATGGGCCTCCCCATCAAAGCCTTCACCTACGACGGCGACACACCCTCCGACGCCCGCCGCGCCATTCGCGAACGCGCCAACGTCGTCTTCACGAATCCGGACATGCTCCATAGCGGCATCCTCCCCCATCACACCAAGTGGGCCAAGGCCTTCGAAAACCTCCGCTACTTCGTCATCGACGAACTCCATTACTACCGCGGCGTCTACGGCTCCCACCTCGGCAACATCCTCCGCCGCCTCCGCCGCATCTGCGAATTCTACGGCTCCACCCCCCAATTCGTCTGCTGCTCCGCCACCATCGCCAACCCCCGCGAACTCGCCGAAGCCCTCTGCGAGCAACCCTTCTCCCTCGTCGATCAAAACGGCGCCCCCCAATCCGAAAAATACTTCGTCTTCTACAACCCCCCCGTCGTCAACCGCGAACTCGGCATCCGCCGCAGCTACCTCCATGAAACCCGCCGCATCGCCCTCGAATTCCTCGACCGCGGCCAGCAAACCCTCGTCTTCACCAACAACCGCCTCGCCACCGAGGTCCTCACCACCTACCTAAAGGACGCCGCCGAAAAGCTCCCCGCCCTTCGCGGCAAAATCAGCGGCTACCGCGGCGGCTACCTCCCCCGCGAACGCCGCGAAATCGAACGCCAAATCCGCAGCGGCGAAGTCAAAGGCGTCGTCGCCACCAACGCCCTCGAACTCGGCGTCGACATCGGCTCCCTCGACGCCATCGTCATGGCCGGCTACCCCGGCACCGTCGCCTCCACCTGGCAGCGCGCCGGTCGCGCCGGCCGCCGCGGCCGCCTCTCCATGGCCGTTCTCGTCGCCTCCAGCGCCCCCCTCGATCAATACATCGTCGAACACCCGGAGTACTTCTTCGGGCGCCCCCCCGAATCAGCCCACATCAACCCCAACAACCTCGAAATCCTTCTCAGCCACATGAAGTGCGCCGCCTTCGAACTCCCCATCCGCGACGGCGAAAAATTCGGCACCCTCGAAACCCCCGAACTCTGCCGCTTTCTCGAAGAGTTAGGCCTCCTCCACCACTCCGGCGAAACCTGGCACTGGACCTCCGACACCTATCCCGCCGACGCCGTCTCCCTCCGCGCCGTCACCAGCGACAACTTCATCGTCATCGATGTCACCCGCCAGAATCAGGTCATCGCCGAAGTCGACTTCCCCTCCGCCCTCACCACGCTCCACGAAAAAGCCATCTATCTCCACGACGCCCGCCAGTTCCAAGTCGAGAAATTCGACTACGTCGGCCGCAAAGCCTACGTCCGCGCCGTCGAATGCGACTACTTCACCGACGCGATCGACTACACCCAGGTCAAAATCCTCACCGAATTCGCCACCCTCGACCACGCCCGCTGGGGCGAAGTCCGCGTCAACCGCCAAATCGTCGGCTTCAAGAAGGTGAAATTCTACACCCTTGAGAACATCGGCGCCGGCAACCTCTCCATGCCCGAACAGGAAATGCACACCACCTCCTTCTGGCTCCATTTCCCCGCCGTCTTCCTCGCCCGCTTCTCCGAATTCACCCCCACCGAGAAGCAAAACGGCCTCGTCGGCCTCGGCAACGCACTCCGCGCCGTCGCCGCCCTGCTCCTCATGTGCGACCCGCGCGACCTCTCCGTCACCCTCACCGAAGACGCGACCGGCGGCCTCCGCGAATGGGAACCCAATCTCTATCTCTACGACAACTATCCCGGCGGCATGGGCGGCAGCGAACCCCTCTTCCGCCAACAAGCCCGCCTCGTCCAAACCGCCGCCGACCTCATCGCCGCCTGCCCCTGCGAATCCGGCTGCCCCAGTTGCGTTGGCCCCGTCGGTGAAGTCGGCGAGAAAGGGAAAGCCGTCGCCCTCCGTATCACCGCCGCCCTCCTCGAAACCGTCAAAGCTTTGTCACCTGACTGACATCGAACTGTAACCCTTCGCCACCTACACTGGGGCCAGATGCTTCCAATCTATCGCTTACTCGCTGTACTTGTGCTTACTCATCTGGGCTTACTCGCCCAGGTCGACCGCGCCACTCTCTCGGGCGTCGTCACGGATCCTTCCGGCGCTGTCCTCGCCAGCGCCTCCATCGCCCTTGAATCCCCCACCAACGGCTTCAAACGCGAAGTCAAGTCCGCCGCCAACGGTTCTTACCAATTACCCGGCCTCCCCATCGGTACTTATACCGTCTCCGTATCTCTCAACGGCTTCTCCACCGCTAAGTTCGATTCCGTAGTCCTCGGCGTCGGCCAATCCCGCGTCCTCGACGCCCAACTCCAAGTCGGTGCCGTCGCCTCGGCCATCGAAGTCAACGCCGCCGCCACCCCGCTCGAACAGACGAACGCCGAAATCGGCTCCGTCATCGGCGAACAGCAGATCAAAAACATCCCCCTCAACGGTCGCCACTGGGCCTCCCTCATGGCCCTCGCTCCCGGAGCCGTCAACGTCGGCGAAGGCAACCAAAACTCCATCCGCTTCTTCGGCCGCCCCCGCGATGACAACAATTGGACCTTCGACGGCGTCGATGCCACCGGCATCAAAGACCCCCGTCAGGAAGGCAACCTCCGTCTCGTGATCTCGACCGACTCCATCGCCGAGTTCCGCGTCAACTCCCTCCCCTTCACCGCCGAAGGCGGCGTCGGCGGCGGTGCCCAAATCAACCTCGTCTCCAAAACCGGTACCAACCAGTTCCACGGCTCGACCTACGAATTCTTCCGCAACAGCGCCCTCGATGCGCGCCGCCCCTTTGATGGCCCCAATCCCGCGCCCTTCCGCCTGAACCAGTTCGGCGCCAACCTCGGCGGTCCCATCGTCAAGAACCGGACGTTCTTCTTCGCTAACTACGAAGGTCTCCTCCAGCGCCTCAGCATCTCCCGCGTTGACGGCCTCGTCCCCAGCGCCACCTTCCGCGCCGCGACGCCCCAGGCCCTCCGCGGCATCATCAACGCCTTCCCCGTCGGCAACGCCCCCGGGCCCAACGCCAACGTCGATCGCCTCTTCGCCACCACCCCGGAACGGCGCAACGAACACAGCGGCATGGCGCGCATCGTCCAGCGCATCAACGACAAACACAGCCTGTTCTTCCGCCTCGCCATGACCGACGGCCTCATCAGCGAAATCCGCAACGGTCTGCTCGAAACCCGCGACTCCAACATCCGCCCCACCAACGTCACCACCCAGTGGCAGCAGATCTGGAGCACCCGCCTCATTAACGAAACGAAGCTAGGCTTTAACCGTTCCGCCCTCACCCGCAACGACGTCGGGCGCCTCCCGGAAGGCATCGCCATCCCCGGCTTCAGCACAACGCAAGCCACCAGCTACATCATCGAGAAGCCCAGCACTTACTCCATCGTCGACAACCTCTCCTGGATTCGCGGTCGCCACACCATTAAACTCGGTGGCGAAATCCGCCGCATCCACCTCAACGTCGGCAACGGCACCGCCACCTCCCTCGCCTTCGCCAGCCTCGACGCCTTCCAGCGCAACGCTCTCGACCGCGTCACCCTCAGCGCCCGCCTCGATACCGTCGGTGTCCGCCGCACGTTCTATTCCGTCTACGCCCAGGACGAAATCCGCTTCAGCCCCCAACTCACCCTCAACCTCGGCCTCCGCTACGAGTACTACACCGTCTCGAAGGATGTCGTCGGTCGCGGCCGCGTCTTCGATTTTGTTCGCTGCCAAGGCTTCTGTGCCCCCGGAACCCCCTGGTTCTTCCCGGACCGCGACAACATCCAGCCCCGCATCTCGCTGGCCTACTCCCCCAAAGCCCTCAAGGGCCGCACCGTCATCCGCACCGGCTTCGGCCGCTACATCGGCCCCGGCCAGAATGACGACGTCACCGCCGCCATCGACAGCCTCCCGGAGAATCTCTCCCTCTCCGCCGCCGACGCGCCCGGCCTCAGCTTCCCCCCCACCCCGTTCCTCGGTCAACTCCGCGCCCAGGGTCAAACCCCCCGCAGTGTCCAGCGCGACCGCAAGGAACCAGAGTCCATGCAGTGGACCCTCTCCATCCAGCAGCAACTCGCCTTCAGCCTCGTCGGCCAAGTCGCCTACGTCGGCAACGTCGGCCGCAATCAGCTCACCCGAACTTACGTCAACACGTTCGACCCCATCACCCGTCGCCGACCCCTCGCCACCTTCAACCAGATCGACGAAAAACGCTTCGACGGCAACACCAGCTTCCACGGCCTCCAGTCTTCTCTGAACCGCTCCTTCTCGAAGGGCCTCCTCTTCCAGGCGCAGTACATGTGGGGCCACGCCATCTCCGACAACGCCGGCTCCGGCGAAGGCGGCCAGATTCAGGACGTCGCCTGCCGCGCCTGTGACAAAGGCGATGCCGATTACGACATCCGCCACACCTTCACCGCCAACACCGTCTACCAGCTTCCCTTCGCCCGCAAGCGCTGGTACGGCGGCTGGGACCTCAGCGGCATCTTCACGACCCGCACCGGCCGGCCGTTCACGGTCCTCGTCAACCGCGCCGCCACCGTCGTCCCCTCAGGCCAAACCCAAACCCAGCGCGCCAACTACCTCGGCGGAGACCCCTACGTCGCAAACCCCACCGCCAACCTGTGGCTGAACCCGGCCGCCTTCGGCATCCCCGCCGCCGGCACCTACGGGAACTCCGGCCGCAACCGCTTCCGGGGTCCCGGCCTCTGGCAAGCTGACCTCGGTATCGCCAAGCAGTTCCGCGTCACCGAACGCTTCGCGCTCGATTTCCGCACCGAAATGTTCAACCTGTTCAACCGAGCCCAGTTCGGCAACCCGGTCAACAACATCTCGACGCCCACCGTCGGCCGCATTCTAACCACCGCCAACGACGGTGCCACCGGCACCGGCACCTCCCGCCAACTCCAGTTCATGCTCCGCCTGAACTTCTAACGCAACGCAAACGAAACTGGTTGGGAACTCACCGTTCCCAACCAGATGTTCTTCGGCTGGTCCACCCGGTGCCAAGCCACGGATTGAAATCTCGCCGCAGCCGTATACCGTCCCGGCGCCAAATCCCGAAATTCGAAAGTCCCCCACTTCATCCCATACCCCCCTTCCTGCTTCACAAACGTACCCTCCGCCATCACCACTTCGCCCCCTGCCGGAACACTCTTAAAAAACTTCGCAGACGCCGTCCCGTCCATCGTCATCACAGTTCTCCAATCGAGCCGGTCCACCGACCCCTTCCCCACAGCCTCTAATACCAGCTCGCAAGGCTGTAATCCCTCGTGCAACAGAAACACCCGCTCCCCGCGCCCCGCGTTCCGCATCACCGCCCGCCATCCCAACTCTCCCACCCGCTCCAACCGCAACGGCAAATCCACGTCCTGCCCCCCGCCCGCAACGGCCGCCAACAAAAGCAACGCCGCTCCCACTTTCAGAAACATAACAGCATCCTACCGCTAATGCGTCTTCTTGTGGCCAAAAATGTAGGCGACCTCTAACATCATCGCCGGCTTCCCACTCCCCGCATTGTTCGCCGCCTTCCACCCGGTAATAATCAACAAGTCCGGCCGCGGCTGATAGCTCACCCCAAAAATCGCCGCCGCTAAGTCGTGCGTCCCCGTAAACCAATCCGCCACCAACGACACCTTCTTCGTCAACGGCTGCTCCACCCCCACCATCGCCTTCGTCACCGTCCGCCCAAAAATCTGCCGCGTTCCCCAACTCGGTCCCGCCGTCAGCCGCGTCCGCGTTCGTGGAACCCGCACGCTCGCCAACCCATACGCCCACAGCCCCACCCCGTTCCCCCGAAACGACACCGGCACCATCGCCCCGCCCGCCACCGTTACCTCGTGCCGCTTCGCCCACTCCCCGCGCACCAAATAGCGCTTCTTGAACCCCATCCCCAAAGCCAACTCCGGACTCGTAGGCCGCGAAAGCCCATACAAGCTCGACGCCAACTCCCACCCCTTCCCCAACCCATACGTCGCAAACGTGAAGCTATTCCAATAGCCCCCGCTCTCAAAAACGTTCCCCTGCGACTCATGCGCCAACGCAAACTCGCCCTTCGGCGCCACATCGCTGCTCGGGATCCCCACAATCAGCGATTGTCCCCATACCGCAACAGACCACCCAAGAAACAGAAAGAAACTCTTCAAGCCGCTTGGTTCCGCTTACAAACCAACAGCCGATGATCCTCTACTTCTAATCACTGCTGTCCGAAACAACTCGAGAACGGGCGACACGTGTTGTAAACATGGGTCTTAAGCCGTTGGAATTGAGTTCGGAAAGTTGAGGTCTAGTTTTTCGGGTTACTGTCTCCTGTCCAAGAAGATTGCCCGTGGGC
>JAPKZA010000319.1 GCA_026394015.1 Acidobacteriota bacterium
CAGGGGAGGCGGACTATCCTACGGAGGTGAAGGCTAAAGAGCTAGGCATCAATCTGATTTTGGGCGGGCACCGGGAGACGGAGGTGTTTGGGGTGCCCCTAACGGTGATCAGCATGGCGGGGCCGCGGGTGGCCAGGCTGGACACCTTGAGAGGGTGCGGACAATCACTCCTGCTGAACAAGCCCCGAGCTTAAGAAGGGTTGACCGCCGCCAACTGCTCCATCGCCTTTAAACTCTCCTCGAGGTGGTCTACTTCGCGCACTACGGCAACCTCCTCCAACGTCGTGGAATGGTTCAGATGCATCAAGCTGAGTTGAAAGCCGAGTTCGTTCATACTTTTCTCTATCGGCAGGACGGAAGGGTTTCCACATAAAAAAAACAGCCCGCTCTTGGACGAATCCATGTGCGGGCTGTTAAGGTTTACAACGGGAGTGTACACTACCGGAACCGCTTGAGTTCCGTTGATGATCCCAGACTAAAGGCTCGGGCGAATCGGTTGGGCAGGGATAGTTGAGGAAATAAGGGGGTAACTGCTTTTGGGGGGCCGAACTTGGGGGGGAAAGGCAGGAACAACCATTTTCGCCTGAGCCTTAACTGGTTTCATCACGGGAATACCTAAAGCAAGCCAGTGGCCAAACTCAGACGAGAGCAAAAACGAGCTATTTCTGCCCCGAGGTGGCAATACACCTAGGAATATATTGCCTGAAGTACTAGTGGGACCGTGCAAAATTGGGAAAACGTGCCATTTCGGGAATCCCGAAATGGCACACGTGACTACTGGACGCCAGGGACGGTGCTGGGGGCCTTCGAGACGGTGCCTTTGAGGGCTTCTTCCATCTCGATGCTATTGGCAACGAGGGTTTGGCCGGTGGACCGCTCGAGGTCGTTGCGGGCGCGGGCGTAGGCGCTGAGGGCGGCGACTTCGTTGGCCTGAGCCGAGGTAAGGTCGCGCTGGGCCTGGATGACGAAGAAAATTGTCGAGGCACCGAGGGCGTACTTCTTCTGTTCCGCATCGAGGGTCTGTTCCTGGAGGACACGGTTCTTGACGGATGTCTGATGGCGGGCACGGGCCTGCTGGAGACTGATGACCGCATTTTGGACGTCGACGCGGACCTGATTCAACTGCTGCTGGAGGCGAACCTCACTCTGCCGGACGGCGAGTTGTTCGCGGAGCATGTCGGCTTGGGCTCCGCGGTTACGGAGGGGAATATTCAGGGTCACGCCGAAGGAGTAGTCGGGGAAGTTGCGGCGGAAGACCTGGGAGAGGGCGGTACCGTATCCGCCGAGGAAGTAGCCGTCGACGGCGGCGGGGTTCCGGTTGATGGGGTTGACGTTGGTCGCACCGGGAACCGGCGGAACGGGCAACGCGTTCAGCGTGCCGGAGAGGCCATTGTTCTGGAAGGTACCGAAGGCGTCCACAGTGGGTTTGAGGGCGTTCTTGGTGCCGACGAGGCCGATTTTCGAACTTTCAATATTGATGCGGGACTGCTCGACTTCCGGGCGGAAGTCCATGGCCTTATTGACGAGATCCTGGATCGGCTGGACTGGTTCGTTTTCGGGAATGCGGATTTTGTCGGTGGCGATGATGCGGGAATCGGCCAGAGCGGGGTTGGCAACGCCGGTGCGGGAGAGTGCGTTCTTGAGCACTGTTTCCTGCTGGAGGAGGTTGGTTTCCGAGATCGTCAATTCCTGCTGGCTGCGGGCGACTTCGGCTTCCGCGCGGATGATTTCGATCGGGGCGAGGGTTCCGATTTCGACCTGTTTCTTGTTGTCGTCGTAGAGTTTTTGGTTCAGGGCGAGAGCCTGGCGCTTGACGACGACATCTTCATTGGCGGCTACGAGGTCCCAGTAGAGGCCGATAACGCTGGCGACGGTGGCGATCACCTGTTGCTTGAAGACGAGTTCGGAAACCTTGTAGTTGTTGCGGGCGATGCGGATATTCCGGTTGTTGACGGCGAAGCCGAAGCCTTGCAGGAGGCGCTGTTGGACCTGAATATTTGCGTTTACGGTTTTGGATGGGTTGAAGTCGAGACGACCGGAGTTTTGGTCCGAGAAGAAATTATTGAAGCCCATGCTGACGCTGGTGCCGGTAAGAAAGGCCTTGTTGATGCCGAACTGGGAGTTAGTGCGTTGGGAAATCAACGAGCTGGTACCGGTGTTGAAGAGAGTGGTCTGGGGCTGGGTTTGTTTGGCGAACTGGAGGTTGGAAGTGAATACGGGGTCGAGGTTTTGGACGTTTAGGCCGGACCCGGTGCTGACCGAGCCGACGCCTTGGCTGGAGCTTTGAATGCCGCTGACGATTCCGCCGCCGCCACCGCCGGTGGTGCCGCTATTGATGTTGTTTTGGGCGGCGCGGACAGCCCCGCCGGAGTTGGCGCGGTCTAGATCGGCCTGGGAGATTTTCGGGCCGTAGCGCTGGAGTTCGATATCGAGATTGTTCTCGAGAGCAAGGGCGATGACGTCCTGGAGGGAAAGGTAGAGTTTTCCGGCGCGGAGCAACTGATCTAACCGATTGGAGTTGCTGACGTTAATGGGGGCGACGTCGCGCCAGGAGTACGGCTCGGTGAGGCGCCCTTGCCACCAGTTTCCGGTGGAGGAGCCGGACTGTTTCGACTGTTGCGGAAGGGCTGCCGGGCTGACCATAAGCAGGGCGCAGAAAAGGCTGAGCGGACGTCTGATTGAAATCATGAGGTTCGTGATAGGGGTATTGGGGAAGACGATCTCTACAGGGCCGTTGTTCCAGGAAATATCTATATGTTAACGCAAGACTTATGGATGTTCCATGTTCGATATTGGGACGTTTGGGAATGGGGGGCTGGTCCTGCTATCCTGATCGGGAATGTCTGATCCTGTTTTGGCGATTTTCGAAGCAACCGGTGCGTATTTAAAGGGGCACTTTCGATTGACGAGCGGGCTGCACAGCCCGGAATATTTACAGTGCGCAAAGGTTTTGCAGCACCCGACGCATGCCTTCGACTTCGGCGTGGGGTTGGGGCGGGCCTTTGGGAAGCTGACCGACGGACGGAAGATCGATATCGTCGTGAGTCCGGCCATTGGGGGATTGATCATTGGCCATGAAGTGGCGCGGGCGATGGGGGCCCGGTTTTTGTTTACCGAGCGAGATTCGACGGGCCAGATGGCGTTGCGGAGGGGGTTTGAGATTCACAAAGGCGAGACGGCGGTGGTGGTGGAAGATGTGATCACGACCGGGGGGAGTTTGCGGGAGGTGATCGAGATTTTGGTGGATGCCGGGGTTGAGGTCTTGGCGGCGGGTTCGATTATCGACCGGAGCGGGGGGCAGGTGGATTTGGGCGTGAAGCGGATTGCGCTGGCGACGTTGCAGGTGACGGCGTATGGGCCGGAGAACTGTCCGTTGTGTAAGCAGGGTTTGCCGGTGACGAAGCCGGGATCGCGGAATGTCGGCTGAGCTGCGGCGGATCCGGCTGACGATTGCCTACGACGGGAGCGAGTACGCGGGTTGGCAGGTGCAGCCGGGGCAGGAGACGATTCAGAGTTTGATCGAAGGGGCGTTGTGGAAGGCGACGAAGGTGGCGGTGTCGATTCAGGGGAGCGGGCGGACCGACGCGGGGGTGCATGCGTTGGCCCAGGTGGCGGCGTTTACGACGACGAACCCGATTCCGGTGGAGAACTTGCAGCGGGCGTTGAATCGGCTGCTTCCGGCGGCGGTGCGGATTGTAGGGGTGGAGGAGGTTCCGCTGGAGTTTCATCCGCGCTTTTCGGCGCGGGGAAAGCATTACGAGTATCGGATTTGGCGGGAGGAGTTGTGTCCGCCGTTTTTAGCACGGTATGTACACCATCACCCGTTTCCGCTGGACGTGGCGGCGATGCGGGCGGCAGCGCCTTTGCTGTGCGGGGAGCACGACTTTTCGACGTTTGCGGCGGCGGATGCCAAGGACGCGTTGGGCCGATCGAAGGTGCGGCGGATTTTCGGGTCGGAGTTAAGCGAAGACGGGGCGTTGTTGGTTTATCGGGTGCACGGGAGCGGTTTTTTGAAGCACATGGTGCGGAACTTGGTGGGGACGTTGATTGAAGTGGGCCGGGGTAACTTGACGGGAGCGGGGTTAGTGGAGTTACTCGAGAACCCGGACCGGGCACGGGCGGGAAACACCGTACCGGGTCGGGGGTTGTTTTTGGTGCGAGTGGATTACTAAGTCAGGGCGAAGCAGGTTAGTTTGTCCTGATCGCGAATGAAGAGTCGGCGGTCGGAGATGACGGGGAGGGTCCAGACGGGGTAGTCGCCGCGGCCGATCGAGTGGCGGGCGGTCTCCTTGTAAGCAGCCGGGGTGGCTTCGGCGAGGGCGAGGACGCCGCCTTCGCCCTGCAGGTAGAGCATGCCGTCAGCGAAGATGAGTTGGCCTTTGCCGACGCTGCGGTCGCGCCAGGCGACTTCGCCGGTCATGAGCTTCATACAAGTGAGAACGCTCGAGGAGAAGCCATAGACGTGCTCGCCGACGAGGACGCTGGAGCAGTAGTGATTCTTCATGTCGCGGTTGAAGTAAACCTCTTCGGCTTTGACCTTGCCGGCGGCGGCGTTGAGCTTGAGCAGGGCGCAGCCGGTGCCGTAGTCGGAACTGACAAAGAGATGGCCGTTCGTGAACAGAGGCGTCGAGATGTTGGCAGTGCGGTTGGCGACTTTGTCGTAGCGCCAGAGCTGTTCGCCGGTGGCCCCGTTAAAGCCGACGACGCCTTCGCCCGTGAAGGTGACGACGTTGCGGATGCCGCCGAAATCGAAGGCGATGGCGGAGGCGTAACCGGCGGGGTCGGAGCCGGACTTCCAGATGACTTTGCCGTTGGTTTTATCGAGGGCGACGACGGAGGCGCCGCGGCCGCCGGGCTGGACGATGACCTGGGGGCCGTCGATGAGAGGCGACTCGCTCATGCCCCAGTGGATGACATGGGCGCCGAATTTATCGACGACGTTTTGTTCCCACTGTTTTTTGCCGTCGGCTTTGTTGAGGACGGAGAGGGTGCCGTCGGCGGACATGCTGTATAGCATTTGGCCGTCGATGGTGGGAGTGCCGCGGGGGCCGTTGCCGCGGCTTTCGTTGTAACTGCCGCCGGCGGGGGTTTGCCAGAGTTTTTTGCCGGTGTTGGCGTCGAGGGCGATGACGAATTCGGTTTTGCCTTGTTGGCCCTGGGTGTAGAGTTTGCCGGCGGCGATGGAGTAAGAAGAGTAGCCTTCGCCGAGGCCGGTGGCGGTCCAGAGGACTTTCGGGCCGCTGGCGGGCCATTGCTTCAGGAGGCCGGATTCAGCGGACTTGCCGTCGCGGGCGAGGCCGCGCCATTGAGGCCATTCGGCGGCTTGGGCGGCGAGGGCGGAAGAGGCGGAGGCAAGGAAGAGGCGGCGGGAGGTCATTTGGTGATTCCTTGGATCATGGCTTTGAAAGCGGCTTCCTGGGCGGCGACGACTTTGGCGGGGCCAGTGAATTTGAAGAAGACGGAACCTTGAGGGGCTTCGACGATGGCACCGAGCATGCGGTAGTCGGGCTTCATGACCTTGTCGGGAGACATGGGGGAGGGGGACCAGGCGTAGGTTCCGGAGAGATCGAGGTAGGTGATCTTATGGCCGGCGACAGTACCGGCGGTGCGCTTCGTGGCTCCGGATTTGGTAGGGAATTGGCCTTCCCAACGGGTGATGTTGGCTTCGACGCCACCGCCCTGGCCGGGGCCGAAGTAGAAGACGGCGCATTCGCCGGCTTCGGGGGTGCCGGGGACGGAGTAGGTGGCGGCCCGCATGGGGCGCTCCGGGAGGGCTTTCCAGGCGGCGGGGGTTTTCCAGGAGAGGCCGGAGGCACCGTCGGCGAGGAGGAGGACGGGAAGGAAGACAAAGGCGAGGAGACGCTTCATGCCTTCCATTCTATCTGGCTGGAGAGCGAGGCGTTACCGACGGCGGCGGAGGAGCAGGAAGCCGCCGGCGCTGAGCATGAGGACCCAGGTCGAGGGCTCGGGAACGGCGTTGTAGGCAGGGGCATCGAGGAGTTGGAAGGCGAATGCGCTGTTGGTGCTCGTATTGGCATAGCCAGACAAACCATCAAGCTGGGTGGTGCTCTTTCCAATGGGCGTACCAACTGGGGCAGAGGAGGTAGTGTCCCAGTAGATGGCAGTGCCGTCTGCGGCGGTTCCCATGGCTCCTTCGTGCATAGCCAGCCAATAAGTGCCTGCACCGAGCGGAATGGACCCGAGATTCACGAGGAACCGATACTCGTCCGTGCCCAAGTTTTGGGTTCCATTGTTGACCAATTGGACCGAGCTGTCGCTGCCCAGCGCCAGACTTGTCCCCGGGGCACCCGCGTTATTCGAGAGGAAACGGAAGCCGATGGTTCCGCCAAATTGAGAGGGCACGTTGCTCACGTCCGCCGCGCCGAAAAACACGAGGCCTTGCAAGGTCGCCGCGTTGGCCAGCGTAAACTGCATTGCTCCCACGCGGCCTGACAGGTTTGACCCGTTATCGCCGTTTGGTCAGCCGCCGTCATAGATGACAGCGGCTGAGAGGGCGAGGGAGGTCTGGAGCAGGAGGAAGGTTGTAGTGGCGAATCGAGGGATTGACATAAGTGGGACGATAGTACCTTGGCACCAAGGCTCAGTCAAGTACCTGTCAAGGCAAAGTAGAAATGTCCCCCTGCTGGCAAAGTAGAAATGTCCCCTTTTGCCCGGGTCGTTGAAAAATGCATGTTAGTCTTGGCCTGCCGGTGAAGCGGAGACGGGCAATGCTGGCGAGCACCCCGATCAAGG
>JAPKZA010000022.1 GCA_026394015.1 Acidobacteriota bacterium
TCCCCCCGCCGCCCCGGAACCCATTGTGTCTTTCATCTCTTCTGCCATTCCTATTAGTCTCCTTGGATCTCGATCATTAAGCCAACCTTGTGTCCAAGAAAACCGGGTCCCCTATAGAGCAAACAGTTCCCGTGTAGACCAGTGCTTTCAAATTGTATTTCGTTGCTGCGAATCACCTGGAGGGAGTAGGAACAGGATGTCATCACAATATCGGAAGTAAGGTCCGCCGCAGCTCATGGCGTAGTCCTCATCTTGACATCGAAGTCAAGCCTGTAGATGTTCGGCAGAGTGGCGCTGATGGGAGACCTTTGCGGGATCCCTCTTCCGCTGTCGGCTCAAAAAGGAAGTCCACTGTCTTTCCCGCTTTGTCTACGGCTCGGTACAGATAAACCCATTCGCCGCGCACCTTGACGTAGGTCTCATTCATCCACCAAGAGCCGCCCACCGGGCGGACGTACTGCTGCCACCGCTTCTCGAATTCCGGCGTGTAATGCTGCACACATCGCAGAATCGTCGTGTGCGCCAGGCTGATGCCGCGCTCGCTCATCATGCTGACCAAATCCCGATAGCTCAGTTTAAAACTCAAGTACCACCGAACGCACAACACCACAATCTCGGCGTCGAAATGGCGACCTGCAAACAACTCTTCGACGGGAACGAATCGGGACATTCCCTCATCTTCGCCCATCCCGAAAAGTTGGCACCAGAGCCGTTTTTCGTACTCGGTCAAGCCCTGGATATAGGCAAGGATTTGAGGGACGCCGGCGGCGGTGGCCGAGCGGAGAGAGACCGTCTACACAGAGTGTAGTGGGCTACTTGGGCCATTGGACGGATGGGGCGAGCTCTTTGATTTCGGCTTCGATGGCGTCGGCAAGATCGAAGCGGACCTGTTGGGAATCGGTATTGACGGTGCGGGTCGAGGTGTTTTTGGTGACGCCGGGAGCGCGGCCGCGGCGGGAACGGGTGGTGGTGTAAGAGGTGGAGGTGACCGTATCGGTACGGCTGGCGCTAGTGAAGTCGATCGGAAAGCCGCCGATGGGGCGGCCAGTGGCGAGCGAGAACGCGACGACGTCGCCCTGGAAATCGTGGTTCTTAAAGGTGCGCGTGCGGAGGACGAATACGTATTCGATATTCAGACAACTGTCGAGCCGGGCCTTGGCGACGGCGGGGACGGCGTCATCGGCGCCGCGGCGGAGGAGTTCGCCGCAGTCTTCGAGCAGTTGCGCCTGGCCGATGCGGATGCGGTAGTGGGGGCCGTCCTCGTTGAGAACTCGCAGATCGGTGAGGGCTTGTTCGTAGACGACCGTGGCTGTAGGGAGGGGGGCGGAGGGGCCGCCGGTAAAGATGAGCGGGGTCGTGCCCAGGGTAAGGCCCGGCTCTTTGAAGGGCGGAACGGAGGCGAGGGTGGCGCGCAGCGTTTGGACCCGATCGAGCTTGGCCGAGACGGCGGCGCGGCGTTGGTTGAGGATGCGAGGGGCTTCGCGTTCGCAGGCGGCGAGGCAAAGGAGTGCGACGGTGAGCGCGAGGCGGCTAGGAGTCATGCGGAGGAATCTTCAGGAGTTTATCAAATGCGAAAGCGACCACAGCGACGATCGCCATGAGCCCGGCGACGACGAGAAACGAGTCGATGTAGGCGATTGCCCAAAGGGCGCTGCTAATGGCGGCGAGCAGAGAACCGAGAACGGCCATGAGGGCGAGAGGGATGGCGAGGCCGATCTGCAACGCATCCATGACGGCGCGGGAGATGGCGGCGGCCAGTCCGATCAGGGCCCCGGCAACGAAACCGGCGTAGGGCAGTTTATCGGCCACCGGCGGGGAGATGCCGGCCTTCACCGCGAGGGGAATGAGATGCACGGAGCCTAGCCCGACAACGACGCTGAGGCCGAACAGGAGGGCGAGCAGTTTGCCGATGCCAAAGGCGGCCAGGCGCGCAAAAATGGAGACGTTCCGTCGAACCCTTTCGGCGCGGTACTGTTGCACACGGTTCATGCGGTCTCCCCTGCGGACCGGCTGACTATAGCGCGACGAGGCGGATTCGTCAAGACAGATGGCACCGCGTGTCAAGGCAAAGTAGAAATGTCCCCCTGCTGGCAAAGTAGAAATGTCCCCTTTTGCCCGGGTCGTTGAAAAATGCATGTTAGTCTTGGCCTGCCGGTGAAGCGGAGACGGGCAATGCTGGCGAGCACCCCGATCAAGGA
>JAPKZA010000121.1 GCA_026394015.1 Acidobacteriota bacterium
GGGACTTTATCAAGAAGTACAACGAGCAGTGGCTCGTCGCCAAACTGGGGTACCGCTCGCCAACTCAAGTCCGGCGCGAGTACTTTCAGCAGGCCATCGCAGCGTAAACAAAGCTGTGTCCAGAAAACCGGGTGCGCTACAACCACATCCGCCAGCGTGTGCGTCACCGTCTCCCCATCGAACAATCGCTTCCCCGTCAGTAACTCATACAACACGACGCCAAAGGACCAGATATCCGCCCGCCGATCCACCGCCTTCCCGGCGGCCTGCTCCGGAGACATGTACCCCGCCGTCCCCAGGATCAACCCCGCCTCGGTCGCCCGCATCGTCAACGTCGGCGAATCCGCCCCCGAAACAACCGACCTCTCCACCGCCTTGGCCAACCCGAAATCCAATACTTTCACGACGCCCTCCGGCGTCACCTTCACATTCCCGGGTTTCAAATCCCGATGCACGATCCCCTTTTCATGCGCCGCCTCCAGAGCCTCGGCGATCTGCTTGGCCACCGCCACCGCCTCCGCCACCGGCAACGGCCCCCGCAAGGTCTCCCCCTCTACCAGCTCCATCACAATCGCATTCGCTTCCAGCCCGTAAATCGAAGCGATGTTCGGATGGTTCAACGCCGCCAACGTCTACCCTTCTCGTTGAAACCGAGCCAGATAATCCCCATCACCCGCCAGCGCCGCGGGCAACACCTTGATCGCCACCTCCCGATTCAGCTTCGAGTCCCGCGCGCGATACACCTCGCCCATGCCGCCCTTGCCCAGCAGGCCCAGGACTTCGTACGGACCTAGTTTGTCTCCGGCGGGAAAAGGCATAACCTGCGATCCGCACAAGTTTACTCGATTCTTGACGCGCGGTGCCGGAAGAAATCCCCCCGCGGCACCAAACACCGAGATACAACCATCGCCTCAACTCACTAACTGGAAGCAAGAGTAAGTTGTTTTGGCTTGGGTCGCGACTCCAAAACAACCACCCGGTAATCGCTATTGGATCGTCACCTGCACCGGATTCGACGGCTTTTGACCCGCCGTCACCACGATCTCCACCTTGCCTCTTCCCATCAAACTCGCCGCCAGCGGAATGTTGATCTGGTCCAGCCCCGGGAACGTCCCTTGCGGCCCCGCGTACGCCACCGGCACCGAAGTGCCGCCGATCGTCGCTGTCGCCGTACTCGCCGAATTCAGTCCCGTGCCATACAAGATCAGCGTGGCCTGCTCCGCCGCCGGACCAATCGTAATCGGCCCCGTCACCGGTTCATAAATCGTCCGGCCGTCCCGGATCCGGGCCACTTGCGCCGCCGCCAGATTCTCCAGGTTCTGCTTGAAGATACTCGGATAAACGGGCACGATGTTGAGCGCACTCATCACCGTAACGCCCCCAGCCGTCAAGCGAACCGTCGCCAAGCCAGTCGCCGCCCCAGCCGGCACCCGGTAGTTCACTTGCCTCGGCGATGCATACGAAATCTCTGCCGGCAGCGCCGCGCCACTCGCATCCATCACCGTCACCGTCGCACCACCCAGCGTCGTCGGCCAATTCGCGCTCGCCACCGCTTCCGTGCTAGTCGCCAACTTACTCTCAAACTGCGCAAACGCCGTCACCAGCGAACCCGGCGTCACCGGCCCGCCTTCTAACGACGCCGCCGACCGGCTCACCGCGTTCGCCATCACGATACCCCCTCCGGCATCGTCCCCCGAGGCATTGCGATAGGAGGCGCCATCGGCGGCATTAAAAATCGCCACCCCGTTTACCCAAACCCCGATCGTCCCCAAGCCCGTGTTACTCTTCGTGGCCGCCGGTTGCGGCATCCTCGGAATCTGGTTCAACGCGTTCACCGCCGCCGCCCAATTCATGAACACCCCGCCGTTCATACTGCCCGCAAACCACGGGCCGATCACATAACTCGGCAAGTTATTCGAGTTCACGTAAACCGTGCTCGGCGAAGTGCGAATGCGCAAAATGTCCGCCGCCGCCGGAGTCGTCACCCCGCCTCACGGTGCCCGCGCGCCCGCCGGCTGCACCCCCGGCCAAGTCGTCTGCGGCCCGCTCGACGGGTCCCAGGCAATCAGCGCCCGCGCCACCGTCTGCCCGTTCCCGGTAATCAAGCTCTTCAACTGAGGATCGGTCATATTCTGCGGTCCCGTAAAACTGCCGTTGTTAAAGTAGTCCACCGCATCGCTCGGCACTGTCACCATGCCGCCCGGCCCTCCCTGCGGCCGCACCGTGCCGTTGTACTGCAGGCCCTGAATGTAAGGAAACGCTGGCGAACCGTCCGCTTTAATCGTCACAAAATACGCGTAAGTCCCACTCGGGAAATCCGGCGTCACCGTCGTCCGGCCGTTGAACTGGTCCAGATCACCAATTCCCGCCACAAACTCGTAGTCTTCCACGTACCGGCCCAACGGAAACCGCTCGTTCACCGCCGGACCCTGCTGCGCCGTCGGAAGCTGTCGCGGAACGTTCGGATGATAGCCCAGCGCCCAGTCCGGTAGCGACGTCCGCCCCGTCATCGTCCTGAGCCGATAGCCCGTCTGCATCCGCTTCACCGCGCTCGTCGCACTCCTCGGATCGCTGTAGCCGTAAGGCCCATAAATCGGATAGCCGTCGAGCGACCATCCCAGAATTGGCGAATGCGTCCAGGGCCCAGCCTTCTCCCGATAGACGTTGCCCGTCCGGCCCGTGCCGACAATTTCCGCATTGTCGCCCAGCGTAAACCGCAGACAAATCGGCTGCACGTGATTGTGGTGCATCCCTTGCCCCGGCTGATGCGCCAGGCAGGAATCGAACGTCTCCACCTCCCCGAAATAGGCGTCGCGTAACCATACGCCATCGCCCATCTGCATGCCCGGAGGCTGCGCGATACTATTCATCGCACCGCTCAGCCCCAGTAATCCAACCACTAAAACAGTTCGAGTCTTTTTGATCATAATTAAGCTGCCTTGTCTGCTGTTCCCCGAGGGTGCGCCCGCAGAATCGCCAACATCTCTGCCGCCACCTCTGGATACTCCCCTTTTACGTCTCTTTCCTCGTTCGGGTCTTCGAAGATCCGAAATAGTGACTGCACGACACCCTGCCCCATCCCCTGTTCGACAAACTTGTACTCCCCGCTGAACACCGCCGAGTTAACGCCTCCGCCCAGCACCACCGGCCCGCGTTTGATTGCTTCACCGCCCAGCAACTCTTTCCACAAGCTGACCCCGTCGAACTCCACCCCGCCCGTGTCGAACCCGACCGCCTCGGCCAGCGTCGGCACCCAGTCCTGCACCGTAAACAACCGGTTGTGGACCCGGCCCGGCGGCAACACCCCCGGCCACACAGCCAATGCCGGAACTCGCAGTCCCCCGTCGTAGGCCCCGCCCTTCTGCCCCCGCAAGGGCTCGTTGCTGCCGCCCGCGTTCATGTTCGTTTGCCCGCCGTTGTCGCTCACCCAAAGAATCAGTGTGTTGTCCGCAATCCCTTCGTCCTTCAATACCCCCACCACTTTCCCAATCGCCGCGTCCATCGCCTCCACCATCGCCATAAACGTCCGCCGGTCCCGATCTTCCATGCTCGCGTACTTCGCCAAATACTCCTCTTGCGCTTCCAGCGGCGTATGCGGAGCGTTTAGTGATAGGTCCAGGAAGAACGGCCGTTCCTTGTCCCGTTCTTTGATGAAGCGGATGCTCTCCGCCGCCAGCAGGTCGGTCGTGTAGCCTTCTTCGTTCACGATGACGCCGTTCCGATACCAGTCCACCCGGTTACCCGCGCCCTGGTGGGTAAAGTAGCTCGTTTGTCCCCCCAAAAACCCATAATGCAGATCGAAACCCCGCCGCTGCGGCTGATATTCCTGCGCGATATTCCCCAGGTGCCACTTCCCGATCAGCGCGGCCTGATAGCCCGCCGCGCCCAGCATCTGCGGCAGCAACCGCTCCCGCGCCGGCAAAGCGTCCGTCATTGGAATGGCCGCCGGGA
>JAPKZA010000145.1 GCA_026394015.1 Acidobacteriota bacterium
CGCCTCCCAACCGACAGGTGGAGGCTTTGTCATCCCGCTTCTCCGCCGCCGATTGCTCAGCGTCAGAGGGGATCAGGCTATCGGGTGAGCGAGTCATTACCCGAGTCGATTCCTTTCAATCAACAAGTTCATCAAATCCTCCTCGGACGCACGCCCCCAAACCCCCGACGCCCGGCAGCAATCCACCCATATCCTCTACCCTAAAAGCTAATGCTCCCCGTCATCCATGAACTCCACGGCGACCGCCGTCACGACCCCTACTTCGGCTTCCGCGAAAAATCCAATCCCGCCGTCATCGCCCACCTCGAAGCCGAGAACGCCCGCACTGACGCCGCCCTCGCCTCCACCCTCCCCCTTCAGGAGCAGCTTTACTCGGAAATCATCGGCCGCATCCAGGAAACCGACTCCTCCGTCCCCGTCCGCCGCGGCGGCTGGGACTACTACGTCCGCACCGAACAAGGCCTGGCCTATCCCATCTACTGCCGCAGCGGCGACACCATCCTCGATGCCAACCTCCTCGCCGCAGGCCACGACTACTTCCGCCTCGGCGTCTTCGAAGCCAGCCCCAACCACCTACTCCTCGCCTACTCCACCGACTACGCCGGCGACGAAAAATACACCCTCGTCTTCCTCAATCTGACCACCGGCCAACTCCTCCCCGATTCGATCCCCGATACCCACGCCGACCTTGTTTGGGCCAACGACAACCAAACCGTCTTCTACACCAAACTCGACCCCGTCACCCTCCGCCCCTACCAAGTCTGGCGCCACTCCCTCGGCAATCCGGAAGACGTCCTCGTTTGCGAAGAACCCGACGAACGGTTCCTTCTCAGCCTCGATAAGTCCCGCGACGAACAGATCATCTTCCTCCACATCGACTCCTCCACCAGCTCCGAAGTCCATTTCCTGTCCGCGAACTCCCCATTCGATCCACTTACTCTCATCGCTCCCCGCCGTGCCGATGTCGAATACTCCGTCGGCCATCGCAACGGCAACTTCCTCATCCGGACGAACCTGGAAGCCACCAACTTCCGTCTCGTCCAAGCCCCGGTCAACGCCCCCGGCGAATGGTCCGAACTCGTCGCCCACCGCCCCGAAATCTACCTCGAGAACTTCGCCGAATTCGCCGAGCATCTGGTCCTTTACGAGCGCACAAACGGCCTCCGCCAAATTAACATCGACCAAACCCATCTCATCCCCGTCCCCGAACCCGTCTACCATCTCAGTACCCAGTCCAACCCTAACTTCGACACCCATCTATTCCGCTACGCCTACACCTCGCTGACGACTCCGACCACCGTCTACGACTACGACATGAACTCCCGCCAGTTGACCCAGCTCAAACAAGAGCCGGTCCTCGGCGGATATAACCCGGCTGATTACACAACCGAACGGCTCTGGGCGACCGCCCCCGACGGTACCCGCCTCCCCATTGCCCTTGTTTACAAAACCGGTCTTTTCCAGAAAGACGGCCAGTCGCCCGTTCTGTTGTATGGCTACGGCTCCTACGGAATCAACATCGAAGCGGTCTTCAAAAGTGATCGCCTCAGCCTGCTCGATCGCGGCTTCGGCTACGCGATCGCCACGATCCGCGGCGGCTCGGAGATGGGTCGCCCCTGGTACGACCACGGCAAATTCCTCGAGAAGAAGAACACCTTCACCGATTTCATCGCCGCCGCCGAGCACCTGATCGCGGGTGGCTACACCTCGCCCGCCCATCTCGCGATCGAGGGCCGCAGCGCCGGCGGCCTCCTGATCGGTGCGGTCCTCAACATGCGGCCCGATCTCTTCGCTGCCGCCCACGCCGGCGTCCCCTTCGTCGACGTCCTCACCACCATGCTCGACGAAACGCTCCCCCTCACTGTCGGCGAGTACGAAGAGTGGGGCGACCCCCACGACGAAACTTATTACCACTACATGAAGTCATACTCGCCTTATGACAATGTAACTTCCCAAGCCTACCCTAACTTACTCATCACCAGCGGCCTGAACGACCCTCGCGTCCAATATTGGGAGCCGACTAAGTGGGCCGCCCGCCTCCGCGAACTTCGCACCAATGACAATTTACTTCTCCTCAAGACCAACATGGGAGCGGGCCACTTCGGCAAATCCGGGCGCTACGACGCCCTTCGCGAAACGTCCCTCTACTACGCCTTCTTCGTCCATGCCCTTAATTTGACGTAGAATCCCTTCATGCTGAAACTCGCCGCCTTCCTCTTCGCCGTCGCCGCCTTCGCCCAAACGCCGGACACCGTGTTCCTCGAAGAACTCACCTGGACGGAAGTCCGCGACTCCCTCAAGGCCGGTAAGACCACCCTGATCATCCCCACCGGCGGGACCGAACAAAACGGCCCCCACATGGTCCTCGGCAAGCACAACTTCCGCATCCACCACACCGCCGACCGCATCGCCCGCAAGCTCGGCAACGCCCTCGTCGCCCCCGTCATGGCCTATGTCCCCGAAGGCGAAATCGCGCCGCCCACCGGCCACATGAAGTTCCCCGGCACCCTGACCATCCCCGACGACGTATTCCGCAAAGTCCTCGAATCCACCGCCCGGAGCGCCAAGCAGCACGGCTTCAAAGACATCGTCTTCATCGGTGATAGCGGTCCCAACCAGCCCGGCATGCAGGCCGTCACCGCCCTTCTCAACAAAGAATGGGCCGGCTCCGCCACCCGCGTCCACTTCATCCCCGAATACTACAGAGGCAACGGCTTCGAGGAGTGGCTCGCTGCCCAAGGCGAAAGCAAGGCCGCCATCGGCACCCACGCCGGCATCTCCGACACGGCCCTTCTGCTCGCGGTCAACCCCCAACTCGTCCGCAAAAACAAACTCGCCAACGCCGGCCAACCCAGCGAGACCGGTGTTACCGGAGACCCCACCCGCGCCAGTCTCGCCTACGGCAAAAAGGGCCTCGATTTGATCGTCGAGATCACCGTCGATCGCATCCGTAAGTCCACCGCCAAGAACTGAGTTCCCCCGTGTATACTGACCCTAATCAGTCCCGTTTTATACCGGTGCTCCCCTGTCGAAACTAATTATCCAAACCCTCGAACTCAAGGACCCTACATGGGGTGCCGCGTCCGCCCTTCCCGGCCAGGAAATCGAACTCGGTGCGACCACAACCGTCGCCGCCGACCAATGGATCGAGTTCCGGATTCGCCACAGTAGCGAGAACACCCCCCTCGACTCGATCGACGGCAAGCCCGGCGAAGCCAAAGCCAAGTGGACCCCGTCTTCCACCCCCACCGATATTCCCATCAAATTCGACGCCCTCCTCCGCGAAAAACCCACCGTCAAAAACGGGCACCAAACCGTCCTCGCCAAACTCGAATCCCCCGAAATCACGCTCCAAGGTTTTAAAACCGAAATCGTCTCCCTCGACGCCTGCTTCGTCCCCAAGCAGGAAAAGCTAGAGCTGAAGTACAAAATCACCGACCCCGGTGCCGCGGCAAAGAAAGGCCGCATCTACGTCTGGGGCGAACGCTACCCCAAAGACGAGCACCTCTTCTTCGAAGACTTCGATCCCGCCGTCGGCGAAAAAACCTGGGACACGTGGGACGGAAAAGCCAATCACGGCCATCTGAGCGGCAAGTACATCAGCCCCGAGTTCTCGCCCTACCGGATCCAAGTCATCATCGGCCCGGACGCCGACAGCGTTAAGGAACCCTTCGGCAAGGGCGCCGGTAACGTCAATCTCGTCGAAAAGCAGTTCCAAATCAAGTTCGAAACCATCCTGGTACGCATGGCCGCGAATCTGCCGAGTGCCGTCACCAACGTCCTCAAACCCGACGAAGTCCTCGTGGTCGAACCTCGCACCGCAAAGGGTGCCTACGCGCACAAGTCGCGCACCCCGCTCGAAAAGGAACCCGAAGTGGCCGCCGGTTGGGCCGGGGGCGGCGAAGGTGCTTCCGCCGCCAAGGATCGCCTCGGCATCGGCCGCATTCGCGTCAAAAACCTTCGCCACAACCAGATCAGCGACTCCCTCAATCAAGGCTCTTCGGCCTCTGGCGACCCAGCTAATGTGGCTGGGGCCACCAAGATCCACCGCATCGCGGACGCCTATACCACCGGCCAAACCAAATGGACCATTGACGGTGCCGTCTACAAACGCCCAGAAATTCCTCTCGAGTTCGAAGCCCGCCTGACGAGCCGAGAGCCCAGCGTGGAAGCAAAGAAGAACGGGCTTTTCGAGAAAGAAGCCATCGGCCCCGCCCGCTTCGATCTCCTGGTCGAAGATCCCTACCAAAAGTGGATGCACGAAGCAGGGGGAACCCCTCTTGTCACCCTCTACGACGAAGCACGCAAATACAATAAGAAGGCCGCGTGGCAGGTCAAACGCGGTACCCACGACGACCCGTTCAATGACAGCGGCAAAGCGGTGATCACTTATTGGCAGGAACGCTTCGAAATCGCCTCCCACGGGCAGGAAGAGGTTGGCGATACCGAAGTTGCCTTCGTCAAAGAAAAGAAAGAACTCACGGTTTTTCTCAATGGCGTCCGCATGGAACGCGACGACGACGCGACCACCGATAACTCCAAACGCATCAAACTCGACTACGCCGAAATCAGCGACAAGAAAATCAAATTCCGCAAAGGACTTACTCGTGCGAAGGACGAAGTTTGGATCGTTCGTCAGCCCCACGCCGGCCTCAGCCATCCGGCGGTTACGAACTGGGTAAGTAATACGCCTGGCGATAACTGTCCGGAGCACTACGGCGGCATCCGCGGCAAAGTCCCCACCGACGATATGGTCGGCACCCTGCGCAAGGATTACTCCGGCACCCTGGCCGGCCAGTTTCCCTACACCGCTCAAAAAACCATCAATCTTGATCCCGACAAGATGACCGATCTCGCCAAACGAGAGCGCGTCGTCTCCCAGGCCTCCACCGTCGACGGCGATCAAAAAGGCCTTGCGGGCGTTATCTTCTCCCCTTCTTACATCGGCGGCGATAAGTACGTCGTCGAAGCTCGCCTCAAGGAATGCGCCTACGACCGCGATCTCGGCTCGGCCGACCCCCGCCCGGTTTCATGGCACACCAAAGGGCGCAGCGGCGTCATGACGGTCTGGCGCATGCTCACGTTGAGTGCCTCGTGGCGACTGCCTTCTCCCTTGGCATCAGGAGGGCTTTCCGCCGGCGTCGGCGAGAATGACCCCGTGGCCGCCGGGCGCGCTCACCCCGCTTCCGGCCGCAAGATGAACTTCATCGGGCTTAATGCGGCAGCCGAGAAGGGCTTCAATGAGTGGATCGCCCTGAAGTCGGACGGCAGTATGGCCATGCCCAACGAAGAGGCTCACCAGGACGTCAATTTGGGAAACTATCGCAGTTTCTTTAACGGAAAATCTACGGCCGGGTTCTATAACATCGCCAGCGATACGAATATCAAAAATGAGTTTGTCCAGTGGGATCACTACCGCAGGGCTCTCCCGCCCGGAATTGCGGCAAACCGCAGAAACGTCGCATCCTGGTACATCCACAACGAACCCAAGGGTACCGATTCGCAGACCGTTGGCAACGCCGTGGCCGGCGGTATCCAGGCTTATGACACCACGAATACCACCACCGCGGCCGACAGCGGCCTGGGCACCGCGCCAGCCGTCTCTACTTTCGGCGGAACCAAGGCCGAATACCACGCCTGGGTCAAGGGCGAATGCAAGAAGCTGGCGAACGAATACATGGATACGATCATGCCCCAAGAGGATCCTCCGACCGCCATGCGTGTCCTCCGCTGGCCGAAACTCTACTGGAGCGACGTCTGGTACGGGGTGAATGGAGCCAGTATTGACGCGAAAAACCTGGGTATCGGCGGATATTGCCGAGGCAACGGGCAAGCGTTTTTCTTTTCCCTGGAGGCTCAGGACACCACCTTCGAACACGAGATGGGCCACTCCCTGCTCCTCTCCCATTTTGCGGCAGGCGGCGTCACCAACTTCGCATGGAAACAACACGATCATAAGTACCAGAACTGCCTAATGGGCTACAACAGCGGCAACTTCACAGTGCCGCGGAAGGCCGCCGCGACCGGCACCGCGATCACCATCGCCACAAGTCCCCGGAATCATCTCTGCCCCAAATGCCTCGCCAAAATTCGTGGCTGGAAGGAAGACGTTTTACCCTGTAACTGGGATCATCCAGATGTATTCTAGGAGCTCCGTCCATGCCCGATAGTCCCAAGGTAACGGTCAAAGTAACACCGCGCGTCGCAGGCGGAGCCCTGTTTCCCGAACAGAGCGCGATGTTCGACTTACTGCTCACCAACACCGCCAACGAAGCCGCCAACCTGCCGGACTTCGATTCCAACCGCTGGACGCCCGTTTATCGGATCTTTAATCCAGCCGGTGAGCGGCTGCTCGAACTCACGATCTCCGACCTCTACGCCCGATACGGCGCAGAAATGGGCGAGCCGGACCCCGAACCGCCCACCCTTACCTCGGTCCCACCCAACGGAACAATCGAGTCCTGGCTCGACCTCTGGAGTTTCACCCAACCCCTTCCCAAAGGCGACTACTCCCTCGTCCTCCATCACGTTCTCGATCCCGAAACGAAAGCAGCTGTCGACTCGGCCCCCGTCCCCTTCTCTGTCGTCGATGCCGACGTGCAGGAAGCCGTCCTCGGCTACGAAAACCAGAGTTTAGAAGCGTCGGTGATGGCTTGGCTGGCCGCACCGGTGGAAGGCGGCGATCCGGAGATTCTGGTCCGGCTATCGGCGGTCAACAACCATCGCTCGGCGCAGCGATCCGGCAACGCTCTGGGAAAAACGCCGCTGGGTAGTAGGCTCGCTCTTTCCGCGAAGTCTCGCGAGGGCACACCGACGGATTTGGGCTGGCTCGGCGTCGTCAGCGGGAGCACCCTCACACTCTTCTCCTTGAACCGGGCCTCGACGGAATGGAAGAGTGGCCCGATCACTCTGCCTATCGCCCAACCCCTCCCAGTCCCCGGCTTTCCGGACCGCAACCATGGCGTCTTTTTGGCCACCGGCCTGCTCGCCGACGGCTCCAGCGCCCTCACGGGCTTAGTCACTCCCAAGAGCGTCCCAGACAGCGCCGCGCCTCCCTCCGACGCTGTCGTTCCCACCGCCGCCCCTCCGCCTCCGCCTCCCGCCACTCCTGCGAACGCTGGCACGGTTGGTGAACCTTGGATACTCCCCCTCCAAGTCAACCCCACTCTGACCGCCTGCGCCGGCACGGCGGCCGGACCG
>JAPKZA010000035.1 GCA_026394015.1 Acidobacteriota bacterium
GGAGAATTACTGCATGCCGCCCATCGAGACCCGTAACGAAAAGCTCGACCTTCGGTTGACCCCCGCTGCCAAGCGGACTCTGCAATCCGCCGCCCAAGCAACCCGGCGTTCAGTGAGCGAGTTTGTGCTCGAGAGTGCTCTAGCCCGCGCGGCGGAAACCTTGCCCGACCGTCATCGCTTTGGACTCGACGCCCAGCAATGGGCCGCTTTTCAAGCCGCCCTCGATGCGCCCCCTTCCCCGGCACCGCGGCTGAAAGCCCTTCTGACCAAGCCCAGCGTCTTCGAGCGTAGAGTGAAATGAGCGGAGTGCTCCGCATTGAGAAGCTCCAACGCGGTTTCTCCGTGGAAAACTTTGATTGCGGTAAAGAAGCCCTCAATCGTTTTCTGATCCGCCATGCGCTGCAAAGCCAGCAGGCCGGTGCCTCGCCAACCTACTGTGCCCTTGCCGATGAAGAGCTCGTCGGCTACTACACCCTCGTCGTCGGCCAAGTCGAGTACGAAGGTGCCCCCGAGCGATTGAAAAAGGGTCTCGCGCATCATCCTGTCCCCATCATGTTGCTGGCCCGTCTCGCGATTGCCATCCCGTGGCAGGGCAAAGGGCTCGGTGCCGGTTTGCTCAAGGATGCCATGTCTCGCACCCTACAAGCCGCCGACATCGCCGGAATTCGCGCCTTTACCGTCCATGCCAAAGACGATGAGGCCAAAGCGTTTTATGAGCGTTATGACTTTCTGGCGAGTGCGACCGATTCCTATCACCTATTTCGTTTACTCAAGGATATTCGTTCGTTCCTCAAGCCTTGAATACCGAAGCGCTACCCAATCGAGAAGCTCAGAGGAAGCGCCGTATTAGTAGCGGTGGCCGAGAGGAGCGAATTCACGCAAGGTCAAACCGTCACGTTCTATCCGAACTTCTTCCCGAAGCTCGCACATCCGCTCGACAGCTCGGCGACGGACTTCGGGAGACGCGTCAATATCTCCCTCAACCTGGCTCCTTTCCCGCCATACGGGAACTCCCTGCACGATCAGTTCGACTACTGAGGAGAAATGTCCACTATGAATCTCGCCCTCCGCGAGCCGCTCAGTCTCTGGCGTCACGGGAATCGTCATACCCATAACGTAGCCTGAAGGGGTTACTCCGTCAAAGTGTCAATGGCGTCAATCAGGCGAGGCCGGTTGCGGCCCCTACGGGCTCGCGACCGTGAGGCCGGCCAGTGACGGTCACCTAGATGACGATTTCGCCTGCGAAGCCATCAGGCGCTGGCGCGGTCTTGCCATCGATCCCGACGTCTGTTTGCGCCGGTCTCCCCTTTTCGCGTGGTCTTGAAAAGCGCATGGACCCCGGAGGCACGGTGCCGCCGCCACGACACGCTATCCCTCCGCAACGCCGGCTCCGTCTTCGCCCACGACCTCACCCCACCCTACACGAGGACAGTCCCGCCCCCGTCAACGGAGGCACCGAACTAGCCCTCCCGCCCCTCGGCCCCTGCTCCGCCATCGAACTCACCACCTAGAAGCACCGGCCCGGGAACACAGAAAGAAGACAGGGTCGTATCCACTCTGGATTTCAAAGTCACGGGTCAATCGGTGACGACGTCCATCCCCCGACTCGTGGATTCACAGCCAAAGCCCCCACTCGACGCTCTCCGTCTGTTAGCTTTGCTATCGCCAATTCCGCAGCCCCCCCCGCCACTCCACTTGTTGTATGATACTGCGATCCATTAATTCTGTCTCGGAACTTACCCTAGCCCGATTCCGATAGATCCTTGAAGCCCTCTACATGAGACCCGTATTCGCCCCTCTCCGCGTTTTCGTGCCCCGATGCTGTAACTTGCCCCCACCCGTCGCCCCCGCCGCGACGAAGCCAAGCCGCGCCCAAAACGCCCCCCTCAAAAGATCCGGCCCCATCATTCCCCAGGAGCCCCCCCCAGGAGCCCAAATGAGTCCCCTCTCCAGCGCCGCCGTGCGCTTCAATAACATCACCAAAAGCTTCCCCGGTTACACCGCCGTCCAAGGCATCAACCTCGCAGTCAACGCCGGTCGCTTCCTCTCCGTCGTCGGCCCCAGCGGCTGCGGTAAGTCAACGCTCCTCAACATGGCCGCCGGCCTCATGACCCCCTCCCAAGGCACCGTCGACATCTTCGGCGAGCCCCTGAACGGTCTCAACCGCAAAGCCGGCTACATGTTCCAACAGGACGCCCTCCTCCCCTGGAAAACCGTCCTCGACAACATCATGCTCGGTCCCATAATGGGCTCCGCCGACCCCAAGGAAGCCAAAGCCACCGCCCTCGGCTGGATCCACCGCGTCGGCCTCGATGGCTTCGCCGA